>CAYVRA010000017.1:3509-12902 GCA_964452965.1 uncultured Saccharimonas sp. (SeqCode) | reverse complement strand
ATGGATATTATTCGTGAGCGTTTGGAGCGCGAATATGATCTTGATTTGATCGTCACTAATCCATCGACTGATTATCACGTCTCTTTGGCTAATGGTGAGTTCTTGGATATTAAAAGTGCTAGTGATTTGCCTGACGCTAGCCGGATAAAGGAGATTGCCGAACCGTGGATAAAGGGCGAAATTGTCGTTCCAAAAAATTATATCGGTTCAGTTTTGCAATTGATTATTAATAAAAGGGGAATTCAAAATAATCTTAGCTATATTGACGAGCGAGCCTTGATTAGTTTTGAGGCACCACTTGCCAACCTTTTGACTGATTTTTATGACCAACTAAAATCAATAACTAGCGGTTACGGATCGTTTAATTACGAACTTGATGATTACCGGGTTGAAGATTTGGTGCGGGTTGATTTTTATGTGGCTGGCAACATTGTCGATTCGTTAAGTGTTATGGCTCATCGCAGCGAAGCCCAAGATCTTGGACGTCGTATTGTTGATAAATTAAAAGAAGTAATCCCCCGCCAAAATTTCCAAGTTGCATTACAGGCGGCAATTGGGGGTAAGTTTATTGCCAGAGCAGATTTATCGGCTTATCGAAAAGACGTAACTGGTTATTTGTATGGTGGTGACGTTAGCCGCAAGAAAAAATTATTAGCCAAACAGGCTAAAGGTAAAAAGCGGATGAAGCGCTTTGGTAAGGTTGATATTCCGTCAGAAGCTTTTACTGTTATGCTAAAACGCGATTAGATTGGGGACGAATGTCAGAGATTAAACGGACGCGGTGACTGATTGTGGCTTGCTTTGGCTTAAGATAAGCCCATTTGGCTGGCGTTATTTTCGTCGGTGCAGATTTTGACGGGGCAATATCCATAAAAGTTCGTTTTGGAGTGGCAATAACTGAGGCGGGGGTTATCTCGGCTGATTTAACCTCTGCCATTTCGGCGACCAACTCGTTAAATGACGGCATTGATTCAGGCATAAAATCAGTAGTTATGGAGGGATCTACAAATGCCTTGCGGGCGGCAGAACGGGCTTTTTGGTTAGCTCTGGCGTGGGTTTTTATTAGTACGATTACAATAGATAGGTTGTATAGTACAATTATAGGTACGGCGATTAATATGCTAGTCACGAGATCATAGGTGAATGGCGCTAACAGCGCAATAATTAAACTACCCAGTACGACCCATTTTTCCATCTTGAATAATTTCTTTGGTTTTAGTGGCTTGACGCTGTCAATGAATGTTATTAGAAGCGGTAGTTGGAATATAATTACGAATGTGATAATTATATTGGTTACAAAAGTTAGATAGCTGTCGGCAGATATTAGGGCGCTGACATCATCGGTTTGAAATCCCGCAAAGAACTCTAGCGTCCCAGGTAGTATGCAAGTAAATGCAAATACCGCGCCTGCGATTGCTAATAGGGATGATAATATGGTCGTTAAATAAATATGTTTGCGTGGTATGCTCTTTTCGAATGCGGGCTGAATAAACATAATAAGGTTATAAATAATAACTGGAATTGTAATAGTTAGCGCGCCCATGAAGCAAATTTTCATGACAAACGCAAAGCTGCCAGCCGGGTTACTGTAATAAAGTGGTGCTCCAAGTGGCGATCGTAATAAGTTTAGGATTGGTTCGTAAAAAAAGTAGACTATAATACCCACAATTACTAATGTAGCGGCCGAAACAAACAATCTCATCGCTAATTCGCGAATATGATCGTTTAGTTTTGTCGCTGATTGCGATTTTTGAGCTGAACGCCTCACCTTACCGCCCTTTGTTATTTATTTTTTATCTGTTTTTTTGTCGTCTGACTTTTTTTCATCTTCGTCTTTGCTAAAACCTTTGCGCAATTCTTTGCCGGCTTCACCGATACCGCGTGCTAATTCTGGCAGTTTTTTGCCACCTACAACAATCAGTGTAATTACTAATGCAATTATTGCAATAAGCTCAATTTTACCTAGCCCCATATGTCATACTCCCTCTTTACTTGTATAGCTTTAAATATAAACGAAATGAGATGATTATACAAGTTTTTATCACCAGTGTTATACCGATGTAGGTAAAGTTTGATTTATTAACCCTTATAGCTTATGATTATTATAAGTTTTCGGTTTAATATCGAAATGGAGTAGGGATGTGATTAATAAAGACATATTTAAAGCCATAGGCAATAAAGAGATGGATCGAAAAGATTTCTTGAAATACAGCGGTCTAGTGCTGCTTAGTATGATCGGCCTAAGGGCTTTTGTGTCTTTGCTGAGCCAATCTAATAATCACACGATTCCTGCTTTAAAGTCTCAAAAAGAAGCAACCCATGGTTTTGGTAGTGGAAAATATGGGGCTTAACCAATGACAGAGCAACGACTTCCAATTGTAGATAGTGATGACGGAGCCTGGGGTGACTTGCTTAACAAGTATCTTGCTAAGGAGCATTACGATAATGGCGTGGATGATGTTGCCAATGGTGGGCATAAAACTATTACTGTCCAGCCCGGTACGAATAGTGCTGGCACCGCACCGATAAAACTAACTTCTGGCCCTTTAATGGACACGGCTGAAGTGGGTGCGATTGAGTTTAATGCGGACGCTTACTACGGGACAATTACTACCGGGGCAGCAAGGAAGCAGTTCGCCTTTATTACAGATATCCTGAAGCTTGACCAAACAACTCCACAGACAACTGTGGGCAAATTCACATTTCCTCGTATTCAACTTGGTGCAGGCACAGCCACGGCTAACACAGCACCCTTGAAATTCACATCAGGCACACTTCTAACCACGCCCGAAGCTGGTGCGATTGAATATTTGTCTAACCAATTTTATATAAGAGGGAACGATGGATTATCCGTAGCAGGAAAAGTAGGAATCGGGACGACGGCACCTGGAGCGAAGTTAGAAATAGCTGGAACGGTCACGTCTTTTGAGGCTTTGCGTTTAAAAAGTTCGAATAATCTTGGTGCAGATAGAGGAGTTTTTCAAACCTTTTATATTCCAACAGGAACGCTAGATACAAGAATTGGCGGAAAAATATTAGTAGCAAATCAATCCCCAGATTGGGGTTCATATATGGCTTTTTCTACAGAAACGACCCTTGGAGGAGGGGTAAGTGAAAAGGTCAGAATACAATCAGACGGCAACGTTGGTATCGGTACGACTAGTCCAAATGGGCTATTGGACCTGCAAACAGGTAATGGTATAGCTTTAAGATTTGGTGCAGATATTAATGCAACGACGAGGACAGACGCTACTAGAAAATTTGGAAGAATATCAATGCCTCATTATCTAACAGCAGAACAAGATGTACTATTATTTGTAACAGATTCACAAGTCTCAGAAACAGAAGTTAATATAGGTGGTGGCAGCGTTTTATATAACGCTGCGACGAAAATAAACTTTATAACTGGTGAGGATAATGTAACCCTTGGCGGGACTACTAGGATGGCTATTGACTCGCTAGGTAACGTAGGATTTGGTGTTTTATCACCTTTAGCAAATTTAGATATTAAGACTAGTGCTGGTTTTACGAGGGGTATGAGGATTGGCCCTCAAACTTCTACGGTCAACGATGGCACTTATATAGAGTTTACTTCGTCTAGTTCTGATGGTTATGGGGCTCAAATTGGCGGGATAAGAGAAGGTGCTAGTGGAGCTAATGCTTTAGTTTTTAGAACAGGTGATAACACCCAAACCGAGAAGATGAGGATAACTAATGCTGGCGACGTTGGTATTGGCACAACGGCTCCAACCCATTCCCTAACCCTCCCCTCAACCTCAACTGGCATAGCTATTTATAATACAGCAGACCAGACTACTGATACTTCATACCTACGTACATATTGGAGTGGAAACGTTGCATATATAAGGTCAGTTAATTCAGGCACTGCTTCCTTGCGAAACATAAATATAGGTAATGCGAACGCCTCTTTTGTTATTATATCGGGACAAGGTACTGCTGCTTCTGGTATATTTAATTTTAGTAGAACATTGACAGTCGATAACGCTACTATATTAGCTGTTAATGGTGCGTCAAACAATTCTTCAGGAATTATTAAAACTGTTTTAATAAATACTAACATTAACCAAACAGGAACAGCGGGATATACAGCGCTTTTGATAAATCCAACCGAAACCAAAACTGGTTCGGGCGCTAAGCTACTTATAGACGCTCAAGTAGGGTCGGTAAGTAAGTTCCAAGTTACAAATACTGGAGCCGTTACTATCGCTGCTGGTTCTGCAACCGCTGGCACAGCCCCATTGAAATTCACAAGTGGAACATTGTTGACTACTCCTGAATTAGGGACATTTGAATATGTTGATGATGGAACGACTGGTCATTTGTATTTTACCTTAAATATTGCTTCAGTGGTGACGAGAGTTCAGATATTATAAAAAGCCTTAATAGCCATAGTATGCCAGTTTGAATGGTATAATTTAAAATCAGGAGGATGAAATGAGACAAATATCAGAAGAGTTATTACAAAAAATAGCGAGCGCGCTAACCCAAATGACGGGTTTAAGCTATGTGCAGATACAAGGCCTATTGAATGAGTTGAGCAATCTACCAGAAGTAAAATCGGAAGCTACTAAAGAAACTAAAAAATAAAGATTAGCTAGTTATAAATATATTGAAATCAATCAGTAGTTATGAAATTACGTAAATATTTACGCCAGTATTTGCTGCCCGTGTCTATGTTTTTTTTAATTACAACTTTATTATTGGCTACATATACGTGCTTATCGTCAAATAGAACATTAGCCGTACAGGACGAAATACCGGGAAAAGGATTAACTCTTTCGCCACTGCGAAGCGAACTCGAAATTGCGCCTGGCACTTCACTTGATGGGCAAATAATGGTTGCTAACTCAACCGATAAACTGATGGCTATTAGTTTTGGTGCCGAGGAATTTAGCGTTATTAATCAGCAATATGATTATGCCTTTGCCGAAGATTCAGATATGACTAAGTGGATCTCGTTTAGTCCTGCGCAAACTGATTTAATGGCTGGACAAAATAAATTGATATCATTCAGAGTTGGCGTGCCGTTATCAGCTGAACCGGGCGGGCGATATCTTAGCTTATTCGCCAGCACAGATGTTAAAACATCAGATAGTGGTATCAATTCACGCCAGCGCGTTGCCTCACTTTTATATATAACAGTTGTTGGTAGCGTGACGCGTAACGGCAGTTTATTATCACTGACATCACCCTGGGCAGCTGGTGGCGAAAGTGCGTGGAGTATGGTGCTACGGAATACCGGCACAACACATTTTCGTAGTCGTTATAGTGCCATTATTAAAAATATATTAGATGATAGCGAAGCAGCGAATGTATCGGGGGACACGCTAATATTACCAGGCACGGTTAGGTCTATATCGGATAAACTACCCTTGCCACAGTTCCCAGGCATATACAAAGTTGTCTATACAATTGGGCTGGGCGATAAACCATCGGTGGTGGAAACTAGGTGGCTAATTTATATGCCACTATGGGCGATTATTATCGCCTTGGTTGCTATTATATTTATAATTTTAGCGTTATTTAGAAAAATAAAAACAAAAAAGCGTTAGTCGGTTTGAGGAACGGCCGTATAAACAACGTTGGCTACATAACTACCAGCTGGCCTGGCCATATCAAGTTTTATACCGTAGGTTACAGTCGTTATATCGCCACTTGAAGTCGGTATGGTGATTGAGCGAATTAAGGTATCGGTTAATGACAAGCCGACAAAATTTGTTGATGCATCGGTGTTATAACCCCAAGTGTTAACCGACAGTGCCGCGGGTGAATTATTAGATGAAGCGGGTAGTAGTGACCCCAGACTATGCATATTGGTATCGTTTAATGCGCGAATGTATAATTTATAACCTTTTACGTCTGTTGATGTAATCGTAACAACACTATTACCAGTAGCTAAAACACCGCTAGTTGTCGGTGTAATGGGTATGGCTATATTGCCGCTGGTGGCGATTGATAATGATGTTTGGTCGCCGTATGGCACGTTCTCATTATAAATACCTTTACCGTATGGTTGGGCAGAACTTGATGGCGAAATTAATAGACTGATGGCTATAGCTATAACGGAAATCATCATTATTATCTTTCTCATGCTTATGTTATTATAGCATTAAGATATTCAAAATTTTTCAGGGGTGAAATAGTGGCAAAGTCGAGGCAGTTAGTTAGGCGGATTACATATATATTATTGGTAGCTTCGCTACTATTAGTTTATTTGCCAAATATTGTTTCAGCCTCTCAAATTACCGCTCGAACTATCATTATTGGTAGTTCTGCGGCGGGTGTTAGTACTACTTACTTATTTAATTTTACAGTTCCGTCTACTACAGTTATCCAATCGCTTAGTTTTGCTGCTTGCACAACAGCTAGTGGCGCCTGTACGTCAGCACCTGGTTTCTCTGCAAGTTCATCGACCTTAACTTCTCAACCTGTTAATTTAGGCGATGCGTCGGGTTGGTTGGTCGACACGTCTATACCTGGCGAATTAAGATTGAGTAAATCGGGTAATATTGCAGCCCCAACTGGTAGCCAAACGGTCGGTTTTTCGGGCGTTGTTAATCCTAGTGCGACAAATTCGACATTTTTCTTGCGCATGAGCACATATTCTGATGATTCTTGGGCTACTTTGATAGATACGGGTGTTGTTGCCGCTTCAACGGCTGGACAAGTTACTGTTACGGCTACAGTTGCAGAAACTTTAACTTTTACAATGGCTAGTGAGACTGTTGCGCTTGGTGCATTATCAACTAGTTCAACAGGCGCGGCTACTTCGTCTATGACCGTAGCAACCAATGCTGCATCTGGCTATTCGGTATCATACTCTGGCAATACTCTAACTTCTGGGCTAGATACTATCACAGCTCTTAACTCACCGGTAGCTTCTTCGATGAATAGTAAACAATTTGGTATTAATTTAATGGCTAATGCAACCCCAGCTATAGGCTCTAATGTTTTTGGGTCAGGATCTGGCGCTCCGGCGGCTAATTATAATACGGCTGATTTGTTTAAATTTAATTCAGGTGACACAATAGCCTCATCTCTAGTTCCGACCAATAGTAATACTTACACTGTTAGTTATATCGCGAATATTGATGGAGTTACTGCGCCTGGTACCTATTCGACAACTTTAACCTATGTGGCAACGACTAATTTTTAATGAAAAAATTAGCTAAAATACCTAAGATTTTATTTGGGGCACTGGCTTCAATTTTTATATTTAGTGTTTTAATAACTAATTCTGCCATGGCTGAATCAATTAGCGCCAATGCAGCACAGGGTATTGAAATTAGCCCAGCTTTGGTTGAGTTAAATGCGACCAAAGGTAATACTTACAATATAGTTTTAAATATTAAGAATATAACTGCTTCAACTTTAAGTTATACATCATCAACGGACGATTTTGCGGCGGCTGATGAATCTGGATCGCCAAAAATTGTTTTAGACGGCCAATTGCCGACGACTGCGTCTGTAAAAACTTGGGTTAATATGGATGCTGAATTTATATTACAACCAAGACAAACAAAAATAGTAACAGCTAGAATAATCATACCATCTGATGCTGAACCGGGTGGTCATTATGGTGTTTTGCGTTTTTCTGGTATAGCTCCAACTATGGAAGACAGCGGCGTTAGCTTGTCGACTAGCGCTGGAGTTTTAGTGCTGATTAGGGTGGCGGGAGATATAACTGAAAAAGCGTCTTTGGCTTCATTTTATAGTGCCCAAAACGATAAACAAAGTTGGTTTTTTGAAAATGGCCCAATTGATTTTGTGACTCGTATTCAAAATGAAGGCAATATACATGTCAAGCCGGCTGGTAATATTGAGGTAAGAGATTTATTTAATAATTTAGTCTCAATTGTTCCAGTTAATGAAGACAAATCTAATATTTTGCCTGACGGTATTCGTAAGTTTAACGTTCAGCTCGGCCAAAATTGGTTATTTGGTCATTATACGGCAAGTCTTGCCTTGGGATATGGCACGACCGGTCAAGCCATAACTTCCACAATTAGCTTTTGGGCTATACCTTATAAATTAATATTGGTTGGTCTGTTTGCCTTAGCTACTATAATATTTATTCTAGCCAGATTAATAAAAGTGTATAATGGATATATAATTAAAAAAGCAAAAAATGAAGAAGATAATAAAAACAAAAATAAACCTGACCAAAAAAGCTAAGATTGAATTATTTCAACCTAATAGCTCGCTTATAAATCATCTTAGGCTGATTAAATCTAGGCATGCTGGAAAATTAGTCCATCATCGCCATACGTCTCATTTGTCGCTGGTTATCCTGTTGATTTTTATTGGTATTTTTATGTATTTTTATGGCTATTTTTCGAATACAGAGTCATTCGCAATTAGCGACCAATCGTCTGTTTTGGTTACGGCAACTGTTCCTGGGGAGATAACTAGCTCAAATACTAATCAAGGAGATCTTAATAAGATAACAGAAACTGTGGCAAATCCAGTTACATGGTTTGAAGCACCAGTACCGATGTATATTTTAGTTTTTGTATTGACATTAGGGTTCTGGATAGGCGACTTATTCGACCGTGAATTCGGCCTCGGTAAAACCCAAAAAAGATAAGAACGATACCTTTAGGAGCTATCCTTAGAGCATTTAATTGACTATATGCGGATTATATGCTATAATCTTATAATTACCTTATTAGGTATGTATTTTGAAAAATTGGAGTTGAGAATGAATGCTACGTATCTTTTTATCACTAGGAGCCACTGTTTTAGTGGTTTGGCTATGTCAAATTATTGAATCTATTGTTTCAAGAGAATCAGCTAAATGCACTAGCTATGGTCATTTCAGGGCGCTTGCCGGGGGCCCCAGTATTTATATGTACCAGAATTTGATATATATAATTTACTCTACGGTCAGTTTTTTAATTTTTATAGTTAATTCTTTGTTTGCTGATTATTTAATAACAATGGTCGTTTGGTGCGGCTTATGGTTGGTGCCGTTTCTCTTGGCATCAATATCATTAAGTAATAGAGATGACGGGTTAGATACTTTTATGAGAGAACTCTTTAAGAAATTAAAGATGCTTATTATTAGCATGTTGTTATTGTGCCCTATTTTTATTGTAATTCAAACTTTTAAGGCTGGGCCGATTGTAGTATTTAATTCGATTTTTGCATGGTTTATTTCTATGGTTGTTATATTAATATCTATATGGATATTTCTTGGCGGATTGAAAAGACTTATGAATAAGATTAAGAAAAATTAGAAGATAAGTTAATTTTCCAAAGGTTATTATCTACGCCGACACAACTCCACATTGTTCAAGATTAGGCGGCATTAAATGCCGCCTTTTTTATTTGCAAAATAAACTGATGCATCATTATCTTGGCACTCGTTGA
>CAYVRA010000017.1:0-3499 GCA_964452965.1 uncultured Saccharimonas sp. (SeqCode) | reverse complement strand
TTTTTTATTAACTTTAGGGTTCTGGATGGGTGACTTATTCGACCGTGAATTTGGCCTCGGTAAAACTCAAAAAAGATAAGAACGATACATTTTAGCGCTGCCCTTACAGGTATCTTATTAATTGACTATATAGATTATATGCTATAATCTTGGCACTCGTTGACAGTGAGTGCTAGGTGAGGCTATAATATTTTTTATGACAGAGCGTCAAGTTAAGATTCTGGCGGCTATTATTGAGCAGCATGCTGAGATTGCTGCGCCTGTGGGCAGCGTTATGCTGGCTAATCTTTTTGGTGTGTCTAGTGCTACAATTCGCAGCGAAATGGTTCAGTTAGAGGAAATGGGTTTAATTACTCAGCCTCACACAAGTTCTGGTCGTATACCTACAGACACTGGTTATCGTTTATATTTAAACATGCTAAATGATGCCGAAAATGTTAACGAAATACCAAAACTTGATCGCGGTGCGAGAATGATTGAGTCTAGGGTTGACACTCATAGCTCACACGCTGATCGGGCTATTCGTGGGGCGGTTGATTCGCTTGTCGAGCTGACTCATAATCTTGGAATTGCCACAATTGGCGACGAGCTATATATGAGCGGAATTAGCAATTTGTTTTCACAGCCAGAATTTAGTAGCACCGACCATGTTCAATCGGTCGCTAGGTTGTTAGATAATCTAGAACCATGGCTGCGCGAGGCCTCGCCAAATGAACCTTTAAACGTTTTTATTGGCGCTGAGAATCCAATTGGTCGCAACAGTGGCGTAAGCCTAATTATTAGCCGTTATCGTTCACCATATAGCGATCGAAGTTATATTGGAGTTTTAGGATCGACTCGTCAAAATTATAGTAAAGTATAGGGGATAAAATATGACAAAAGAATTAAAAAAATCTAAAAAAGAAATAGAGTTTGAGCAAAAAATAGATGAATTGACTGGTGATTTACAGAGGACTAGAGCTGATTTTGAAAATTATCGCAAGCGAGTCGATACTGAAAAGGATATGGCCCGTGAGTCCGGCCAGATAAATACAATTTTAAAATTATTGCCAGTTATTGATAATATCGAACGTGCAATCGCCTATTTGCCCGAAGATTTAAAAGATAATAATTGGGCGCAAAGCGTGGTTGGTTTGGTTAAAAATCTTGAAAAATCTTTGGACGGTATGAATTTAAAGCGAATTGAAGCCACACCGGGTACTGAATTTAATCCAGGCCTGCATGATGCGGTTCAGATTGACGAAGACGCAACAGGTGAACACGAAATTATCGCTGAAGAATTACAGCCAGGCTATTTGTTAAGTGACCGTCCAATTCGTCATGCCATGGTTAAAGTTACTCGTCAGTAGTATTTGCGTGTTATTATATTTACAGATATAAATAAAATATAAAAAAAGGTAGTTTAATTAATATGTACGATTCGTTAATACTTGATGTAAATCCAGGCAGTGCTAGTCGAAAGTATGCTTTATTTGCTGATGGTCTAAAAAAAGCTAATGTTCATTTTGAATTTGTCGATGGCTCAGTTGTCGGTACGGTCGAGGCGGATGGCAAAAAGCAATCTGTTAAATATGACGATCAGACGCTCGAGAATGCCTGTAGTTATGTTTTGCCGTTGCTACACCAGTACCGAGTTATCGAGCCTTCAGAAAAATTGCAGGCAATTGGTGTGCGCGTTGTCGCGCCTAGTGATAATTTTGCCAAAGATATGGCATTAGACGATAGCGTTATTGAAGAATTAAAAAGTTTACAGCAAAAAGCTCCAATTCACATAACAACTGTTTTGGCCGAAATTCAAAAATTAAAAGAAAGTTTTGCCGGTATCCCATTAATCGCAATATCAGATAGTGCATTTCATTCTACGAAACCAGATTACGCCTGTCATTATGGCGTTAGCACAGAATTAGCTGAAAAATTTGGCATCAAAAGATATGGATATCACGGCATTTCGGTTGGTTCGGTTGTTAGGCGCTTGGCTGAATCTAATAATTTAAAGCCTAAAACAATCGTCTGCCATATCGGTAGCGGCAGCAGCATCACTGCCCTTTTAGACGGTCACAGTATCGAGACAACTATGGGATATTCGCCACTTGAAGGGTTAATGATGTCAACTCGTAGCGGCAGTATTGATGTTGCAGCGGCACTAGCAATTATGCGCGAGTTAAAGCTTAGCGATATTGAATTAGAACAATACTTAAATAAAAAGAGCGGCCTATTAGGTGTTAGCGGCGGATCGGATGATATTCGTCAGTTACTAGTCGCTGAGGAACAAGGCGATAAAAACTCTAAATTAGCTTTGCAAATATTTGTTTATAAAATTCAGCAGGCTATTGGCCAAATGGCGGCCAGCCTTGGCGGTGTGGATTGTTTAGTTTTTACGGCTACAATTAGTGAGCGCTCATTCGTTATTCGCGATCGAATCTTAAAGAATTTAGGTTATTTAGGCTTCGAAATTGATAAAAACATAAATGAAAAGACATTCGAGCCAAAAGAAGTTGCTAATATCGCATCTCAAAACAGCAAACCTATCTTAGTTGCTGCTACCGATGAATCAGCTGAAATTGCCAGACGAACCGAAGAGTCTATAAATCGATAAAAATCTTAACTGGCACTCTTGACATACGAGTGCTAGTTTATTTATAATTTAAATATTGGCAATCTAGGCAATAGAGTGCTAAAATTATAAATAGATTATTAAAAGGAGGAAATACAATGGGTAAAATTATTGGAATCGACCTTGGTACGACTAACAGTGCTGTGGCTTATATGGCTGCTGGCAAATCTGATGTTATCGCCAATACCGAAGGTAACCGCACCACGCCTAGTGTTGTGGCTATCAATAAAAACAAAGAGCGTCTAGTTGGGCAAGTTGCTCAGCGCCAACGTGTCACAAATGCCAAAAACACTATTTACGGTGTTAAGCGTTTAATTGGTCGCAAGTTTGGTGATAGTGAAGTCCAAAAAGACTTGGATATTATGCCATACGAAATTGTCAAAAAAGGCGATGGTGTAGCAGTAAAAATGGGCGACAAAGATTATTCACCAGAAGAAGTGTCGGCAATGATTCTTTCGAAGCTTAAGGCTGACGCTGAGGCTTTTCTTGGCGAAAAAGTCACCGAAGCTGTCATTACTGTTCCGGCTTACTTTAATGATGCTCAGCGCCAAGCAACTAAAGACGCCGGCAAGATTGCAGGACTAGAGGTAAAGCGAATCATTAACGAGCCAACCGCGGCTGCACTTGCCTATGGCTTAGATAGTAAAAAAGAAGAAAAGATTGCCGTATTTGACCTTGGTGGCGGCACATTTGATGTTTCAATTCTAGAACTTGGCGACGGTGTATTTGAAGTTAAATCGACTAACGGTGATACTCACCTTGGCGGCGAAGACTTTGACAACCGAATTGTTAACCATTTCCTAGAAGTTTTTAAGAATAACGAAGGTGTTGATTTAAAGGGTGATAAGGCCGCTATGCAGCGCCTAAAGGATGAAGCAGAAAAGG
>CAYVRA010000016.1:1646-13341 GCA_964452965.1 uncultured Saccharimonas sp. (SeqCode) | reverse complement strand
GTTTTACATGATCCTCGGTAGCAAATTAAGTATTTCTACAGCTACTGTCTTTGGTTATGTCTGGTTAGGAGTATAACAAATAACATACTCTGTTGTCAATAATATTACATTGTTACGATGTTAACTATTAGACTTATTAGCAATTTACTGCTATAACTTTTAATAGTTATATTCTATTTTGCAAGGATAGATGTAAGGTGTTTTAAAAAAATTATAGAAAAGGGAGTGTTTCAATTGAGTTTCAAGGTTACTGTCACGCAATCAACTCATCCAGGCTATGAACTAACTAGGAATGACGCAAAGTTTTCGGGTGGTAGATCGGCTGGCACTTGTTATATGCCAGATGATTACGATGCGTTAAAGAGCGAACCTGCAGACAAGACTGTGAAGAGGGCTGAGTCGAATATTGCTAGTAAGCATCATTCCGTCTTTGATCATTGTAGCTACAGTGTAATGTTTGAAGGAATACCAAAGATTTTGGCGATGATTTTAAACAATGAAAAAGCCTATGCGACTTCAGAAAAATCAGCGCGCTACACAAAGATGAAGCCAAGTGAGCAAGAAAGGGTTTTGTACGAAAAATGGATCCAGATATTCCAAGATGTAATATTACAGAAATATCCGGACACCGACGAGACAAAAGCCAAAAAACTTGCTCAAGAAAACGCCAGATATCTAATTAGCGTTTTCACGCCTACAAGTATGGAATATACTGCTACGTTTGGGCAGTGGAACAAGATTATCTATTGGTTTAGAAAGTTTATCTCCGAAGAGACCTCAAATGTGTTCTTTAATAAATTAAAACCTTATATGGAAGAATTTGTTGAAAATATGAAGTTCTTGGAAGTTGAGGGCTTAAACGATGAGGCAAAGGGAGGTGAATTATCTTTGTTTGATCATCGACATAGTAGACAGGAGCACTTTGGTGAGACTTATTGCACGACTTATCTTGGCAGCTTTGCCCAATTGGCGCAAGCGCACAGACATAGAACACTGGATTATAAGATAGTGGTGCCAGATACTGAACCTACTTTTTTTGTCCCTCCTATTATTGATGATATTGCATTGATGAATTATTGGCTTAACGATATCGAATCGGTTGCCGAGTTCTTTCCGCAAGGCATGTTGATCTCAATAAGAGAGAGGGGAAATTATGAGAAGTTCATTCTTAAAACCAAGGAAAGACTTTGCTCTAATGCCCAGTTGGAAATATCTATGCAGACCTATTCAACATTGCAAAAGTTTCTGGATTTTACATCGTCATCTGACCAAACAGTCAACGATATAATGAGAGGTTGTGATTTTGGGGCCAGATGCGCCGCCGGTTATAAATGCACTAATCCTTGCAAATGGGGCAAAAATCAACTCGAAAGGTTAATTTAGCTCGATTATAATTCAAGATTATTAAATGTAGAGTTATTGTTCTATTTTTTAATCAACAAAACGCCCTTTTAAAAGGGCGTTTTTAAATTAAAAATAATTATACGCCTAAGATGGCTCTAATCTCTTGCTGGATGTCTTCGATTGTTCGCATTTTAAGACTATCATCGATGCAATTAATTGGCGAAAATTTATCTGGATACAATTGGCAAATTTCCTCATAATTGGCTTTTGCGCGATCTAGGTGTGATGAGTCTGCTTCATGAATATCGCGCTTTTGATCCGTGTAAGATCGAGCTTCTTTTTTATCGACGTTTTCTTGCGCTAATGATGTTGGTACTAGCAAAACTATATTTTTATCTGGTTGTGGTATTCCGCATATTCCAAATTCGGTATTCATTTCCCAATCGTAATAAGCTTGTCGGTCTGCTGGATTATCGTATTTGGTGCCTTGGTGCGCCATATTGGATGTGACATAGCGGTCGGCAATAACTATTCCATTTGGGTCATTTATATATTCGTTAATTTCAGGTTTTGCATCAAAACGGTCTAGTGCATAGAATAGGCTTGCTAGTCTTGGGGACACGTCATTAGCCGATGTACCATATTCACCGGTTAGGTATTTCTTAACAAAATATGCCGATCCCTTATCGTATTGCGGAAAACTTATCTTTAAGACGTGTTTGCCTAGTGTTTCGACGTAATGTTTTCTTAGTAGTTCAGCTTGAGTCCCCTTGCCCGATCCATCGCCACCCTCTATAGCTATGAATTTAATTGTTTCAATCACTCTATTTTATGCCCTCTCCCAGCCCCTTAATTTTTTCTGGAATTGTCCGCTTGTCTTTGTACGCTCGTGGTAACATCTGATCTGGTGACCAGGTGCGGATTAGCTCGTTAAGATCAGATGTGTGCTGATATTTGCCACTCATTCCGTTTCGTCCGTCGCTATAGTCCCCTTCGACTGGCCCGGTGTGATGAAATATCATCTGGCCTACTCTTTCGCCAATAGGTAGTAGTACGGATTCGTGTTGATTTAAATTGAATATTTCTAATGTTATACGATTTATATAGCCAGGATCAATCCAGCCTGCGTCAAAACAAATTGAAACGCCATTGCGGCCCCAACTGCTACGAGATTTAACTTCACATGCTCCGCCGATTGAACGAATGCCGATGAACTCATGGGTGTGGGCTAAGATCCTTTCGCCTGGTCCTAGAACTATGATTGGATGGTCTTCGGGTATATTAGCAAATAGCTTCTTGTTATTTTTATCACACCATTCTTTATGAGACATTGCCTTAAATGGTCCTTTAAAATATCGCGACACGTCTTTTTGGTCAAATGGGTTGTAAAAGTTGGTGCTTTCATCATATTCTTGTTTGTAATAATAGTATCCAAGTGTAAAATCTAAACTAGCTTCGGATATGTGAGAATCTTTATGGGGCACTGAAATAATAACGCCATCTTTAATCGCTTGTCTAATTTCGGTATTACTATAAACTCCCATATTCTCTCCTGATATCACTATTATAACAAAAATAGCCATTTTTAGTGGCTATTTTTATTATTGTTAAGATTAAAAATTAATTAATATTGTTTTCGATTTTTACGCTTGGCCCCATAGTAGTACTGGCTGAGATAGATTTTACGAATTGACCTTTTAGGCTGGTTGGCTTGTGAGCTTTTAGGCTATCGAAGAATGCGGTTGCATTTTGTTCTAGGTTGCTAGCGCCAAAAGATACCTTACCAATGCTTAAATGAACAATTGATTGTTTATCGACGCGGTATTCAACCTTGCCAGCTTTAGCTTCGGTTACAGCTTTGGCAACATTAACTGCTACTGTGCCGCTCTTTGGGTTTGGCATCAAGCCTTTTGGTCCAAGTAGACGGGCATATTTACCAAGTTTTGGCATATATTGCGGAGTCGCGATTAGGATATCAAAATCAATTATGCCTTTATCAAGTTGTTGCAAGAAAGCGTCATCGCCAACTACGTCGGCGCCAGCTTTTGTTGCTGCGGCGTGTTCTGTTTCGGGCGCAAATACAGCTACGCGGACATTTTTACCTGTTCCGTTTGGTAAAGATACAGTTGCGCGAATGTTTTGGTCGGCTTGGCGAGGGTCAACGCCTAATTTTATGTGAAGTTCAACGCTAGCGTCAAATTTGCTTGGGTTAGTTTTTACGGCTATTTCCATTGCTTCGGCTAGCGAATAAGTTTTTGACTTGTCGACTAGTTCAGCTGCTTTGCGGTAATTTTTGCCACGTCGTTCAATTAATGGACGAGTTACTGGCTTTGGGCCTTTTTTGCTGTGTGATTCAGCCTCTTCGGACTGAGGGGTTGTATCGTGCTTCTCTTTGCGAGCTTCTTTTTCGGCTTTAGCTTCGGCTTCGGCGATAGCTTTAGCGCTTTTTTTACCCGCCTTGGCTAGTTTCACTTCCGCTGGAGCAACGTCTTCGGCTACTGCGATTTCTGATTCGGGCGCTTCCATTACTGGATTTTGGGCGCATTTAATAGATTCTTCAATCTCTGCGATTGTATTTTTGTCGGTCAGTTCAAGACCTAGTGTTTTTGCTGTATCTAGTAAATCTGACTTTTTAGTCATGGTTTATTAAATCCTTTCTGTGGTAATAACGGCTTTTTAAGGCCTCCCAACATTGATTATTATATTTTTATTATAGCACAAAAGGTTGTAAAAATCTAGCTTAAATTAAATATCGCGGTTTTTGGCCGCGATATTTTATATTATGCTTTGTTGATTAACCTTCAACTACAACACCCATCGAGCGAGCAGTGCCGGCAATAACTTTAACGCGACCTTCAAGGTCAATTGCGTTTAGATGATCTTTTTTTATTTCAGCGATTTCTTCTAGTTGCTTGCGGCTAATTGTACCGACTTTATCGGTGTGAGGTTTACCGCTGCCTTTTTTTATACCGGTCTTTTCAAGGATTAGCTCGTCAACTGGTTGACCAAGTGATTTCCAGGTAAAGGTTCGGTCTTCGTAAACTTGTAAGTGAACGATAACATTTTTGCCCATTAAATCTTTAGTAGCTTCGTTAAATGGATTAATAAAATCCATCATATTTAAGCCCCATTGACCAAGGGTTGAGCCAACTGGAGGTCCTGCAGTCGCACGACCGGCAGGAATCCGTAATTTCAAATTTCCTATAATCTTTTTTGCCATATAATTTCCTTAATATTTTAAATGAAGAAGCGTTGTAACTGGGGTATTATACCTTAGATACCTGTAATGCGTCAAGCTCTACTGAAGTATCGCGACCAAACATACTGACCATGACTTTGATTTTGCCTTTTTGATTGTCAATTTCGGAAACTGCACCATCAAATCCTTTAAATGGACCATCGACGATGCTGATAACTTCACCAATTTTAAAGTCGATTTGATGTTTAGGATCTTCGATGCCAATTCGGCGCTTGATCTTTTTAATTTCTGATTCTGAAACAGGTGTTGGTTCAGTGCCGGTGCCGACGAATCCAGTTACGCCAGGTGTATTGCGAATAATATACCAAGTCTCATCAGTTAAATTCATTTCAACTAATGCATAACCTTGGAAAATTTTCTTTTCAACAACCTTGCGCTTTCCATTTTTAATTTCAATTTGTTTTTCTTTTGGAACCATAACATCAAAAATCTTGTCGGCCATATCAACGGCGTTAATTCTTTGGCGGATGTTATCGGCAACTTTTTCTTCGTAGCCGCTATAGGTGTGGATTGCATACCATTGTCTAGTATCATCGTATCGATTTTTTGTCATATATTCTCCTTTATTTTAAAATTAAATTAAATAGTTCTTTAAAACCGGCATCAAGTAATACTATTAGGGTAAAAAATAGGATCGTAAATAGCAAAACTGCTAGCGTCAGGCTCCAGGTGGCTTTGCGGTTTGGCCAGCGGACTTGGCGTAGCTCAATCCATGCGCCTTTGAAGTAGCCACCAAGGGAAAATAAAGCCTTTAAAATACCTTTTGGTGCTTTTTTTATTTTTGGGGCTTTTGGCTCTTTGGCTTTTTTTGCAAATAAACTCAAGACATTCGTTAATGAGATTTTTTTAGCCTTTGTTTTTTGTTCTTTTTTAGCCACTTTTTTCTCCTAAAATTAAATAGTCTGCACTTGGCAGACTGTCAAGTACCAATATAACTTAAATTAGGGCTTCAGTCAAGAAGCAAAAAAATAGGCTACACTTTAAAAGAAAGTGTAGCCTGTGTTGAATATTTATGATTTGTTGGTGATCCCCGCTTTTTCTAAGAGTATTTCGGTGATTTTCTCGTCGTTCAGTTCGTTGTCTAAGATTAGCCGCATTGTTTGGCTGAAATCAATGCCTAAACTTATAGCCTTTAGTGCGACTGGGATGCGCTGGCTGTACTCATTAATTATCTTGATAAGGGTTTCGCAATTTTTTTCCGTATAGTCCAATTTACTGCGAGAACCGAACGGATACGAATACATCCAGCCTGTTTGCCTTACTAGCTCGCTTTCAGGTTTTTTGCTGTTACGATGTTTAATCCAAAAATTAATCAGCTCTTCGTTAACGTAATTGCCGTGCACGCATAGATTGAAAAGCCCTTCATGGTCAGCCCCCAGTTTAACTAAGTGTGCAAAGTACTGATTTAGGCTGTATTCTGACCAAAGGAATGGAGCTTTTTCTGATCGCATCCTTTTCTCTTTTAAGAAGTTGCTAGCAGCTGCAAAAACTTCAGCAGAAACCTTACTATCAAGTAGAAGTTCTGCTTCTTGAAGAGTGAATATCGATCCCGCAACTCGACAGGCAGTGGCCTCCATCCTTATTAAATCCGGCCAATACATTCGGTTACTTATCGCACTAAGCCCGCTACTAACTCGCTCGATTTCGTAAGCATAGTTATTAGTAGCTGTTATTTTTATTATGTGCCCAAACAGCTCTGTGTTCATTGGGCAGTCCTCTTTTGCTAGCCAGTTTATGAAGCGATATTGGCTATAGGTTAATGTTTCTATCGCTTTGGATAAGAACTTGCGCATAGTATCTATATTGACGCTTTTGTCGAGTATATTTCTGGCGATCGAAATCATTTCGTATTTACACATGCCTGCCAGGTGATTGTCTTTTTTAATGTCGTATATGGCAGAAAAAAGATCATCGCCCAGCTCTTCGGCATAGATAAATTTTAATGATTCACGCATGCCTTTACGATGCAATATAGATAAAAGCTCCTTTTTAGGGTGTAGCTTGGCTTCCATAATGAAAGCTTCGAAAAAGCTATAGCCTTTTGAGACTATCTTATTTGTTAATCCGGCAACACTCTTAACCTGTGTTTTTGGTTTTACGGTAAATAGCCATTCAAATAGAAGTTTTACGAGCGTCTCATTAGCATTGTGGTTGCATATTGAGTTAAAAACCTTCATCAGGCCTATCCATGTCGCTTCGTTGCTTGTGTCCATGGCTTCTAATGCATAGCTCGCGGCCCTTGTGCTATTACTTACGCACCATATGAAATTGTTAAAATCACTAATTTCCATGTCTCGTTGATGGCCCATCCCATTAAGTGCTTTATACGGATGCTTAATCCAATACTGGATTATTATGTCGGTCCTGTCGCCAAAAATTTGGGTATAACTCATGCTATCTTTGTTGGGCAGCGACAATGTCCTTATGGTTGCAAACATATCAAATATTGTTTGCGGGGCTATTTTTGCTTCTGCCATTTTAACGACATAATCAAGATGTGAGCCAAAATTTATCCAAACCCCTCTGTCGCTTGCAAATTTTGGTAGATCCATTATGACTTTTAGGTATTCAGCTCCATATTGTCGAAATAATATGTACCCAACCGAGATAATCCTTGTAGATTCATCCCTGAAGTTACTGTCGTGGCACCAGCCGTAGTATGTTCGCCATAATTTAAAGTTGCGATGATTTTTTGTAATATTCAAGAACTCAAATATTACACTTTCCTCGTAACCAAGTTCTTTGTCAGCCTTAATTCAATGAGCTAATCGGTCTTTTACTCTGCAATAGACAAATTTTATTTCCCTGTCTGCGTTTTCGTTTGCCTTATCTAGCTCTAATTCTTCCAAGGTTTCAGTTGTGACTACTTTGTCAAAGCCGTTGTCTTCTAGCCAGATTATGGCTTCGGCTTCTCGCGTTCTTTGTCCATCCCTAATTAGATTTGCTATCCGATCCAGTGTGCTCTTGTCAAAGCTATACGACATTGCCATCAACTCCCTTACGTCGGAAATTGATAGCTTATTGTCAAAATAGTAGCTTAACAATAATTCCTGCGCTTCAGATAGATCGCGGCTCTCCTCCAAAAAGCGTCTTAGCTCTGTGTCATTGCTAATTCTTTCTGCAATTTTTTTCAGCAAAGCAGTGTTCAATATTAACACCTTCTTTCATAAATATTTTTAAAAGAACGAGTACCAAGCCCACTCTGTACCTTTCGTCTGATAAAATACCATAAATGTATGGTATTCGCAATCTAATTTAATGAATGGCTATTTATCTTTATATTCTGGCAAGCTAAAACTAAAGGTTGAGCCGATATTTAATCGGCTGACCATATCAATTTTTGTGCCTAATTTATGGGCAAGTTTAGCAGCGACATATAATCCAAGACCTGTTCCGCCTGTTTCGCGAGTCCGGTAATCTTCGCTGCGATAGAATTTCTCAAAAACTTTAGCCTGATCGGTTTTGCTGATGCCGATACCGCTATCCTTGACGGCAAAAGTTATAATTCCGCCTTTGTTTTCGAAAGTCATCTTAATTCCGCCTTTTTTGGTATATTTTATAGCGTTGGTGATGAAGTTTTGCAATAACTCTTCAATATATAGGCGGCTAACATTAATCTTGCCGATTTTTGGTGTTAAGTCCAGATCCAATCGCAGATTTTTAGTTTTTGCTTCGCCTGTGTATTTATCAAGCATCTGTTTAGCTAAATCGGTTACATCGATTATTTCCGAGTCGTTGCCTACGCCGCGCTCAGCTCGCGATAATGCGCTAAGATCGTTTACCATATTGGCCAGGAACATGACTTGTTCGTGGGCCATCTCGACGCCATCTTTTAGCATTTTTGGCGTAATATTTGGATGGTCTAGCATAACCCCAAGGTTTGACAATGATCCTTCGGCGACTGTAATTGGCGTTCGTAGCTCGTGGCTAATAACACTAATAAATTCATCGCGTTCTTCTTCGAGGCTTTTGGATTTTGTTACATCTCTGATAATTATAATATAGCCATCGTGAGTTTCGGCTTTTTTGGATCGATTGAAACTACTGCGAATTGGTGAAAAGGTTACCTCGAGACGCATTTCCTCGCCGTCGCTAAATACGTATTTTAAATCATCGCGCTTGATTACTGTTTTTGCTTTTTTTATCTCTTTAAATAGGCTTATTGGCTCGCCTTGCATATTTATTAATGGCAATATCTCGTCAATATGGTTACCATTTAAACTAATATTAGTATCAAGCAGGTTTAGGCTAGCAGCATTGTAAACCCTGATGAAGCCTTCTATATCGGTGCTTAGGACCGCATCTGCTAGATTATTTACGATAGTTATGACGCGATCACGTTGTAATGATTCAGCGGCTCGAGATTCATCTAATTCTTTTTTGGCTATTTCTTGGGATTGAAATATACCAAGTATGATAACGCTAGTAATAAGTATTGTTATCAAGGCGATAAGGTCATAGATTGTATTGTTTTGGTTGCTGCCTTGTCGCAATATGATATCGATGGCTGTGATTATGATGAAAAACAATATATTTAGCTGTAATCCTATTTTTGAGAAATAAACGTATGAAGTGATAGTTAATAAAATCCAAAAAGCTGTAAACGGTGAACTGACACCGACGACGAATATTAAATAGGATCCAGAAAGTAAATGGTATGCAAATATTCTAAGTAGTGAATCAAGGCGACTTTTGCTGTGTATGAAAAATTGCAAAAAAGCCAGTCCTAGCCAAAATATAGATAAGATTATTAAGCCTAAAGGGCTTACGACATGGAGGATCGGTATATTATTGAATGTGGCAAAAAATCCGTAACCAATTAAAATAATCGGTGCCAGTAAACCGGCGTAACGGATAAAATTAGTCGAATTTTGCGTATAGTTGAGACCACCCTTATACATCTTATGTTTATTATACACAACTTTATTAGATTTAAAAATTATATCGATGGGGTTAGTAGTTTTAGCTTTTTGCGATGTATTTTGTAATTTGGATCGATCAGTCCTACGAGTTTCCAAAACTCTGGGCTGTGGTTCATCTGTTTGGTGTGTGATAGCTCATGGATAATAATGTAATCAATCAATTCAAATGGTAATTTCATAAGCGCTATATTTAAGCTGATTGTGCCTTTACTGCTGCAACTTCCCCATCGACTGCTGGCGTGTGAAAATTTTACATTATTATAATTAAAGCCATATTTATTTGCCAAAAAATCAAGTCTTCGCGGTAGGTGGCTCTTGGCTTCAAGTTTTAAGGCTGATATTGTGGTGTCGCGGATTTTTCTGGCAATAATTGGATTATTTGGCGATATACCCGCTGGTAATTTAACTATTATCTGTTGACCATGTTTTGTTACTGTAAAATTATTATTGTCAGAGTCATGAATTATTAATGTATGGCTTTTGCCGATTTGCATACCGTTTTCATAATTATATTCAGGTTTTGCTTGAGATAGCATATTGCGAATCTTGTCGCGCGAGCTGTTTAACAGGCCTTTAATTAAAAAGGTCGGTGCGTACACTGGTAATGAGGCGTGCAAAGTGCCGTCTGGGGCAACTCGTATTTTGACTTGAGTTGCCATTTGGCTGCGACGTATTATTACCTTGCCGAATTCTTTATCTTGAATTATTGGCATATTTTATTTTTAAATCTACCTAATTAATACTCGATTGGCTTTAGTCGGTCTGTCCAGGTTTGCTGGTTTTGGCGCTGATGGAGCGATAATACTCTTTAAAATAGCTTTAAGCTGGGTATTATAGGTGTGCTTGCCGCTAATAACCACGAATCGTTCGCTGGCGTGTGGCGGGCTGAATTGTTTTAGTTTGTTATTAAACTCATATTCAGATAGGCCGCCAGTTTTTGTTGATCGCTTTTTAGCGTCGTTTATCTCGGTTTGTACCCACACGAAAATTGGATCATAGCCTGTTTCATATGCTTTTTTGGCTAAATTAGTGCGTTCACTGCGCTTATCTGTGTTGCCTTCATAGATTATAATCTTGCCGGTTTTCAAGGTTTCACCTAGTATGTAATTAGCAATTTGTTTTACGGCTTCTTTATTTTCTGAATCGGCCGTTAATTCTTGCCGTATCTTATGAAGACTGATTAACGGCGCTTTGAAAGTTTCCGAAAAATGCTCAGCAAAAAAGCTTTTACCCGAACCTGGTATGCCTACCATTATGACTATCCGCGGCTTTACTGTATCTGACGGTTTCATATATGACATTATAACAAATTTATGGCCAAATAATATATAGCGTTGTTGATTTGGCTATGGTATCATTAAATAGATAATCGTAAGCATTATGAGATTAAGATGACCAAAAAGACCAACACTGCGATGCGTTTTACTAAGAATATAGCCAAATCTATAATGCATCGTGGCCGTTTTAGTCGGTTTATTCGAGTTCTTGGACCAGGTGTTATAACTGGTGCGGCCGATGATGACCCATCTGGTATTGCTACATATTCACAAGCCGGTGCTAGGTTCGGGTTAGGGTTTCTTTGGCTATTCCCTATCATGTATCCGTTACTCCTGGCGGTTCAAGAGTCTTGTTCTCGCATAGGAGCGGTTACGGGCAAAGGCCTGGCGGCAGTGATAAAAAGCAGTTATAGTAAAAAATTATTAGCTATGTCTGTTTTATTGGTTATTGTGGCCAATACGATAAACATCGGCGCCGATCTTGGCGCCATGGCTGCCACAACTCAATTATTTGTCGATATACCATATGGTGTGTTGGCAATATTCTATGCTATTTTTATAGTTTTGTTAGTTATATTTGTAAATTATAAAAAATATGCCAATATCTTGAAATGGCTGTCTGTCGCTTTGTTAGCTTATCCGATAACCGCTTTTTTGGTCGGACAAGATTGGGGCGAAATTTTTCGCAGCACCTTTATGTCAATGCCAGTAATCAATGCCGAAACGGTTTACATAATGGTTGGTATTCTTGGCACTACAATCTCACCCTACTGTTTCTTTTGGGATACTTCGGAGATTGTCGAAGAAGAGATATCGCATCATCGTTTAAGCGAAGCTGGTAAAGTTCCAAGATTAAGCCGTCGTTTTTTGCGTAATATTAGGTTGGATAATTT
>CAYVRA010000016.1:0-1636 GCA_964452965.1 uncultured Saccharimonas sp. (SeqCode) | reverse complement strand
GCATCTGTTACGGCTTGGTTTATTGTTATTGTTTGTGCCTCTGTCTTGTTTAAAAATGGCGTAACTGACATAAATAATGCGTCTGATGCAGCCAGAGCCCTAGAACCATTAGTTCAGGGATTCCCATATGCTGGCTTAATCGCCAAATTAATATTTTCAGTTGGGATAATAGGTATTGGCTTACTTGCCATACCAACTTTGGCTGGATCGTCGGCTTATGCAATTAGTGAAATGTTTGGCTGGAAAGAGGGCTTGTACCGCAAATTTAAGCATGCTATCGGTTTTTACGCCATAATTATAATTGCTACCGGTGTTGGTTTACTGATTAACTTTATAGGTATCGACCCTATCCAGGCACTTATATTTACAGCTGTCTTTAATGGTATTGCTGCCGTTCCTTTGTTGTGGATGATAATGAAGGTTGGAAATAATGCTGAAATTATGGGGCAATATAAAAATGGCGCACTATCTAATGTCTTTGTTAGGGCATCTTTTATTATTATGGTCCTTGCAACATTAGCATTATTTTACTTTATGGCTATTGGTCAATAGCTCTTACATTAAAGTTCGAACCGTGACACCGTGGAAAACCTCGTAAGGGGTTTTCCACCCTAATCTTTTCCTTGGTCTGTGGTTAATTTTCGCCACAACAATGTTAAATTGCTTTGAGCTAATCTTACTAAAGTAAGTACCTTTTGGATAGTATCGTCGGATTAAACCGTTAGTGTTCTCGTTGGTGCCTCGTTCCCATGAGTGGTAGGGATGGGCAAAATAAATATTCATTCCAGTCTTATTCTGGGTAGCCTCAAAACTGGCAAATTCTACGCCATTGTCATAGGTAATAGTTTGGGCCTTTTTCTTCGGCAGCCTCTTAAATAATCTTGTTGAGATTTTGCTAATTTTGTCAGCTGAAACAGTCTTCATTAATGACGCTAGCAGATAGCCACTTTTTCGTTCGACATGAGTTAACACTCTAGCTGTTCGTTCTTTACCAACAATAGTATCTCCTTCCCAGTGACCAATCTCCTGGCGGCTATTAGCCGCTTCTGGTCGAGTGTCGATCGATTGCTTCTTGGATATATTATCTCTTATCGCCCGACGTAGACTAGCGGCTTTCGTACGGCGATACCGACTACATCCTCTAGGTAAAAGATGATGTAATTCTTTTCTTGGATTGATGTAATTGTAAATGGTAGTCGGTGATGAGATTTTAATCCCAAGTTCTAAATTAACTCGACCAACGATTTGTTCTGGCGACCAATTGTCACCAAGTAAGCTAATGATCATGGCCGTAGTCTTGTCGTCTCTGCCTAGCACGCGATGGCACTGGTTGGCGCCTCGTCGTCGCCTTAAATAGCTCCTATGGGCTGTTTTGGCTTTGTAGTTGTCACGGCCACCATTAATCTTTATTTCGTTAGAAATAGTAGTCGGACTTGTTCCAAGCTTTAGGGCGCAGGCCCTAAAGCTTAACCCAACCGATAACAAGGCACCTAAACTAATTCTGTCATCTCTGCTAAGATGTGTGTAAGACATCCTTTATCCTCCTTTGTCTTGTTGTGTTACAACCTCATTCTAAAGGAAACAGATTGGGATGTCTTTTTTTAGTTGTGCGTCACGGTTCGAGATGTAATTTACG
>CAYVRA010000015.1:0-14209 GCA_964452965.1 uncultured Saccharimonas sp. (SeqCode) | reverse complement strand
CTCATCCCTTATGGATGGGCTATTTATTTTGGTGATTTTATTTGTGCTAAAATATATACAGATAAAAAGGTGGGTGATGACTTTTCATAAAAAAACAGTTCGTGATGTTCCGGTTGATGATATGACGGTTTTAGTCAGGGCTGACTATGACGTGCCGTTAAATGAAAACAGTGAGGTTATTGATGATTTATGGATTAAATCTAGCCTACGGACGATAGAATACTTACTAAATCGTAATTGTAAGGTTGTGGTAATTGGTCATTACGGCGAGCCTAAAGACAGAGATTTAAAGTATAGTCTTGAGCCAGCGGCTCAAAGGTTAGCGCAGCTATTGCGCCAAGATATCAGATTTGTTAGTGAGGTAGTTGGTGATAGGGTACTGCAGGCTGTAAAGCACGCTCCTGGCAAAAGTGTCGTAGTGCTTGAAAATCTCAGATTTCATCCTGGCGAAGAAGAAAATAATTATGAATTTGCTAAATCTCTAGTCGAAAGCACTGGCGCGCGCTATCTTGTTCAGGACGGTTTTAATGCTGCTCATAATAAACATGCTAGTACTAGTGCGATCACAGCTTTTTTGCCTAGCGTGGCTGGCATGTCGTTAGAATATGATTATTTAACTGTTTTGCGGGCCCTTGCTGCGACCAAGGCAGAAAATCAGATAAATTTGCCAGGTGTGGAGATATTGCTGGACGCTGGCAGATAATTAGAGTAAACTATAAATAATAAACGTAAGTATTTTTATAATAGAATAACAGATGGCGGGCGACAAAAAAATTATAATCGGCAATTGGAAAATGAACCTCAATCTACACGAGGCCAGTTTGTATCTTCATAAATTATCTAATTTGATTCAAATTCGTCGTGATGTCGAGGTTGTGTTGGCACCAACAGTTTTAACTTTGCAATCTTTAAGCTTGCAGGTTAATTTGCGACAGTTTAAGTTGGCTGTCCAAAACTTTTATTGGCGTGATCACGGTTCTTATACTGGCGAGGTTTCGGCGTCGCAACTGCGTGGTATTGTTCAGTATGCTTTTATAGGCCATTCTGAGCGTCGCCATATCTTTAACGAGACTGAAAAAGATATGCGTAACAAGGTGGCAGCGGCTATCCGTAACGGTATTTGCCCAATTTTGTTTGTTGGTGAAACTGCTTGGGAAAAGTCAAATAATGAAACCAGGGATGTTTTGCATGATCAGCTAAATTCTGGTTTGGCAAATATTACTAGCCACGAAGCTAAAGATATAATTATCGCTTATGAGCCAGTTTGGGCTATTGGCACTGGTCATAGCGCATCGCCAACAGATGTGGCATTAGCTATAAAAGCAATCCGGGCTCAGATTGAACATCTTTTTGGCGAAAGACAGGCAAAGGCAATAACTGTTCTATACGGTGGCAGCGTAACGCCAGACAGCTCAAATGATTATTTGGCAATTGACGGCGTTGACGGGCTAGTTATCGGCACAGACAGCTTGAACGCTTTTACATTTAGTGAGATAGTAAAGAAAGCACATAAAGGATCGGCTTTGGCCAAAATTAGGGGGTAGTAATGCAAGATCTTGACTTTGAAGAATTAGATAAGGCGGTAAATTCGTTAATGCCATCGCCTTCTGATAACAATTCTAATAAACCGGCCATATCGGTAAATTCTGATACGCCTATAGTTAATAATAAAAATCCGACCCGATCTCAGCCGGCAATCAAAACAGTTCCTGGTATAAAATCAATGGATCGACCATCGACTGGGCGATTTATGGATGTGGTGCACCCTTCATCCGATATGAGGGCATCTTTAAATGTGCCTCAAAGGTCATTGTCGCCATCTTTGGCGCCTCAGCCAACTACACCTATCGCAAATAACCTATTAATTGAGGAAAAACCGGTTGATAAGCCAGTTGTGCCTGTTTCAAATAAAGAAAATTGGGCCGGATTACCTAATTATCAGTCGCCAGTATCTAATACACCGTCAGAATCTCCATTTTTACCAGATACAAAGGTTGAAAAGCGACCCTTGGGGGCTTTTTCGAATGACAATAAGCCTAATGAGCCTGTCGTTGAAGCAACAATTGTCGAAGGTAAGGACGTTAATAGGGATTGGGCCGAGGCTCCTAAAATCGAATCACCAGCGAATACCGCTAGTGAGGTTGAATCTGATATCCCGGCCGAACTTGATAGCTCAATATTAAATATTGAGGCTAACAGTTCAACCCATAAAAACGATGTTGATATGAATAATAATCCGCTTAGCTATACTTCCAGCGCTACTTCAATTAGTCAACAATACAAAGAAAAATCTAGTTCAGATAAGCCTGTGAATGGTTCAATTTATGACACAAGTTCATATAATACAACTACTTCTAAGCCAGCCAATAAAAAATCAAGCTGGATGATGATTATTTGGATTTTAATTCTACTAGTTGTCGGTATTGGAGCTGGATTAGCTTTTTATACTTATATGCCCGACTTTAAATTGCCGTTTTAGTTTATAATAGACATAGTGAATAATCTACTTGATGGTTTAAACGCAGCACAGGCTGAAGCGGCGCAGACAATATCTGGGCCTTTATTAATTTTGGCAGGTGCGGGTAGTGGCAAAACTAAAACTTTGACACATCGAATCGCTTATTTGATTGCCGAAGAATCAATCAAGCCTAGTGAAATTTTGGCAGTTACGTTTACTAATAAGGCAGCGCGGGAGATGCGTGAAAGGTTAGGCACTTTATTGGGCCAGAACGCCAATAATCGTAATTTTATGCCATGGATGGGCACATTTCACGGTATTTGCGTCCGCATGTTGCGCCTTGATGGCAAAACTATAAATATTGGCAGTAATTTTGTAATTTATGATGAAGATGATAGGCAGGGCTTAGTTAAGCAGGCTATGAAACAGTTGTCGATAGGTGATAGCGAAATCAAGGCTAAATCAGCTAGCGCAGCAATTTCTAGCGCTAAAAATGAGATGGTTGGGCCCGACGAATACGAAACGACAGCTCAATTTCCTTATCAAAAAAATATCGCCAAGATTTATAAAAGATATGAAGAGTTGCGAAAAAAAGCTGGCGCGTTAGATTTTGACGATTTGTTATTAGAGGTCGTTAGGTTGTTGCGTGACAACAAGGACGTGTGTAAAAAATGGCAGACTTTTTTTAAACATATCTTGGTTGATGAATATCAGGACACCAACGCGGCACAATACAACATAATTAAATTATTAGTTAATGGCAAGCAGAATATATGTGTAGTTGGGGATGATTGGCAATGTCTTGTTGAGGGTAGTTTGGTCGAAACTGTCGATGGCCTAAAGACAATTGAGACTCTTGATAGGGGCTCAATGGTCCGTTCGGCTAGTGGCTATGGATCGACTGAGTTTTTTAAGGTAACAGACAATAAAAAATTTGAGTATCAAGGCAAAATAGTAATAATCAAAACCGCTTCAGGTAGGACAATATCAACTACCCCAAATCACTTATTATTTGCTAAATGGCAAAAAACGACTGCTCATTTTGTGTATTTGATGTATTCGCGCAGTATGGGTTATCGAATTGGTGTTACAAAAGGTACAAGATTTGATGGTAAAAAAGATGATATTGGGTTAAGGGTTCGGGCTAACCAAGAACGAGCGGATAGAATGTGGGTATTGAAGGTTTGTGGCAATCGTCAGGAAGCTATGTATTACGAGGCGCTATTGTCTTATCGATATGGTATCCCCATGATGGTTTTTAACGCCTCAACTGATAGCAATTTACATTTGAATCAAGATCAGATTGATAGTTTATACCAATCTATTGATACTAAGGACCGTGCTGAAAAAATGATGAAAGAGATGAATATAATGTTTGAGTATCCTCATTTTTTTACTCAGGCGACTACTAGAAATGGCCTGAAACGCGTAAACTTAAATGTCGTTTTATTTGGCGATAAACGAAAGACAAACACTAGTGGTTGGTCGGCTAGTAGGCTATCTGTTAATACTACCGACGTTGATGATTTGGCAGTTTTTAAAGATTTAGGATATACCGTTAGACCTGGCAAGGCCGGGACATATCGATCCGAGATTCATAATCTTGATTATGGCAAAATAGAGCAAACTTTATCTGATGTTCAAAAAATTATTGGAAATGATAAACTATTCGTTCATAAATATAGTTTTATGACAAATGAAGCATTTTCTTTTACGCCAGCGTCCCAAGTCCATCCTGGCATGGTATTGCCAGTTTTGCAGGGGCAGTTATTAATATCGGAACAAGTAGTCAGTGTTGCCTATGATGATTACGATGGCTATGTTTATGACATCGATATTGATAAAGTCCATAATTATATAACTGGTGGCATTGCGGTGCATAATTCGATTTATTCATGGCGCGGTGCGGATTTTACTAACATTTTGAATTTTGAGCGGGACTTTAAGGGTGCGAAAGTTATTAAACTAGAGCAAAATTATCGCAGTACTGGTAATATTTTGGATGCTGCTAGTAATGTGATTGCTAAAAATACTCAGCGAACAGATAAAAAGTTATGGACGGCCGAAGGGCCAGGGAGCCCAGTTCAGGTTCATGAATTGTTTGATGAATCAGAGGAGGCGAATTTGGTGGCCAGCCGAATTTCATCTCACGTTGCCATTGGTGCTCGAAAATTTGGTGATTTTGCCGTTCTTTACCGGACAAACGCTCAAAGCTATACATTGGAAAGAGCATTTATCCAGTTACGAGTCCCCTATCAAATTATCGGGGGAGTGCGATTTTATGATCGTAAAGAAATTAAAGATGTAATTGCCTATTTGCGCTTGATTTATCAGCCGCAGGATAGAATGAGTTTTAGCCGTATCGCTAATGTACCTAAAAGAGGAATCGGCGCTACGAGTTTAGAGAAATTTTTTTTGTGGCAGGCGAGCAGCGGTATGGATATTATTGAAGCTTTAGCTAACTTGGATCAAACCAGTATAATCACAACAAAAGCAAAACAGGCTATGGCCAACTTGGGCCAAAAATTAAAGTTGGTTAGTTCGATGCTAGATACAGCCAGCCCGACTGGATTAATCGAAGAGTTGCTGTCGTTGACGGGTTATCGTGAATATATTGCCGACGGTACGCCCCAGGCCGAGGATCGAGAGGCTAATATCGGATCATTATTGTCTGATGCTCAGAATTTTGCTTCACTTCCCGACTTTTTAGAAGAAGTTGCGTTAATGTCTAGCGCCGACACTGGTAGTAGTGAACAAAAAGTTACGCTAATGACCTTGCACGCTGCAAAGGGTCTAGAGTTTCCCGTTGTATTTATCGTCGGTCTTGAAGAAGGCATTCTACCACATGCTAGGGTTTATGAAGCGGGTATTTCTGAACTGGAAGAGGAGAGGCGATTAATGTATGTCGGTATGACTAGGGCTCGCGAAGAACTGCATATGACTTATACTCAAAGCCGCATGCAATTTGGTCAGCGATCATATAACCAAGTTTCGCGATTTCTTGCCGAGATTGGCGATCAGGCAACCGTCACTTCACCATCGTTAACTTCTGCAACACGCGATCAAGAATTTTTTAGTGATGAACCCTTTAATGTCGGTGAATCAGTTCGTTCAGCGTCTTTTGGGACTGGCAAAATCATCGATGTTGATGGTTTGGCTTTGACGATTGAATTTGATAATGGCCAGACTAAGAAATTAAATGCCGAATATGCTAGGTTAGAAAAGATCTAATTGGCTGAGATTATATAAAAACCAATTGTGATTATATTTGCTATAATTAAATTAATCTCTTGTGGGGTTAAGATGCGAGATTACAAAACTAATGGATAAATTATTTAATAAATCAGTCATATCTTTTGGCGCCTTGAGTGCTGTTTTGTTGCTGGTTATGTTATCGGCTTTCTTTATTGTATCTAATGTAACTCATGCCGGAAGTGTTAAAACTCAAGGTGATGGTCGAATATTGACGATTTATGATCGTGGATATGAAAAGAGGATGGTGAGTCAGGCGGCGACAATTGGCGATGCCTTAAGAGAATCTGGAATATCTATTGACGAAAAAGACGTAGTCGAGCCATCATTGAGCCAAAAAATGGTCGCATCAGATTACCAAATTAATATTTATCGTGCTAGGCCGGTAATTATTATCGATGGCAATATTCGAACAAAAATCGTTACTGCCTATCAAACTCCAGAGCAGATTGCAGCCGAAGCTGGTATAAAATTATTTGATGAAGACAGGTCGGCTTTAGGTTTAAGCGACGATATATTGGCCGATGGTGCTGGTTTAAAACTAACTATTAATCGGGCAACGCCATTTATGTTCACTCTTTACGGCAAAGTTATGACTGCCAGAACATTTAGCAAAACTGTCGGCGAAATGCTTATTGAAAAGGGTATAAAGCTAACAGCCAGCGATAAGGTTACGCCTGAAATTAATACGCCTATAAATGAGGGTCTGGCAATCCGAGTTTGGCGAGAAGGCAAGGACATTGTTAACGTAGATGAGGTGATTAATTTTGATACAGACAAAATTGAAGATGTCGATCAGCCGATCGGCTATAGTTTAATTAGGATTGCTGGCGAGCCTGGCAGCCGTAGCGTGTCTTATGAAATTACAATTCAGGATGGTCTTGAAGTTGGTCGCAGCGAAATTGCTAGTATTATTACTAAACAGCCTAAAAAACAAATTGAAGTTATTGGCTCTAAGCTTGCATTGTCAAAAGGTTATTCCGCAGAAAGAGTTTCAATAATGGATTCTGCTGGAGTTAGTGAAGGTGATCAAGGCTACGCAGCTTATATTATTGATAATGAAAATGGGCTTTGGTGTCCTACTAGATGGCAAGGCCAATCAGGCTGCCCAGCTGCATATCAAGAGAAATTTCCTGGTGCAGAAGGGTCTGATCAGGTTGGCTATGGCCTGTGTCAGTCAACACCAGGAAATAAGATGGCTTCGGCTGGATCTGATTGGCGAACAAACCCTGTGACTCAAATGAAATGGTGTGCCCAATATGCGTTGTCACGCTATTCTACCTGGAAGTCGGCTTATGATTTTAAAGTTAGGGTTGGCTGGTGGTAAAGCTCCCTAATAAATCACTAGGCCAACACTGGTTACGCGATCGTGATGTTTTGGCTCATATTGCCGACTGCGCTGATTTAAATAAGAATGATATTGTTTTAGAAATTGGCCCAGGATTAGGTACTTTAACTAGTGAATTATTACGTCAGGCCGGTAAAGTCGTTGCGGTTGAATATGACGGTGAATTGGCTCGTAAATTACCCGGCCAATTTCCTGGCAAAAATTTGGCAGTAATTAATGCAGATATCCTAGATTTTAATCTTAATGATTTGCCGTCTGGATATAAAGTTGTGGCGAATGTCCCATACTATATCACCAGTAAAATTGTGCAAATGTTGATGACGGCTGAAAATAAGCCATCAATTACTGTTTTGTTGGTTCAAAAAGAGGTAGCTGAACGTCTAGCTTCTAAGCCGGGCCAAATGAGTATTTTAGCGGTTAGTGCGCAGGTTTTTGCAGATGTTCGCTTAGGGGATATGGTGCCAGCTAGTTTATTTACACCGCCGCCCAAGGTTGATAGCCAGGTTGTGATATTGCAAACTCGTCAAGACTCGTTTTTCGCTAGTATTAACGAAGCCGATTTTTTTAGAGTCGTAAAAGCTGGTTTTTCGGCCAAGCGCAAAAAACTCCGCAGCAGTTTGTCTGGCGGTCTTAAAATATCTAAGTCAGAAGCCGAATCTATTTTAGGTAAAGCTGATATCAACCCAGATATGCGCGCCGAAGCGCTTAATCTGGATGATTGGACGAGGCTGACTGTTTCATATATACAAAATACTTTTAAAGTTGTATAATATATTTGAAATTGCGAGGGTTCGTCTTATGACGAGCATTTTTATTTTTAGGGAGGTGAAAAATAATGTTATTTGAAGTAACGTTGGCTCCGGACAATGGTGAATTAGAATCATCTTACGAATTGGGCGTTGAAGTCTTAGATGATGAGATTACCGTAACGGGTTATCGTTCGATCTCGGTTGGTGCATATTTTGGAAGAAAAGATTTTTTTGTTGAATCTGGTTCGTATGGATTTTTAATACCAACAGATGATACTTGCAAAGAAAACTTTCTTCGAAAGGCGAAGTTAGACGATGGGCTGGTTGGTGAACTCGTCAATTGGCTCAAGGACAATAGCGATCATCCAAAAATTTGGAAGATCACAAGATATGATCTTATGGGGGGAATAACAATTTAAGGTTAATGCCTGCAAAAAAAGAGTAAGCAAAAATGCCAGCTCTTTGAGCGGGCATTTTTAATTTTCAATAATCAATCTGTTACAATAGTAGTTAATGGAAAAGAAATTATACATCGCAACCGCAATACCATATGTCAATGGCTCGCCCCATGTAGGTCACGCTATGGATTACTTATTGGCAGATATTTGGGCACGGTATCAAAAACAAAATGGTCACGAGGTTAGGTTTCAGGTTGGTACCGACGAGCATGGCAGCAAAATTGCCGCCAAAGCCGCTGAAGCAGGTCTAGATCCAAAAGCTTATGTCGATAAAATTTATTTAGATTTTGAAACTTTGATTAAAAAACTCAGTGTTGGTTATACTGATTTTATTCGTACAACAGATGAAAGACACATAAAATCAGTTCAGTATATCTGGCAGCAATTAAAGCCATATATCTACAAAGGCAAATACGAAGGCTGGTATTGTGTTGGTTGTGAATGTTTTGTAACTGACAAAGAAGCAACTGATAATAATGGCGTCTGTCCAGACCATAATCAACCATATCAAAAACTTAGCGAAGAGAATTATTATCTAAGAGCCAGTGTGTTTACTGATCAAATTAAGCAGGCTTTGGAAAGTAATGCCATGGAAGTTGTGCCAGAATTCCGTAAAAAAGAGTTTTTAGAAATGATTAAGGGTGGGTTGCAAGATGTTAGTATTTCTCGACCTAAAAAGAGCCTCGGCTGGGGCGTGTCGGTGCCTGATGATCCTGAGCAGGTTATGTACGTTTGGATGGATGCGCTATCTAATTACATAACAGTTTTAGGCTATCCGGATGATCCAACCTGGAAAGATTATTGGCCAGCTGATTTGCAAGTTTTAGGCAAGGACATATTGCGTTTTCATCTTGGAATTTGGCCGGTTATATTGTTAGGTCTTGGCTTGCAATTGCCAAAAAGAATGTTAGTTCATGGTTTTGTAAATATTGATGGCGCTAAACAATCAAAATCTCTAGGCAACGGCGTTAACCCAATTGAGATGATTGACCAATATGGTGCTGATGCGGTTCGTTACTTCTTTTCAAAACATATCCCAACACTTAGTGACGGTGACTTTACTTGGGAAAAGTTTGAAACCGCCTATAATACCGAACTGGCTAATGACTTAGGCAATTTGGTTCAGCGAGTTGCTGGCATGGTGAAGCGCTATCAATCTGGCGTAATTGGCCAAATACCTGATGTTGATCATGATACAGGCGCCTATGTCGATGCTATGAATAATTTAGAATTTAACAAGGCAATGGAAGAAGTTTGGTCAATGGTCCGAAATGCTAATCAATATATTGAAAATGTTAAACCTTGGGAAATTGCCAAAAATGTTAGCACCGACGCCGAATCGGTCTTGCATTTATCTGAAGTTTTGGCCTATTCAACCGGGGCATTGTTGCAAATTAGTGAACTTTTGGTTCCGTTTTTGCCTGATACTGCCGAAAAAATTAAAAATATTTTCGGCAGTGGCGTAGTTATCCTGCCCGAGACGGTTATATTTCCTAAAATCTATCTTCATACCGCCGATCCTCGTGCGCCAAAGGCTTAGACCGTGTTAATTGATACGCATTGCCATATTCATTGGACGGATTATGGCTTGGATGCCAAAGAAGTTATTAATCGTGCTCGCGATAATGGCGTTGTAAAAATGATTTGTGTAGGCACCGATGAGACAACTTCGGGTCTAGCAATTGAATTTGCTAAAAAACACCAAGATGTCTATGCGGCTGTTGGTATTCACCCGCATTATGCTAGTTCTGGCCTAGGTAGGCTTGAGGACTTGATTAAGCAAAATTTAACTTCAATTGTGGCAATTGGTGAAGTTGGGTTGGATTATCATCATAGTCAAAGCCCGAGAGCCGACCAGGTTAATCTTTTGCGACAACAAATTCAATTGGCATTAAAGTACAATTTACCAATTATTTTTCATGTTCGTGAGGCTTTTAGTGATTTTTGGCCAATTTTTGATAAGTTTATATCCGCCGGTCATCGGATTCGCGGCGTTTTACATAGTTTTACCGATTCGGCCGAAAACCTACAAAAAGGGTTGGGTAGGGGGCTATATATTGGCATTAATGGTTACAGCACATTTACAAAAGATAAAGCCCAAAAGGCCATGTTTCTATCTGTTCCGGTTAATAAGATGTTGCTAGAAACCGATGCCCCATTCTTGACTCCAGCGCCATTTCGTGGTAAGGTGGTAAATGAGCCAGCATATGTGAGGAACGTTGCTGAATATCACGGGGAAATTCATAATCTTGGTTTGGATGAAATATCCGCCATTACGACTGAAAATGCTCGTGAATTATTTAATCTTTAGATAATTGATTAAAAAAGTTAAACCTAGCGCTTATTGGGTTTTATAAATATTTTATGTCACAAAGTGAATATCAAATACCATCTGGTGAACATTCATTGTATATCGAACGAGATACGTCGATTGAGGTTGTTAAAAATAATGAGGTTGCTAAAGAAAATAGATATACTCCAAACCGAATTGCCTCGGCTTTGGGAGATGTCTATAATCTTTATGGTGAATTAGCTGTTGACAAGGTTGTGTCGCCAGGGGATTTTAAAATATCAACTGATTTGTATGCTATTGCAGAAGATTTGGCGATTGCTCGTCTTAATCATTTAGACTTTGCTAGGGTCAACCATTCCTATTTAAAAACCAGGGCGACAGAGCCAATTATTCGGGTTTTATTTAACCGAGAATTATCGCCAAAATATGATCGAATTCTAACTGATCGAGAACTGAAAAACGAAGAAGGCAAAATTGGTGCTGATATTTTTGGGCCGATTAATCTAAATGAAGCCAGAATTTTCTTTAATGACAATCGCAAAAGCTGGTTTTTCTATCAGGAAAAAACTGATTCTGACGGTAAAAAGCATTCGATTACTTTGCACTATGAAGTTCGACCTGACGGTATATGGAAGATTGACACTAAAGACGGTCTAAAGTGTGAATTGGTTATTGGCCAAGATTTAGAAAATTTTATTAGTGCCACAAAAATTTACCATCAACGCGTGATGGGCCAAATCTATAAAAGTCACGTCAAACAAAACGATAAAATAGCTGCTTAATTGCTATAATAAGTAGGTGATTAAACATTTTATTTATTTAGACCATGCTGCCTCCACGCCTGTCGATAGGCGAGTTTTTGATGTAATGTTGCCGTATTTTAGCGGGCTTTTTTATAATCCATCTAGCCCATATTTTCCAGCCGTACAGGTTCGGCGTGATTACGATGAGGCTAAAAAAACTTTAGCTAATCTGATTGGTGGCAAGCAAGATGAAATTATAATTACGGCTGGTGCGACTGAGTCGATTAATTTGGTATTTAATAGTGTCGTAGGCCATGTTATTACTTCGAATATCGAGCATCACGCAGTTTTAAATTGTGCAAAAGGATGTCCACACACAATTGTGCCGGTTGATAGTCGAGGTATTATTCAAGTTGAAGTAATTGCTGCGGCAATTACACCAAAAACTCAATTAATAAGTGTCGCTTTGGCTAATAACGAGCTAGGGACGATTCAGCCAGTTCGCGATATTGCCGAAATTGTTAAAAAAGAGCGAATGGATAGGTTAAAAAATGATAATAAAATGCCAATTTATTTACATGTTGATGCGTCGCAGGGCGTCGGTCAGTTAAATGTTAATGTTGCTAGATTAGGCGCTGATTTATTAACGTTAAATTCTGGTAAGATCTATGGCCCAAAGCAAGTTGGGTTATTGTGGGCGGCTAGTTTTGTAAAATTAAATCCGCAAATTATTGGTGGCGGTCAAGAGCGAGGACTGCGTAGCGGCACCGAAAATGTGGCTGGTGTCATTGGCTTTGCTAAGGCTTTAGAGCTAGCGGTTGATCATCAAAGTTTTGAGCAAAAACGTCTGGCGACCTTGCGTGATTATATGCAAAACAGTTTAACTAAAGTTTTTCCCGAAGCCTTAATTTCTGGTAGTCAAAAGAATCGCTTGGCCGGACATTTACATATTTCTTTCCCCGGAATCGACGGCGAAAGATTACTATTTATTTTAGAAGATCGTGGAATATTGGTCGCTACCGGTAGTGCTTGTGCTGCTAATAAGGGTACAAAGTCGCATGTTTTAGAGGCAATTGGCGCTAGCGATGAAATTGCAAATGGCAGTATTAGGATTACGCTGGGTCGTCTATCTAATGAAAAGAATACTCGTCAGGCTTGTAAGATTATAATTTCTGAACTTAAAAAAGAGTACGAAAGGTTGAAAAAATGATTAGGCATTTAATTGTAACGGTGATTATTTTTATAGCTTTCATTTTTGGGCTTAGTTTTTATTTACAGTCAGATGATTTGACAAAATGCGATAAGGCGCCAAGTTTAGTTGTGGGCTGTGAGGCGGTTGATGCGATCGTTGCAATTAGTGGTGGCGACACAAATGCGCGGACTCAGACAGCGATTGATTTATATAAAAATGGTTGGGCAAAAAATCTAGTTTTTTCTGGTGCGGCTCAGGACCAAAATAGCCAAAGTAATGCCGCTGCGATGAAGAGTATTGCTATAAATGCTGGCGTTTTTGAATCAGCGATTCAGATTGATGAATATGCTAAAAATACTCAAGAGAATGCTCAAAATTCGCAAACTATTTTTACTAAGCTTGGCTTTAAAAAGGTGATTTTAGTGACTTCTGGTTATCATCAACGTAGGTCGGGTCTAGAATTTAGCAAGCGCACTACTGGCGTGCAAATAATCAATCATCCAGATGAAAATGATAAAGATTGGTCGGTTTGGTGGTGGTTGACACCTGGCGGTTGGTATTTAGCAGTGTCGGAAATTGTAAAAATTGGCGTATTTTATGCAACAGGCATGATTCAATAATGGTAAAAACTAAAGTTTATGTCGGTATGAGCGGTGGTGTTGATTCTTCGCTGGCGGCTTCGTTATTGGTCGAGCAAGGCTATAATGTGACCGGTGTTTATATGAAAAATTGGTCGCAAGATTTGCCTGGCATGAAATGTCCGTGGGCTGATGATTTAGCAGATGCAAAACGAGTTGCGGTCAGGTTGGGGATTGATTTTAAGGTTTTTGATTTTGAAAAAGAATACAAGCAAAAAGTTGTTGATTATATGATTGATGAATATAAACTTGGTCGAACGCCAAACCCAGATATTATGTGCAACCAAGAGGTTAAATTTAAATTATTTTTAGATGCTGCGTTGGCTGATGGTGCCGATATGATTGCGACTGGGCATTATGCTAGGACAAAAGATGGTTTGTTATTGCGGGCGGTTGATGATAATAAGGATCAAACTTATTTTCTTTATCGTGTCACTGGTAAGGCGCTGGCTAAAACATTATTTCCAATTGGCGAATTTACTAAACCTCAAGTTCGCAAGATGGCCGAAAGTCGTAATTTAGTTACAGCTACTAAAAAAGATTCGCAAGGGATTTGTTTTGTTGGTCAGGTTGGCATTCGGGAATTTTTAAGCGGATATATTGATTTAAAATCTGGTGATATTATCGATAAAAAAACTGGCAAGGTTTTAGGCAAACATGATGGTGCAATTTTTTACACGTTAGGTCAGCGGCATGGCTTGGATGTTGGCGGTGGATTGCCGTATTATGTTGTTGGCAAAGATATGTCAAAAAACGAAGTTTATGTGGCTAGCGATCTAAATCATGATTCTTTATGGTTGGATGAGGTTGATTTGGCCGAAGTGCATTGGATAAATGACAAGCCAGAGGTTGGGAATTATCAGGTGCGTTTGCGCCATCGGGCGCCGCTCATAAATGCACAACTGACATTCTTGGGCAATGATGTTAAATTAAAACTTACTGAACCTCAGCGAGTTATAACCCCAGGTCAATCAATCGTGATTTATGATGATCAGATTTGTATTGGTGGCGGTGTGGTTTTTTAACCAGGTATTGACTTTATTATAGTTTTGTGGTATTGTTCAAGATACAAGTGACG
>CAYVRA010000014.1:0-14965 GCA_964452965.1 uncultured Saccharimonas sp. (SeqCode) | reverse complement strand
AACCAGGTATTGACTTTATTATAGTTTTGTGGTATTGTTCAAGATACAAGTGACGAGCAATTTGTCATTTAGTTTATTAAAAAGGCGGTGAGTGTTGTGGCTACAAGCCCAGCATTAAAAAACAACAAAGCAATATTGTTTAAAAATCTGGATATTATCGAAGATAATCTTCAGGTTTTACAAGAAGAACTCGGTACTAATTGTGCAGACATGAGAACGGAAATCTATATAATACGGCAACGTCTGTCAGAAGCAAGAAGTGATTGCGCGTTTTGTAGGGTATTTATTGATTTTTTTGTACTATTGCACCAATTCCATAAATTAGCTGAAGAAAAAGGCTGTTCGGAACTGATTGCCCAAAAATATACTGGATATTTGGTTATCGAATCATTCTAATAAAGGATGTGACAAGTGTTATGAGCGATACGGCTTTGTTTTTTAATGATGATATTTTTGTGATTATTTACAATGTCAGAGTTATGCTTCGGCATGTAAAATATCTAAACAAATATATCAACAAGAACAAGCAGTGTGACGTTGAGACGGTCATTAAACTTACTGGGTCTAAAAGAGGATTGATTAAGTATGAACGTAGGCTCGTCAGATTATTGAATAGCCTTATTAAGATGATTGATATGGAAAAAATAAGTATTAGAAAAATTATATCAATGTCCGACAGGTTTAATGAGACTAAGTTATCTATCAGCGAGATTGAGGAGAAAATAAACAATTCGTCCGACTTTATTGAAGCTCTTAGGCTAGCTGAAAAATTAAAAGAAGAGAGATTCTAAATCACCGCGTTTTTTCAAACTTTAAGCCCTGCATGTTCTGCAGGGCTTCTTTTTTAGCAAAAATATTTTTTGTTTGCTATAATCAACAGATATGAATGCACAACAAATTCGTAACGAATATTTGAAGTTTTTTGCCGATCGAGGGCATAAAATTATTAAGCGTGCCAGTTTGGTGCCACAAAATGACCCGACAACTTTATTCACTGGTAGCGGTATGCAGCCGTTATTGCCTTATTTATTAGGACAATCTCATCCTGAAGGTGTTCGTTTAACTGATAGTCAGACTTGTTTTAGGGCGCAGGATGTTGACGATGTTGGCGATAATCGCCATACGACTTTTTTCGAAATGCTGGGCAACTGGAGCCTAGGTGATTACTTTAAAAAGCAACAAATTGAGTGGTTTTTTGAATTTTTAACTGATGTTGCCGGGCTTGATCCAGCCAGAATTTATGTTACGGCATTTATTGGTGACGAAAAAAATGGCATCCCGCGTGATAATGAAACGGCCGATATCTGGCAAAAGGTTTTTGCGTCAAAAGGAATTGAGGCAAAGATTGTCGAGATTGGCAGCCAAGAAAATGGGAATAAGCGCGGCATAAATCCAGGTGAGCGAATTTTCTTTTATGATGATAAGCAAAATTGGTGGTCACGAGCCGGCGGCATTGGAACTACCCCAATTGGCGATCCTTGTGGCCCTGATAGTGAAGTGTTTTATGACTTTGGTGATGAAAACCATGTCGAAGGTTTTGGTTTGGCTCATCCAGCTAGCGACAGTGGTCGTTTTGTAGAAATTGGCAATCAAGTTTTTATGCAATACAAACGTTTGGATGATGGTAGCTTTGAACCACTAGCTAGCAAAAATGTTGATTTTGGCGGAGGATTAGAGAGAATCGCCTCAGCTGCAATTAATAGTCCTGATATTTTCAAAGTAAGTGTTTTATGGCCAATAATCGAGAAGTTGCAAATAATTAGTGGTAAAAATTATGAGAATAACAAGGCAGGTATGCAAATTATTGCCGATCATTTGCGTGGTGCGGTATTTTTGGCGGTTGATGGTGTATGCCCAAGCAATAAAGAGCAAGGTTATGTTATGCGTCGCTTTATTCGCCGTGCGATTCGCAAGGCTTTTGATCTTGGCGTCGAGCAGAATTTACTAGCAGAGATAGTGCCTGTGATTGCCGATATTTTTAATGATGATTATCATGAAGTTGCTGAAAAACGAGATGAGATTATTGAAGTTTTAGTTAAAGAAGAAAGAATCTTCAGGCAAACTTTAAATAAAGGCCTCCGTGAATTTTCTAGGCTTGTGACAAACGGTTTGACTGGTGCCGAATTATTCACGCTATATGATACATTTGGTTTTCCAGTTGAATTATCTGTTGAGGAAGCTCAAAAACAAAACATTAATTTATCTAAAAACTGGCGTGATGAATTTGATGTTAAAATGGCCGAGCAACGACAGCGTAGCCAAACTGCCACAAAAGGCGTATTTAAAGGTGGGCTGGAGGGGCAATCGGATATGCACATTAAATACCACACAACTGCGCATTTGATGGGCCAGGCCTTACGATTAGTTTTGGGCGATACTGTTGCGCAACGAGGTTGTAATATTAACGAAGAGCGCCTGCGCTTTGACTTTAGTTATCCTGAAAAAGTTGCACCGGAAAAATTGCAACAAATTGAAGATATTGTAAACGAGCAAATTGAAAAAGATTTAGTTGTTAGCTTTGCCGAATATCCACTAGCCGAAGCCAGGGCAATGGGCGCATATGGCGAATTTGGAAATAAATATGGCGACAAAGTAAAGGTTTATAAAATTGCCGATAAAGACGATAATATTTTTAGCCTAGAAATTTGTGGTGGCCCACATATTAGTCATACTGGCGAACTAGGCAAGTTTAAAATTGTTAAAGAAGAGTCATCCAGTGCGGGCGTGCGTAGAATTAAAGCTATTTTGGCAGAATAGACTGTTTTAATTGTTTTTACGCCTCATTCTGCTTATACTTATGGTATGTTTAATCCTAAGAAAACTATTGGTTTTTCGCAAGCTTTTACGATAGTAGAGCTGCTAGTTGTTGTGGTCGTCATAAGTATTCTCGCTGCAATATCTATCGTTTCCTATAATGGCATAACTAAAAAAGCTAACGAAACTGTGCTTCTTTCTGATTTGGATAATAATTCCAAGGAATTAGAACTTTATAAGGTCGAAAAAGGAGTATACCCAAAGCTAGAGGCCAATAATTGTACATCCGATTCTAACACATGTCTTAAGGTCAGCGGTTCTAATACTTTAAAGTATTTTTCATCCCCAGACGGCTCAGCCTATAGCCTAATAGAAAATAATTCAGCTAGTAACATATCTTATTATGCCAGTAATTATTCTAAATCTAAATTGGTAGTTGGGTCTGGTATAGCATATAGTTTATTTTATTACAGTGATGATTTTATGGATTTTAATGGCAATCTGGTTCCTGGCGTGGTACCTACCGGCAATAGTAGTAAATATAAGATAGTATTTACTACTGGCGGGTTACTTGGGTCAAGCTATAATATAATAGCCGCTGAAACGCTTAGCTGGAATGATAAGCAATATTTTCAACTATCTAATAAAATCGATTCTTCTAAATTTGATAGTGAAGATGAATTTGTCATTCTGTTGATCGATTCTTAATCTATAGCTAACCAAATATTGTATATTTGCTAGATCATTATATTCTTCTATAATCATAAACGATATTGGTATATAATAATCTTAACTATGGTATTTGAAAACTTTTTAAATCGAAACAAAAATAAAGACGGTGATTACATTGTAGCGCTGGATATTGGCACTGAATTTGTTAAGGCTTTGATTGCTAAAATGGATGGCGACAAGATGGAGATTATTGGCGTTGGTCGTTCTCATCAAGAAATCAGTGATATGTATGCTGGGGCGATTGCTGATATCTCGGGCGTGGTTCGTAATTGCGAGAAGGCCTTGTCGGCAGCTGAAAAGCAAGCCGGTTTGCAGGCTAAAAAAGTTGTGATTGGTATTGCTGGCGAATTAGTCAAGGGTGTAACTGATACGATTCGTTATCGTCGTCCGCAGCCCGATAGACCACTAAATAATGCTGAAATGGAATTTATAATTGAAAAAGTCCAAGAGCGCGCCGGACGTAAAGCCCAAAAGCAAATTGCACTTGAAACTGGCAACGAAGATGTTGAAATTAAACTAGTAAATAGCGCACTAGTCAGTATTCACATTGATGGTTATAAAGTTAATAACCCAATTGGTTTTCAAGGTCATGATGTGGCGGTTCAGATATATACTGCATTTGCACCAATGGTTCATATTGGGGCGTTAGAGCGAGTTGCAGAGGAGTTATCTTTAGAATTGTTGGCAGTCGCAGCTGAACCGTTTGCTGTTAGTCGAAGTGTTTTAGGCACTGATGCTAATAGCAATTTCACAGCAATTTTAGCTGATGTTGGCGGTGGTACGACTGATATTGCAGTTGTAAACGACGGTGGTGTCGAAGGTACAAAAATGTTTGGCATTGGCGGCCGAAGTTTTACTCGTACGATTGCCTCTGAGCTAGATTTATCTTACGAAGATGCCGAAAAATTAAAGATTAATATTAATGATGAAAATACTGATGATATGGTGAAAAGTGCCAATCTGGCTATCGATAAAACCCTAGAGGTTTGGATAGCTGGTGTTGAATTAGCTTTAGGCGAGTTTGATGCGGCCGATCATTTACCTAATCGTATCTTGTTGTGCGGTGGTGGTGCTAGTTTGTCAAAATTAGTTGAAATTTTACAACAGCCAAACTGGCACAAAGATTTACCATTTACAAAAAAGCCGACAATTCATTACATAAAACCGTCTGATGTGGTTGGAATAACTGATGCGACTGGCGATGTTAACGATCATACTTTCATTACTGCTATGGGTTTACTGCGGGTTGGCTATGATACAATTATAGGCAGCAGCAGCGATACAATAAAAGAAAAACTTGATCGGATTCTTAGGATATAGATATGCATAAAGACATAATTTACATAGACGTTGAAGACGATATCACGGCTATTATAGGTAAGATTAAGGCTAGTAAGGATAAGATTGTTGCGCTTGTCCCGCCGAAAAGAGTTGGCGTCTTGCAAAGTGCTGTTAACTTACGATTGTTATCCAGGGCCGCAACTAATGCTAATAAACATCTAGTACTGGTGACTACAAACAAAGCTTTGATCGCATTATCGGCTGCGTCAATGATTCCTGTTGCAAAAAATTTACAAAGTAAGCCTGAAATTATTGAAATTGATGAAATCGAACCTGACGAGAGTGAGGATATAATTGATGGATCGCAAATGTCGGTTGGCGACTTAGCTAAAGTTGAAGATTCATCCAAAGACGACAACGGAGTTGATTTAACAGAAGATATAAAATCAATGGATATTGATGGTGATGTCGAAAAGGTTTTAAAGGACAGTTCTAAAAATAAATTGCCAAAGGTAAAAGTTCCAGATTTTTCAAGCTTTCGTAAAAAGATTTTTATCGGTGGAATAATTGTTATTGCTTTGGCGGCTTTTCTGGTTTGGGCCAATATTTATGCGCCAGCGGCTACGATTATCATCACAACTAATACATCACCAGCGCCTTTTAGCGCTACTTTAAAATTAGGCACTGTCGATGCGACCGATGTGTCAAAAGGTACAATTCAGACAGTTTCAAAACAGATTAAAAAGGACATTAATGTTCAGTTTGACGCTACGGGCCAGAAAGATTTAGGTGAGAAATCCAAGGGTAATGTAACGTTCAGTAATTGTGACACGTCATCAAAAGAAACTATTGTGGCTGGTAAAATATTAACATTGAACGGTAAAAACTATGTAACTCAAGAGCAAGTTGAAGTTGGTGCTGGGTCGTTTTCGGGAGGTGGTTGTTCAATAGCTGGCTCGTCTCCGGCAGTAGAAGTTGTTGCGGTTAACTCTGGTAGTGATTATGATACAGCTGCGGGTTCGCAATTTTCAGTTGCCGGTTATAGTGGCTTAATGACGGCGTCATCCCAAACAGGGTTGAATGGTGGCACAACTAAAATCGCAACTGTTGTGACAGCAACTGATATACAAAAAGCAGCGCAGGCGTTGGTTGATATTTCAAGTGACGATGTTAAGAAACAACTAACTAGCCAATTTACAAACGGTGAGATTGTCATAGCCGATAGTTTTAATATTGATCGTGCAGCTGGTGTATCGAAACCATTAGTTGACGCCGAGGTAAATGGCAAAGCTACATTGACATCTGCAACGACTTTTACTATCTTGGCAATTTCTAAGTCCGAGATGGAACTTTATCTAAAGGCGGTATTAGAAAAACAAGTTGCTGCTAACCAAAAAATTTATGATAACGGCATTGATGTTATTAAAATCTCAGGCTATTTAAAGACCGACCAAGCTACGACTGTAAATGTTACAACAGTTGGTAAAATTGGCCCAAATATTGATTCTGAATTAATCAAGAATCAATCAAAGGGTAAAAAATATGGTGATGTTCAGTCTGAGATAGATGCTATTCAAGGCGTCAGTAAGGTTGATATAAAATTCCCTTATTTCTGGATTAATACGGTGCCTAATGATATTAATAAAATTGAAGTCAACTTTATCTCTCAAAATGCCTAAAAAATTATCTATAATCTGTTTAGATGTTGGCGAAAAGCGTATTGGCGTAGCGGCTGGTGATAACATGATTAGGATTGCCGTGCCGCTTGAAACAATTGAAGTCAACGGCAATGAAATATCAGTCATAAAAAGAATAATCGATGATGAGTATGCCGATATTTTAGTTGTTGGCTATCCGCGCAATCAATCGGGTGCTGCTACGGCTCAGACTAAGTTTGTCGAAGATTTTGTCGATAGGTTGTCAGATGAGATTGAAATAAAAGTTGTCTTTCAAGATGAATCATTGACTAGTGTTATGGCCGAGCAAAGATTGATTTCATTTAAAAAACCTTATAAAAAATCTGATATTGACGCCCAAGCAGCGGCAATCATTTTACAGGATTACATCGAGGCAAATTGTGCTTAATTGGTATGGCAAGTTTAAACCACAACCAATAAACGGTCAAAAAAGTGGCCTAAGGCATAATAAGGTTTCTCCAAAAAAAGTCATAATTAAGTTTTGTATTTTTGCTGGAGGGGGCTTATTTCTTTTAGTTGTTGGGCTAATCTTTTGGTATAACGCTCAATTAAGTCCGGTCAGTAGTGACCCTGGACAGTTAAAAAAAGTAGTAATTTCGGCTGGTAGTGACTCTTCGGATATTGGTCAAGAGCTAGAAAAACAATCAATAATTCGTAGTGCTTTAGTTTTTGATATTTACACTCGAATTACTAGTAAAAATAGTTTGTTACAGGCCGGCACTTATCGTTTGTCGCCAGCTCAATCTATGCAACAGGTTGTTGACCATCTTGTCATGGGTAATGTTGATCAATTTAGTGTCACTTTTTATCCTGGATCTACATTAACTGATACGTCAAACAAGTCGTTATTAAAAAAGCAAGATGTGACGACTGTTTTACAAAACGCTGGTTATTCAACTTCAGAGATAACTTCGGCCTTTAATATTTCCAATATTGGCCAACTATTTGATGGCAAACCAGGTGACTCTAATTTAGAGGGTTATGTTTATGGCGAAACTTACAGGTTTAATACTGGCGCTACGGTTGAGGATATTTTGCAGACGGTTTTTGATGAATTCTATAGTGTGGTTGAATCCGAAGATTTAGTTAATAAGTTTGCATCCCATGGACTAAATTTATACGAAGGCATAACTTTAGCCTCAATTGTCCAAAGTGAATCTAGTAATCCAGACGACCAACGACAAATCGCTCAGGTATTTTATTCTAGATTGGCGCAAGGTATGGTTTTGGGGTCAGATGTTACTTATCAGTACGCGGCCGCCAAGGCAGGCTTAAAGGCCAGCCCGAGCCTTAATTCGCCATATAATACTCGTATTAATGCTGGCTTGCCACCGGGCCCGATATCAAATCCTGGTTTATCGGCTTTAAGGGCGGTTGCCGATCCAGCACTGGGTGATTATTTGTATTTTGTTAGCGATAGTGCTGGAAAAATATACTTTGCTCATACCGATGCCGAACATCAGTCAAATATTGTAAATTATTGCAAAGAAAATTGCCTAGAGTGATGATTACTTATCTTTGACGCTGTCGTGAATAATTGTTATAGTTATAGCTAGCACATTTGTAATTCATATACTAAATACAAATGGCAGGAGAATAATAATTCGTAATCAAATATCGGGTTTTGCAAAAAGATTGGATGCCTTAAGGCGGCAATCGCAGCCTGTAAAAACAACCAGGCATAAACTACGCTTTAAAATAAAGCCTTCATTAATAGCTATTTATGTGGGCGTCTTTGTTTTTGTCGTTGCAATTATTTTTTTGGGTTATCAGAAACCTATTAAAACTGTTTCTAGTAAGCTAAATAACTCAAATAGTGTCAATAATATGGTATCTGTTGATGATGTCGTAGCGACTAATGTTGCTGCGGTTGTTGCTAGCTCCGCTAATCTGCCGATTGCGCCCAATATATCGAACCTTGCTATTTCAACTCAAACCCAATTTCAATTCAATAGCCAGGTTAATAATGCGGCTTCTGTTAAGCCACAAATTGTTGGTTTGGTTGTTGCTAACCGATCAATTACAACTTATACAGTAAAAGATGGTGACACGATTGACTCAATTTCGGCTAATTTCAAAATATCAAAAGACACCATAAAGTGAGCTAATGATTTAGTTTATGACAATTTATCAGCTGGTAAAGAGCTGCGTATTTTGCCAATTGACGGTACGGCCTATGTAGTAAAATCTGGTGATACAGTCGATTCATTGGCTGAAAAATACAAAGTTGATAAAACTCGTTTGATAGTCTATAACGACCTTGATATTAGTGGCCTTGTCGTCGGTAACGAGATAATCTTGCCTAATGGCATCTTGCCAGATACTGAAAAACCGGGCTATGTAGCGCCAGTTGTGCAGACTTTTTATTATGCTGGTACTGGTACCGGCTTTGGCGGCAACACTTGGAATATTGGCTATGGAACCCCTGGATACGCTGGTAATACATATTCTTACGGTAACTGTACTAGGTACGCATATGACCGTCGCGTAGAACTTGGGCTAAGGGTCTCGGCTAGTTGGGGTAATGCTAGTTCTTGGGCTTGGCTAGCCGGAGCTGAAGGGTTGCAGGTCGATAGTGCTCCAAGTGTTGGTGCGGTTATCCAAAATGGCGGTGGTTGGTATGGGCATGTTGGTATTGTTGAAAAGATATTGCCAAACGGAGATGTCAGTATCAGTGAAATGAATGCATCTGTTCCTGGCGGGGGCTATAATGTTGTTTCTGGCCGTATAATTCCAGTAGGTAGTGTCGGTTACTATATGTATATTCATTAGTAATTTATATCTGTTAAACTATCTTTTTTGACAAAAATATGCTATAATGTAATTATATATGTTTGTTGATATCGCCAAAGTTTTCGTCAGCGCAGGTAAAGGTGGTAATGGCGCCGTTTCTTTTAGGCGCGAGATGTATATCGCCAAGGGCGGCCCTGACGGCGGTAACGGTGGTGATGGTGGCGATGTTATCTTTGTGGCTGACAGCGGTCTAAATACTTTAGTAGATTTTAGATATAAACCTGAATTGACTGCAAAACCAGGCGAAAATGGATCAAAGCAAGACCGAACTGGTGCTGGCGGCGCATCTTTGCGAGTCAAAGTTCCAGTTGGTACAATTGTTCGTCGTGATGGAAATATCATTGCTGATCTTACGCAGCCAGGCCAAGAAGTTATAATCGCAAAAGGTGGTGAAGGTGGTGCTGGAAACGCGCGCTTTAAATCGTCAGTGCGTCAAACTCCAAGGATTGCCGAAAATGGTGATCCGGGTGATATTTTTGAGGCTGAATTAGAATTAAAATTACTAGCCGATGTTGGCTTGGTCGGCTTGCCAAATGCTGGTAAATCAACCTTTCTTTCAGTCGTCAGTAATGCCAAACCTGAAATCGCTGATTATCCATTTACGACTTTATCGCCAAATTTAGGCGTTGCAACAATTGACGGCCAAAATCTACTAATTGCCGACATTCCTGGTTTGATTGAGGGCGCTAGTGAAGGTAAGGGTCTGGGCACGGCTTTTCTGCGTCATGTCGAAAGAACTTCTGTTTTATTGCATCTTGTTGATGCCTATAGTGACGATGTTGCAAAAACTTATAGTATGATTCGCCAAGAATTGGCTAATTATAGTAAAGATTTAATCAAGCGGCCAGAAATTGTGGCTTTGACAAAAATTGAAGGCCTTGATGATGACATTATTCAAATGCAGATTGATGAACTTCAAAAAGTCTCCAAAGGCTCGCTGGTGTTCGCGATTTCGGCCCCCGCTCATATTGGTTTGACAGAAGTTTTACGCGCGTTGAAAGATAAGACGTTTGAACTAAAACAATTTGAGGCCGAAGAATCTGTCGAAGATGAGGTGCCAACCATTAGCCTGCCTGATGATAAATTGGCTGATGCTTGGAAGGTCGAAAAAATTGAAGACGATGGTGGTGCTATTTTCGTTATTTCTGGCCAAAAAATTGAACGATTTGCGCGCCGGACTAAATTTGATAATTATGACGGCGTAAATCGCTTGCGCGATATTTTAAAGAAACTTGGTATAGCGCACGAGCTGCGTCGACAGGGCGTAGAAGGTGCTAGTATTATCCGTATTGGCGAAAATGATTTTACATTCTTAGAACAATAAAAGAATTGTTATAACATAAAAAGCTGAATTACAAGCACCGTCCTTGCAAGGGATTTTTTTGGTTTTGGTGATATAATTGGGGTAAATGAAGACTTTCTTTTTTTATGATCTTGAAACAAGCGGTTTGAACCCGCGACAGGATCGGATTATGCAATTTGCAGGCCATCGAACAGATTTGAAATTAAATCCGATTGGTGAGCCTGTCAATATGTTGGTTAAAATAACTGATGATATTTTACCTAATCCCGAGGCTTTAATTATTACGGGCATAACTCCACAACAGACAATTGCCGATGGCTATAGCGAAGCGGAATTCGCCAAGATTTTAATGAAGGAAATTTTTACGCCTGATACGATTGTGGTTGGTTTTAATAACGTTCGTTTTGATGACGAGTTTATTCGATATTTATTTTGGCGTAATTTTTATGATCCGTACGAATGGACTTGGAAAGATGGGCGGTCGCGTTGGGATTTGCTAGATGTTGTACGTATGACTAGGGCGCTGCGGCCAGACGGCATTAATTGGCCGGTTGATGAAAAAGGTGATGCTTCGAATCGGCTGGAGCTAATCACAAAATTAAACGATGTCGGGCATTATAAGGCGCATGATGCGCTAAGTGATGTTTTAGCAACAATTGATGTGGCGCGTCTAATTCGCGACAAGCAGCCAAAGCTATTCGATCATTTGTTAAAAATGCGTGATAAAAATGAAGTAAAAAAGTTGGTTAATTTAGATTTCAAGCAGCCATTTGTTTATACTAGTGGTCGCTATGACAAGGAATTTAATAAAACAACGGTCACTTTTCCGCTGACAACCGGCAAAAATGGCAATGTGATTGTTTATGATCTGCGAAGTGACCCGACGCCATTTTTAAAGATGAATTCTAAAGATTTGACGGCTAAAATTTATGCCAGTTGGGATGAACGCAAGGCTGAAAATTTTGTCAAAATACCAATCAAAGAATTAAATTATGGGCGAGTTCCGGCAGTTGCACCAATGGGAGTTTTATCTCAATCGGATGGCTGGGAAAAAATCAAACTTGACCAGGCGACTATTGAAAAAAATCGGGCAATTTTATTATCGTCGCCAGATTTTGCTGAAAATGTCAGGACGGCGCTTGAGAATAGGGCGGAATATGAAAAATCACTTGATTGCGAAGCGCAACTTTACGAAGGGTTTGTGCCAGATGTTGATAAGATGCGAGTTGAAAAAGTTCGAGATTCTAGCGCCACTGAATTAGCTGATTTTCATCCTAATTTTATTGATGAAAGGTTATCTCCACTTTTGTTACATTATAAGGCCCGTAATTTCCCAGATAGCCTGGCTGAAGATGAGACTTTAATATGGGAAAAATGGCGCGCCGAACATTTAATGACGACATTGCCGATTTTTACAGAATCGTTGCAAAGAATACTACAAAGAACAACTGACGAAAACAAGATTTTTGTATTGTCTGAGCTGCATTTATGGGCCGAAAGTATCATCCCGTCTGAAGCTGATTTTTAAGATGATAGTGGTTGTTGCCTAATCTGTTTTTATGTTACAATTAATAGTAATTATGCTTTATAGGGTGAAACAGATTATAAGCAGATTTAAAAACGGCCGGGTTGTGTCTGTTTGCAATATTCGTCGCCTCAGATGGGAATCACAAAAACTTTCTAAAAAAATCACAACATCAGTTGCATTTGTTGTTTTAATGGCGGTTGGCATTATTGGTTTTAACTATATGAACACCGCCAAAGCTGATTGGCAGGGTTCTATTATTTGGGATAGCCAATCTGATTTTGAAACCAATCCATCGACTGCCAACGTTACGGGTCAGACTGTCCGTAATAATATCGATACCGCCTCATCTCCTGGTGACGTCATGCTTAGTGCTGGAAGTTCATATGGCACTATAGATCTAAAGATGAATACAGGCAGTGTTAGCGGTTTTAAAATAGACTCCTTTTCTTTAGGCTATGACATGCCTAGTGGATTCATTGGATCTAGCATAAGAATACGGTTTAAGCAGGCAGCGACCGAAGCTGGTCTGGATTCGGTTGGGTTTAGCAGTTATTACACTTTCGAGCCCACTGTCGATCCTTGGGCGCCTGCATGTAATCCATATAATTGTATGAGCGGCTTTGGTAGTTATTACGGACCATTCTATCAATGGGTTGCTATTCAAATAGAGCTAGCTACTTATGACGGATTTGAAGGTGGACAATATGAAAGTCCAATCATCCATGATTTTAGTCTATCTTATATATCAGATGTTACTCCTCCGACTACTCCTATTGTTACTGCCTACACTAATAACAGTCATACTACGACAATGCCCATCGATAATAGCACGTCAATGCCGACGGTTTTTTCGAATAATGATAGTCCGTCATTTAAGATCGACGGATCAGTTGATGATCAATCAGGTTTTGGAGATACAGCTCTTCGATTTTATAAAGTGAATGGTCAAGATTATGGTTATAGCGGGGGTGGGATTCAGCCAATTTATTTGGATATTGGTAGCTATTATCCGTTAAGCGATCCGTATAGCTACGGGCTTAATGGACCTGGCGCGTATAACATTGAGATTATTGATATGGTAGACCTAATTGGCAATATTGCTTTTCCAGGCGATATTTTTAAGTATGTATATGATCCGGTTGCACCAGCAGCACCTTCTTCCCTGACTATTGTGCCTTCGGGTTGGACATCGGTAAAGGATAATTTCTTGGTCACTGTTGGTACTAGTTCTGACCCTGCGTTGTCAGCTGGCACTGACGGATCTGGCGTGGTCGGATATCAATATAGTATAGATAATTCTGGTGTTTGGTCTGATACTGTGGCGGAGACTTCATTTAAACTGCCAGCTAATATTATTACTGACGGCACGCACAAGCTTTATGTTAGGGCTGTTGATAAGGCTGGCAATACAGGTGGTTCTATTAGTGAGAGTTATTATTATATTGGCACATCACCTAATGCTCCGTTGCCACCATCTACGCCTGCTGTACCTGTCGATCAGGCCATTTCAACTGAAAACTCCTTTGATTTTCATTGGCGGGCTCCTAGCTATGCAGGGTTAATAAAGGGATACAGATACTCGGTGACTGGTTATAATAACAATAATCCAATACAGCCCGCTTCTGACAATGATAATTCTAATACAACTTTTGTTCCAGTGGCCAGCGCGAAGCCAACTACAGGCATAACAAATTCAAGCTTAGATCCTCCTGGTTTTTATTACAATGCAGCTACAGGGGTATATACATTACATAAATTAGCTATAGCTAAATATCAGGGCAATAATATATTGTATGTTGTTGCTGTGGGCACTAGCCCTGAAAAAGATATGGTTACTTATGATAGTAGCCACACTCTTGCTATATCTAATGGTCCGGGCTATAGTTTTTCGTTTATTTCAGACGCACCCAGCTCGCCAAGTGATCTTCAGTTATTTGACATCTCTGATCGTGGTGCTACGCCCATCCTATATAAGGTTGCATTAAAGTGGACAGAGCCTTTAGTACAAAAAAGTGATTTTGCGGGTTATTCAATTCAGCGCGCCAACTGTGTTACGGCTAATGGGCAGCAGGTTGCCGGTGTGTTTAGTGAGGTTGGTTTTTCGACAAATACTTCGTTTATTGATGATGGCACTGGGGCCGCAGGGGCTTTGTCGAACTCTTGTTATTTTTATCAAATTTTATCTAAAACCACTTCTGGCGCATACTCATGGGATGGTGATCCGTCTAAATCATTTGATCCAAGTTTATATAATGACATTAAGTCAATAACACCAACTGGTCGTTATTGGGAGCCTGCAACTATTATATCCTCCCCAGAAGTTACGGTTACGTCAACTGTCTCAAGGGCCTCTTTTCAGTGGAGTACTAATCGTAGCAGCTCATCGTTAGTGGAGTTTGGTGTGGATCCTATAGCCGTTCCGTGCGAGGAAGATTATGGATCTGTCCAGCCTAATAATGATTCATCTTTGTATGTTAATACGCATACGTCGACTATAGATGGACTAAAACCAGATACGATATATCATTACAGGGTTAAATTTATTGATCAAGATGGCAATATTGGCTGTTCTACGAACCAGTCCGCGACCTTCCATACTCAGCCTGCTCCTCGTGTTGAAAATATGGCTATTCAGGATGTGCGTTTGTATACAGCGTTATTAACTTGGAATACTTCAGAACCGTCCGAATCAGATTTGCTATATGGCCAAACTTCAGATTATTCTGATGTTATTAAGAATGTTTCTAGTGGCAACACGACCGTTCATTCGATACGACTAGATAAACTTCAAGATTCTACGACTTATCATTTTGCAATTCGCATTACCGATATTGACGGCAACCAGATTACCTCCGACGACTACACCTTTGAAACTCA
>CAYVRA010000013.1:0-15047 GCA_964452965.1 uncultured Saccharimonas sp. (SeqCode) | reverse complement strand
TTAACATAATAACGACGTTACTATGTCGATTTGATTGTATTTTTATTATATAGCAAAACCAAAAAGCTTGTCAAATAAACTTAAACAAAAGCGCCTAGCTTATTAATCAATATATTCTCATTAATTAATAAGATCTATTCTATAATCTACTTGCTATTTATAGTCGTCGTAAGTGACCATTAGGGCGCGAGAGTTGATTTGGCGTAGTGACTCAAGTGCAACAGATACGACAATTAACAGCCCCGTGCCGCTAATAGCTAATTTACTGCCGGTGATACCGGCAATATTAAACATTAAATATTCACCTATAAATGGCAGTATGGCTATCAGGCCAAGCGCTAACGAGCCAAATAATGTTAATCGGTTAACTGTACTGCTAAGATATTTTTCGGTCTGTATGCCAGGTCTGACGCCCTCGATAAAGCCACCTTGTTTTTGTAGGTTTTCGGCGATTTCGTTTGAGTTAAAGACGATACCGGTGTAAAAATACGTAAACAGAATAACTAGCACAAAATAAGCAGCTGGATAGATAAATGCCTGGGCGGTTCCGCCAGTAAATGAACCTGGGCTTGGAGCTTGAAACCAAGATATGAGATTGTTAGCAATACCCATATAGCTTTCGTTGTTCATAGATTTTAATAACTGGCCAACAAAAGCTGGTAGTGATAAAAAGGCCACCGCAAAGATGATTGGAATAACATTGGCGGCAATTAATTTAATTGGCAGGATGCTTTTGATGCCACCATAACTACTGTTGCCATGGACACGCTTGGCGTAATTTATAGTAATAATTCTTTGAGCTTCATTGATTTTGACCAGGATATAAAGAATCATCAAAAACGCTACTATCAACCCTGCTATAACTGCGGCCGTTGTTGGGTCTATAGGCACCGTGAACCAATTAAATACATTTAAGCTACCGTTGGCGGTATTAAATAATGAAGTACTAAGGCTGCCAATCATCGTAGGCAGCTGGCTGACGATGCCTGCAAAGATGATTAAGCTGATACCGTTACCAACACCTTGTTCGGTGATTAACTCACCTAGCCACATTAATAGAATTGAACCAGCGCTCATGGCGGCTACGGCTACGACCCAGACGATTAACGAAGAGTCAGCTAGTGTGGTTGTGCTGCCGGCCAAAACTGTTTGGCGCAAGATATAAATAAAGGCAATTGATTGCACAATCGCAAGTGGAACAGATATTATTCGAGTCCACTGATTAATTTTACGTCGGCCAGATTCACCATCTTTGTGCAGCTCTTCTAGTTTTGGAATAGCCTTAGTTAGAAGTTGAGTAATAATTGATGAAGTGATAAATGGGCTCATACCAACAAGGATAATCGAAAAGCTCGTCAAAGCCCCACCTGAAAGCAAATTCAAAAAGCCGCCAAAATCAGATTGACCAATTACACCATTAATAACCTCTTTTAATTGAGTTGGCTCGGCAAGTGGCACTGGTATATGGGCCAAAAATCGGCAAGCGATTATAATTCCCAGTAACGCCAACAGGCGCTTTAACATATCACGATTCTTTAATGATTTTAAAATTACTTTCCAGTTCATTTTTTACCCTCTCTCGTATATCTATTATTACACAGGAGGGGCGTCTAGTGACACCCCGATGAGTATAATAATACTACTTTTCTGTTTTTACGGTTTTTTTAAGAGGTGTAGCAGTCTTTATGAAAGTACCACCGTTCTTAACAACAGCTGCTTGTACGCTTTTGCTAGCGCCAGAAACATGTAATGTTATCTTTGTAGTTAATTCACCACGAAGAATAACTTTAACGGCCTGGTATGGAGAAGAGATTAAACCAGCCTCGAAAAGAGTAAAGTTGTCAGCCATCTTGCCATCAAAAGCGTTTAGATGGTCCAAGTAAACAACCTGAGCGGGCGCCTTCAATGATTTAAAGCCACTGCCTTTTGGAGTTGCAGTAACTAGAGACCTTGAGCCACCCTGGAAGCTTGCGCGAAGTTTTTTGCCAGACCTAGCTTTTTGACCTTTTGTACCACGACCAGCAGTTTTACCTTGACCAGCAGCAATACCACGGCCGACTCGCTTGATTTTTTTATTAGCGGTAACTTGTAATTCGTTATATTTCATTACTTAGTCTCCAAAACTTTCTTCGATACTTTTTTAACTGTTTTAGCCTTTGTTTTTTCAACAATTGGAGAAACCTCAACGACAGTTTCAGCTACTTCTTCAGTCTTAACGACTTTTTTCTTTACATTTAGCCATTCACTTTTTGGAACGATACTAACTAATGCTTTAATTGTGGCGTAGGCAATATTGACTTTGTTGGTTGATCCTAAAGATTTAGTCATTAAATCACGAATACCAGTAAGGCCAATAATTGTTCGAACAACACCACCAGCGATAATACCAGTACCAGGGGCAGCTGGTTTAAGTAGAACATGTGCACCAGTAAATTTAACTTCTGCTTCATGAGGAATAGTACCGTTGTGGGTAGTAATCGTTACCATCTGCTTTTTAGCAACATTGGTTGCTTTTAAAACAGCAGCTTGGACATCGGCGCCTTTTGCGACACCAACACCAATTTTATTTTTGCCATCACCAACAGCTACAAGAGCTTTGAAACGGAAACGTCGTCCACCTTTTACGACTCGAGAAACTCGATCAACGTTTAGGACTATTTCTTCAAACTGTTTTGGTTCGGCTGGCGCTTGTTCGCGTCGGCCAGAATTTTTGCGTGAATCGTATTCAGCCATATTAAAACTCCAAACCTTCCTTGCGAGCAGCATCGGCAAACGCTTTTAGGCGGCCAGCATACTGGCGACCATTGCGATCGAATACTACTGCGTTAATCTTTGCTTTTTTAGCTTTTTTGGCAATATCAGCACCGACAAATTCACATTGCTGTGTAATTGTGCCAGTTTGTTTAGTACCAACGGTTGTAGCGGCTGCTAAAGTCTTGGCAGCGGCATCATCAATTAGTTGAGCGCTGACATGTTTGTTACTAATAGTCACGCTTAAACGTGGACGAACAGCTGTTCCAGAGATTTTAGCGCGAACTCGTAATTTTCGCAAACCAAAATTCAACATTTTTTTTGCTAAGTTAGACATACTATTTACCAGCCTTTCCAGCTTTGCGACGAACAACTTCGTCAGCATACTTGATGCCTTTACCTTTGTATGGTTCAGGCTTTTTAATTGAACGAATTTCAGCGGCAGTCTGACCAACAGCTTGTTTGTCGATACCACTAACTGTGATCGTCATCTTTTCTATCGCTAGATTGATACCAGCTGGGGCTTTATATTTAACTGGGTGCGAAAAGCCAACGATTAGTTCGATTTCGTGGCCACCGCCATTAATACGAAAGCCAACACCGTTAACTTCTAGTTTCTTTTCATAACCCTGGGTTACACCGATAACGGCATTATTTAATAATGCACGTTGTAGACCGTGTTGGGCTTTTGCTATAAATTCATCATCCTTGCGGGTAACAATTGCTTGATTACCTTCTAGGGCAACAGTTACGTCGCTTAGATGTGGGACAGTTAATTCGCCTTTTGGCCCCTTAACTGAGATAACATCTAAGTCGACCGTGATTGTCACACCGGCAGGTATTTCAATGGGTAGTTTTCCGATTCGACTCATATTTTTCTCCTAATAAACCTTTAATATTAATTCGCCGCCCAAACACTGTTTGATGGCTTTGTGGCCAGCCATAACACCTTTGCTGGTGCTAACCAAGACCATACCTCGGCCATTTTTGACCTTTGGAATCTCGGCTGCGCCAACATAAACACGTCGGCCTGGCTTTGATAAACGAGTGATCTCGTTAATGGTTGGGTTCTCGCCGATGTTATTTATGGTTATAACCAAGATATCACGAGGCTTTGAACTTTCAACTTTAACTTCAGCTAAATAATTAGCCTTTTTTAGTTCTTTGGCGATAGTAACCTTCAACTTACTTGAAGGAACGTTGATTTCATTCTTGCCGGCCATAACTGCGTTACGAATACGAGTTAGTAGGTCGGCGATTGGATCTGTAGATTGTAATGACATATATTTATTCCTTTCCTACCAACTACTCTTAGTTATGCCAGGGATTTCTCCCTTTGAGGCTTTGTCTCTAAAGTTAATACGGCTTAGGCCAAATCGGCGCATAAAGCCACGTGGTCGACCATGAAGTGCATCACGGTTTTTCCAGCGAGTTGGTGAGCTGTTTCGTGGTAGCTTCGCCAAACCCTCTTGATCACCTAGTTCTTTTAATTCTGCTCGTTTAGCGGCATATTTTAGAATCATTTTCTTGCGTTTTTCGTCTCGTACGACTGCTGATGTTTTTGCCATTAGTTTTTGCCTCCTTGTTTTTCAAACGGAATACCAAATTTTTCTAGCAGGGCTCGACTAAGAGCTGCATCACCGCCAGAAATTACCATAGTAACCTGTAGGCCATGTAAAATTTGGGTTTCTTCGAATGTTAATTCAGGAAAAATTGATTGCTCGACGATACCAAGGTTGTAATTACCAGACTTGTCAAAAGCCTTGGCGCTAACACCGTGAAAGTCACGAACACGTGGCAATGAAACGTTTACTAGACGGTCTAGGAATTCGTACATACGAGCTCCGCGCAAAGTAACGCTAATACCGACACGGTTTAGACCGGCACGGATTTTAAATGTAGCGATAGATTTTTTAGCCATACGATCGACTGGAGCTTGACCAGTAATCTTTAAAATAGTATTTCGAACTACCTCGTAATGACGTTTATCATCTTTATTTTTGCCAATTCCTACACTGACTACAATCTTATCAAGTTTTGGAACTTGATGGATATTAGCTAATTTTAATTCGGCTTGTAGTTCCTTGACAAATTGAGTCTTATACAAGGCTTTCAGGCGAGGAGTTGAGCTAGTTATAGTTGTCTTAACCATTACTTTATCTCCTTATTTTTTAATTGACGGGCTAGACGTAATTTCTTGCCATCGTCAGCTTTTGATAGACCAACTCGGCTGGTTTTACTAGTCTTTTCATCAACTACTAGTGCAACCTTATGAATTGGAGTCGGAATATGCATATCTTTCTGGCCGCCACGAGGGTTATGGGCGCTAGGTTTAATTTTACGGCTAATATTGCCAATACCTTCGATTAGGATTGTACCTTTTTTAGCCAAAACCTTAACAACCTTACCAGTCGTGCCTTTGTTTGCGCCGCTGATTAACTTGACCATGTCGCCTTTGATAATTTTTTTCATATTATAATACCTCCGGTGCTAAGCTGATAATCTTTGCATAGCCCATATCGCGAAGCTCGCGTGGCACTGGTCCGAAAACACGAGTACCTTTTGGAAGTTTATCATCTCCAACGATTACGGCTGCATTATCGTCAAAAACGATAGTCGAGCCATCTTTGCGTTGAATCTGATCACGAGTTCTAACGATAACTGCCTTGACGACAGCTTTTCGTTTTACAACACCTATAGCTGATGCAACTTTTACACTAGCGACGATAAGGTCACCAACGCGTGCATAGCGACGACGGGTGCCACCAAGAACTCGGATACAAAGGATTTCCTTTGCGCCTGAATTATCAGCAACTTTTAGACGAGTTTCTTGTTGTATCATATTAAGCCTCTACCTCTGCGTCTTTTAGCTCAATTGAACCGTGAGAACGCTCTACAATAGAATCTAACTTGAAAGATTTTCGTTTTGATACTGGGCGAGTTTCATTAATTGTTACTTTGTCGCCTTTTTTTGCACTATTTTCTTCATCGTGGACTGCATATTTTCGGCTAACGGTATATTGTTTGCCATAAATAGGATGTGTTTCACGACTAGTAACAGTGACGGTGATTGTTTTGTTCGCTACATCCGATGTAACGATACCTGTCAATGTCTTGGCCATATTATTTACTCTCCTTTGCTGTCATTTCATTTGCTCGGATAGCAGTGTGAAGACGAGCTATTTCTTTACGGGTTTGCTTGATAACACTAGGGTTAGTTAATTCACCCATTTTGTGTCCGCGTTTTGATTCAATTAAATCAGTTTGTTTTGCAATTAGGTCAGCGCGAAGTTGATCGATAGTTTTAACTTCAGGAGCTTTTTTTATAATTTTTTTAGCCATTATATTTGCTCCTTTAGGATAAACTTAGTTTTAACTGGTAGTTTGTGTGATGCTAGGCGCATTGCTTCGCGAGCAACTGATTCCTCAACACCCTTCATTTCAAACAAGACAGTTCCAGCTTTAACTTTTGCAACGAAAAACTCTGGATTTCCCTTGCCGCTACCCATTTTTACATCTTGTGGTTTACGAGTAACTGGTGTGTGTGGGAAGATTCGAATCCAGATTTTACCACCACGAGCGATATAGCGAGTGATTGCTTGTCGGGCTGCCTCGATTTGGCGTCCTGTAATCAGCTCATTTTCTTGTGATTGCAGACCGTAGTCACCGAAAGCAACATATTGGCCGCGAGTTGCGATGCCTTTATTTTTGCCTTTTCGAACTTTTCGGTGTGCAGTTTTCTTTGGTAATAACATATCTTAAATCCTTTCCCCTTTGCAGATCCAAACCTTAACACCGATAATACCGGCGGGGGTTTGAGCTCTGGCAACATGGAAGTCAATATCAGCACGCAATGTGTGAAGTGGCACTGAGCCTTGGATTAATTTTTCACTACGAGCCATTTCAGCGTTGTTTAAGCGACCAGCAACTTGGATGCGAACACCCTTAGCGCCAGCGGCCATAACATTTTGAGCAGTCATCTTGATAGCTCGGCGGAAGTTAACGCGTCGTTCTAGTTGTCGGGCAATATTCTCAGCAACTAATTTAGCGGCTAATTCTGGACGCTTTACTTCTTCAATATTTAATCGAACTGGTAGGCTAGCGATTTTTTCAATTTCAGCCTTCAATTCGGTTGCACCTGAACCGCCACGACCGATAACAACACCGGCCTTAGCTGTGTGAATCGTAACAGTGATTAGGTTAGCCGAACGTTCAATTTCAATAAGATTGATAGTTGGTCGAGATGCAAACTTCTTTTCGATTATTTCGCGGATACGAACATCTTCAATTAACAATTTTGCAAAATCTTTTTTAGGGGCAAACCATCTAGAGCTCCAGTTTTTGTGGACTTGAAGACGGAAACTAATTGGGTTAACTTTTTGGCCCATCTTATTTATCCTCCTTTTTGACAGTTACTTTCGCTTTTTCAGTCGATACAACTGGGGTTTTCTTTTGTTTAATTTCACCAGTTACTTCTACTAAGATGTTGGATGTTTTCTTTTCAAATGGTAATGCACGACCACGGCTAGCAGGAATAAATCGTTTTAGGCGAGTTCCACTTGTGACCGATATAGTCGAGATTATAAGCGTCTTAGCGTCTAAATTGAAATTATTAATTGCATTAGCCTTGGCGCTTTCGATAGCTTTTATAACCGGCAATGCTGCACGGCGCGGAACATGAGAAAGAATGATCAAAGCTTCAGCAATAGTTCGGCGACGAACTAAGCTTGCAACGATTGCAACCTTGCGATTGGATTGATCTACACCTTCGATGTAGGCGCGAGCCTTAATTAAGTCAGCCATTATTTTTTGTCCTTTCCGCCGTGTTTGCGGAATTTACGAGTTGGGCTAAACTCACCAAGTTTATGTCCAACCATATTTTCTGAAACCAACACTGGAATATGAACCTTGCCATTATGAACGGCGATGGTTCGTCCAACCATATCTGGGCTAATCATACTAGCACGAGCCCAAGTTTTAATGATTGTGCGGTCATCTGCACCAAGCGCTGCAACTTTTTTTGCAAGCTTGAAATCTACAAATGGTCCTTTTTTAAGTGAGCGACTCATAATTATTTCTTCCTCTTCGCATCATGGCGACTCTTAATGATCAACTTACTGACATCTTTACGACGACGAGTACGATATCCGAGGGTCAACTGACCCCATGGAGTAACTGGTGGCTTACCAGTACCGTGACGACCACCGTCACCACCACCGTGTGGGTGATCAACAGCGTTCATTACTACACCGCGAACACCTGGTCGAATGCCCTTGCGGCGATTTCGTCCAGCTGAACCGATTTTGACGTTTTGATGTTGGATATTACCAACCATACCAATAGCAGCAGTTGCTTCCATGCGGAAACGACGAACTTCGCCAGATGGTAGACGTACAGATGCATAGTCACCCTCTTTGGCCATCAACTGAGCTTTTGCACCAGCTGCGCGAACCATTTGGGCACCGCGACCTGCAGTAATTTCAATTGCATAAATCTGAGAACCAACTGGTATCTGAGAAAGTGGCATACGATTACCAGATTCAACTGGAGCATCGACGCCGCTAGTGATTGTTTGACCTTTAGTCATGGCCATATCAGCTAGAACGTAGTGGTAAAGACCATCTTGATCTTTGATACGAGCAATTCGAGCACTACGATTTGGATCGTATTCGATTTCTTCGATGACAGCAGTTGTGCCAGGTGCCAATTTATGGTTGACCAAGCGATAATGTCGCTTTACGCCACCACCACGATGACGAACTGTGATTCGGCCAGTGTTATTTCGGCCAGCATTCTGCTTTTTACTCTTAATTAAGCTTTTTAGTGGCTTTTTGGCCGTAATTTCGCTGGTGTCCTGAGTAGTCATACCACGACGGGCTGGAGTAGTTGGGTTGTATTGCTTAATTGACATTACTTCTTCTCCTTCTTGGTGGCCTTAATTTCAGGCTCTTTCACTTCTTCAAAGACTTTAATGCTATCACCCCTTGCAAGCAATACGTAAGCTTTCTTTAGATCTTTTCGGTTAACAGTAATCGGATGAGCTCGTTTACCACGAGAAGCACGGATTGCTTTACCAGATTGGATCAAAGTCTTGATGCTAATAACATTTACATTAAACTGAGTTTCGACTGCAGTTTTAATTTCTTGTTTGTTAGCGCTTGCTGGAACATCAAAAATATAAATATTCTTTAACGATTGTCCGTAAGCTTTTTCAGTTTTGCGTGGATAGATATTCATATTATTTATCCTCCTTGCCTAGCCATTTTTCAATAACAGCAATTGATTTGGTAGATAGAACAACTTTATCGGCATTTAGGATATGATAAACACTTAGGTAATTAGCTCGAATCAATAAAATGTTTTGAATATTGTTAGTTGCACGTAAGATTTCAGGAGTTTTTTCGTCAACGACCATCAATACTTTACGGTCTAATTTATTATCAACTAGGAATTTAGCAGCTTCACTGGTTTTTCCGGTGGTCTTGAAATCAAGAACGACAATCTTGCCAGCAGCGTTAGATACCGACAAGGCTTGGCGCAGTGCCACGCGCTTGCTAGTAGTTGTAAGCTTTTTAGTATAGTTTTCGTTGCCACGTGGTCCAAATACAACACCACCACCGCGCCATATTGGGTTTCGACTTGATCCGAAACGAGCTCGGCCAGTACCTTTTTGTTTCCAAGGTTTTCGGCCACCACCACTTACTTCGCCACGTTGTTTAGTTGTGGCGCTAGCAGTTCGAGATTGAGCCAAATAGCTATCATAAGCTAATTTTAATAATTCGTGATTTTTTACATCAACAGCAAAGATCTCTTTTGGTAAAGCAGATTTAACAGTAGATTTTTTGATTTCAGCCATTATGCTTTTCCTCCAATGATAATCAAGCCTTTTTTAGGACCTGGGACAGCGCCACGAAGACCAATTAGGTTAGATTCGACATCAATATAGGCAACCACAAGATTCTTAACGGTTACGCGGTCATGACCCATTCGGCCAGCCATTCGCTTACCTTTGAAAACTTTTTGTGGATACATTGATCCGATTGATCCGACTTTACGGACATCACCCTTACCACCATGAGTATGGCGGCTGGTCTGGAAATTATGTCGCTTTACTGTACCTGCAAAGCCTTTGCCTTTGCTAGTGCCAGTTGCGTCGACAACATCTCCTAGGTTAAATGTTGTTACATCAATCGTGCTCCCTACTAGAAGGCCTTCTGGTAGGTTTTTAACACGAAATTCCCGAATGTGTTTCGGGGTACTTCCGGCTGGTTTTGTATGTCCAGCCACGGCCTTGCTCAGGTTCTTACCTTCACCATATGCCACTTGTACTGCAGCGTAACCATCGGTTTCGACAGTTTTCACCTGAGTCACAGTAATTGGGCCAGCTTGAATTAGTGTTACAGGAACTGCAACACCATCTTTGCTGATGATTTGGGTCATACCAATTTTGGTACCGAGAAGTGCTTTCATAGCGCTTTTACTCCCACTTAAAATTCTTGGTGGAAGGTGGTTTCTACAGATGTAGACCTACCAATTCACCAAGAATCGTTTATTAATATCGTATAAGTTACTGACTGATACTACCACACTATCTGTTACAAGTCAATAAATATGATATTATAAAAGAATAGAATTTATGTTAAAAATTAAAAATAACAATGGCAAAAATATCAAACGAATTTTATTTATATTTTTATTTGTTTTGCTAATTAGCTGCGCTTCCTATATCGGTTTTTATTATTTTATAAATCAACAAAAACTAGATAAAAAACAACAAGAAATCACCCAACAGCTACAAGATGCAAAAAGCCTAGCTGAAGCGAAAGAAGCTAAAAGGCTAAAATCTGTCTATATATCACTTCCAAATGCCCAGCCAATCAAGGCAATAGTTAGCGATTATCACCAGACTAATAATATTTGGATGTTAGTTAATAAAACTAATCCGATATCAATCACATATACTCCAACTAATTTAAAAATTCCAAATATATATACTAATCCTGAAAAAGGCGATGAAGAAAGATCTGTTCGAGCAGACATAGAGCAGCCATTAATAGATATGTTCACTGCCGCACAAACAGATGGCTATTCATTGATGATTGGCAGCGGTTATCGCTCAGCGAACTTGCAATCTATATATTTTAATAGCTTAGCTGGTTCGGTCGGAGAATTAATAGCAAATCAATCAATCGCTAGGCCTGGCCAAAGTGAACATCAAACTGGCCTAACCGTAGATATAAGTACCGTGGCTCGTAATTGTTATCTTTTAGATTGCTTTGCCGAAACTAATGATGGAATCTGGTTAATTAATAATTCTTATAAATTTGGTTTTATTTTACGCTATCCTGAAGGAAAAGAATTGATCACTGGTCTTATCTATGAACCTTGGCACTTTAGATACGTCGGTATCGACCTTGCAACTGCTTTATATGAAAGCAAATTAACACTTGATGAAGCTTGGCCTTATCTTGAAACGGCCCGAAATCAGCTAATCGCAAACGAAGCTATTGTATTGTAATATCCGTCCCTAAAATATCCACGACATACTGTTTTTGCTCATCAACAGTAGTATTTAGCAGTGATTTAGATAATGGCACCGCAGAATCTTTTAACAGATATATCATTGCATTTTTACGAGCCAATAAATCGCCATTAGCCTCTTGGATAGTTGTCCATTCATAATGCATATAAGTTGGCACAAAAGCTAGATTAGATATAACTATTATATTATCGTCTGTTTTTGTTATATCAAATTTTGCGATTCCACCAACCAATTCCTTGGTTTGAAATTGTGATGACAGCATATTACCTAATGAGTAAAAAATAATCGTCTTACTGCCGTCATCCTTTTTGGCAGCTTGAACCCGTTGTAAGACATGAGGGCCAGTACCGATAATCACATCCGCGCCAAGTGAGCTTAAAAGATCAACTTGCATCTGCTGGTCAGCGCTAACTATATTTGAATCCTCGACACCCCAGTGCATAGAAACGATGACCAAATCAGCATTTGCCCTGGCATCAGAAACTAATTTACGAACCAGGGTCTCATCATGGTAATTATTAACAGCAAAGCTGGGCGTATCTTGATTATTGTTAAAATCAGCAAAAGCCACAAATCCAACTTTTATGCTATTTTTTTCAAAATAGCTTACCCGATTCTGCATATTGATATCTGAATTAGCACCGCTAAAGCCAAGTGGTTTTAGTCCTTGCCATAAACTAATAGTTTCGTTGATAGCGTCAGCACCTTTATCGCCCATGTGATTATTGGCCAGTTTTATTAGGTTACAGCCAGCACCAGATTGTAAGTCTTTAGCAAATTTAGTCGGCGCATTAAATGAGGGGTAGCCGCTTATGCCATATGCTTCACCCGAACTTAAGCCTTCTTGATCACAAAAAACCACGTCCGAGTCCTGATAACTTGGCCTAATATTCGCAAAAAACTTAGCAAAGTCATAGCCGTCTTCGCTTTTAGCGTTGGCAATAATTGTATCATGGGCCATCATATCACCCATTGCCGCAAAATGAATTATATTTTGTTCAGGTTTTTCAATATTAGCTGATTGGCCGCTAGCATTATTTATGGTATTTGATTTATCTTTTTGGCTAAATAAAAAATAAGATGCGGTAATGATGAAAACTAATATAATAACAGTAATTAGATATATTCTATTCTTTTTTGGTCTTTCCAGCCTCATATTTCATATTATACGCTTTTAGAGATAGTTATAGTTCTTGTGTTTAATTTTAATTTGAGGCATAATTAAAACATTAAGTATTTATTAAGGGGGGCCTAATGGCAACTGCAAAAAAACGATCAGGCAAGGCGGCAAAAATGCAATCCTTCGCAATTAGCAAAACCAACAAACCTTTTATGACGTTCCAGTTCACTGAACAAACTGTATATTGGGTTATTTTATTAGCCTTAATAGCGATATTGTTTATGTGGGTATTAAATATCCAAATTGACACTCTGCGTGCCGTCAGCAATCTTTAGACTCATTATTAAAAATAAGCCCCTATTATGGGGCTTATTTTATGTAAATTTTAAATTACATTCGAATTTCAGCGTCAACACCAGCCGGTAGGCTGATATTCTGCAAAGAATCGATTGTCTTTGGCGTAGCATTTGTAATGTCGATTAAGCGTTTATGTACGCGCATCTCGAACGCCTCACCGCCTTGTTTATAGACATGTGGTGATTTGACGACAGTAAAAGTGCTACGACGAGTAGGAAGTGGCACCGGGCCGGCGATACTAGCGCCAGTCCTGATTGCTGTATCGATAATTTGTTTTGCTGATTGATCAATAACCTTATGATCATAGGCTTTTAGGCGAATTCGAATTCGCAAAGATTGTTCTTGCTTGTCTGCCATTGAAGGCTCCTTTGTTGTTTATACCGTAACCTTGTACTCGAATCGCTTTTATTACGTCTGGCCAAGTTGTCGATATGATTATTTAATACTTATAAATCTTAACATTTTAGTAAGATTTAATCAATAACATAACAAAAACCCGCCATCACGGCGGGGATTTTTTGTTAGTTAAATTATAAATTATTTAACAATTTTAGTAACAACACCAGCACCAACAGTTTTACCACCTTCGCGGATTGCGAAGTTTAGGCCTTGCTCCATAGCGATAGGCGCTAGAAGTGTAACTTTGAATGTCAATGTGTCGCCAGGGATAACCAACTCTTTGTCAGCTGGAAGCTCAACTTCACCAGTAACGTCCGTAGTACGGAAGTAGAATTGAGGTTTGTAACCCTTGCTAAATGGAGTGTGGCGTCCGCCTTCTTCTTTTTTCAAGATATAAACTTCAGCTTCAAACTCGGTGTGTGGAGTTAGGCTGCCTGGCTTAACAAGAACTTGACCGCGTTCGATTTGTTCGCGCTCGATGCCTCGTAGCAATAGACCAGCGTTATCGCCAGCTTGACCTTGGTTAAGATTCTTTTTGAAAGCTTCAATACCAGTAACAACTGAAGTTTGAGTTGCACGAATACCAACGATTTCAACTGGATCGTTTAATTTAACGATACCTTGCTCGATACGGCCAGTAGCAACTGTGCCACGGCCTTTGATTGAGAAGACGTCTTCGATTGGCATTAGGAATGGCTTGTCTAGATCGCGGGTTGGCTCTGGAATGTAATTATCCAAAGCTTCAACTAGTTCCATGATTGAATCTTCTGCCTCTTTGTCGCCTTCTAAGGCTTTTGTAGCAGAACCCTTGATGATTGGAGCATCTTCGTCAAATCCATTTTTAGCTAGAAGCTCACGAATATCCATCTCGACTAATTCGACTAGTTCTGGGTCAGCAAGGTCCATCTTGTTTAGGTAAACAAGAATTTTTGGCACGCCAACTTGTTTTGCAAGCAAAACGTGTTCGCGAGTTTGTGGTAATGGACCATCGTTTGCAGCAACCACAAGGATTGCGCCGTCGATTTGAGCAGCACCAGTGATCATGTTTTTAACATAGTCAGCATGGCCTGGCATATCAACGTGAGCATAGTGGCGCTTCTCTGATTCATACTCTTGGTGAGATGAAGCAATAGTGATGCCACGAGCGCGCTCTTCTGGAGCATTGTCGATTTGTGCGTAGTCAACAGCTTTATTTACTGCTGTCGGCAGGCGCTTTGCTAGAACGTTAGTAATAGCTGAGGTTAATGTTGTTTTACCGTGGTCAACGTGGCCCATAGTGCCGACGTTAACATGTGGCTTGGTTCGATCGAAATCTGCCATTTGGTTAGTTCTCCTTTTTAATTAATTTTCGCATTAGAGCAATATTACTCCATGACGTATGTTTGACATTATACAGATTTAACCGCATAAGGTAAAGTGTATTCTGCTTTATTTACTTGATCGTTTTGTAATGATCTCTTGAGCAACATTTGGCGGTACTTCCTCATACTGAGCAAGCTCCATTGTGCTAGCAGCGCGACCTTGACTCATTGAACGAAGATCGGTCGTATAGCCAAACATCATCGCAAGCGGAACGAAGGCTTTAACTAACTTAGCACCACCATTTAAATCTTCCATAGATTCGATTCGACCACGACGACTATTAAGGTCGCCGATTACATCACCCATGAATTCTTCTGGAGTTGTGACTTCAACGCGCATAACAGGCTCAAGTAAAATCGGTTTAGCCTGTCTGACGCCCTCACGAGTAGCCAAGCAGCCAGCCAATTTAAAGGCAAGTTCGCTAGAGTCAACATCGTGATAGCTACCATCATAAAGAGTTGCCTTGACATCAACTACTGGATAGCCGGCAATAACGCCGCCCTCTAGTGTTTCACG
>CAYVRA010000012.1:7083-18373 GCA_964452965.1 uncultured Saccharimonas sp. (SeqCode) | reverse complement strand
TTCCAACATTAGGCAGACCGACGATTCCGATTGATAAGCTCATCTTGCATTTATTTTAACAGAGGTAACCGCAAAAGGCGAGACTTCAGTTTATTTGTTGTTTTATGGTATTATTATAAGTAATAAAGCATGAGGGGTATTAATACTATGGGAAAGATAATTAAACTCAAACCTGGCTTGGATCCACGCAAGGTTTTTTCTAGCAAAAAGCGGGTTATGATTTTTATTATTGCATTGATTTTAGTGATCAGCGGCTTATTTTGTTATTGGTATTTTATTATTAACAAGCCATCTGGTGTGGATATACTAAATAATGGGTCCAGTACTGCTGATGAGGTGGCTGCATTGGATAAATCACAAAATAGATACATTCAGGCCGTCAGGGCTGTCTCAGTTGATGGTTATGACGCTGGACAATCATTCTTGGACGATGAAATAATCAGTAATACAAATAATGATGTCGAAAGAAGCTATCTTTATATCCAAAAATCAGATCTTGCTATAAATAATGCGAATATGGATGAAGCGATAGCGTTTGCAGAAAAAGCTGAAGGATTTTATCAGTCTCGAATAAGTGCCGTGACGTTGGCTCAATTGTATGAGAAAAAAGGCGACAAAGCAAATGCCATAAAATTTTACAAGCTAACTATTGAACGCACTACGGAAGATGCAAAACAGATGTTGCCCTATGAAATAAATGACTATCAGTTAAAAATTAACGAGCTTAGTAGATAATGAAAATAATCAAAAAGTTATGTTTAATAATTTTGACAATCTTATGTGTATTATTTGGTGCTGTTAATATTGTTAGGGCGGTTAACGGGCCAGGTGGTAGAAATTATAACTACGGCTATTTTTATAATGGAGGTCCTTTCCTTAGAAAATATGAGTACGTTCTTGTAAACGGTATAACTGGGCATACTGGCAGCAAAGATTCCTTTATTAGTTATATTGAAGATTTATTAAATAACGGGAGCGCTCATGATAAAACTGGAGCGGCTTTTATTATTCAAACTATGCGTGGATCTATTAGCCATGGTAAGCCAGTGCCTGGCACTGTAGATGGTGATATAGATATATCCGATTGGAAAAGTAGAATTCTAAATAGCAAGGTTACTATAAAAGTACAAGATTACAATTATTCCTGGAATTCTGGCTATATAGCTTCAGCTTCGAAAGACGGTGTAGATGTAGTTGTAGATGATGCAGCATATTTGTCTCTTGCAGGTAAAAGTAGCTCATTGGTCTTTATGTATGATGGAATAATAAAATTTGCAATTAAAATAGATTGCGCCAATCCGGTCGGTGATTTACCTGGGTTGCCGACTGATGATTACACAGAAACTAGCTGGTCTGTGACGCCGCAAGTTTATGCAAATTATGATCGGGCTTTGCCCGGTACGACCATCACGTGGAAGTACACAGTTAAGAACAACGGACCAGACCCAACCGACAAGGATATAAAATATAATTATGCAGGCAGTTCTATTCCCGATCACACTGCTTACGCCCCGCTTGCGAGTGGTGATAGCAACTCATTCACGTCTGACACTATAGTTCCTGACGACGCCCCTATCGGGTCAAAGATTTGCCGTACAGTAACAGCAACACCGAGTAGCTCAAGCGACCCAAGCAGCACTGAACCATCGCCGCCAGCTTGTGTAACGGTTATTGGTAGCCCGCCTAATGATACGCCTCCATTTAGCGGTAGCGCTAACGGATGCGCCCCCATTAATGTCTACATAGGTTCTGTAAGGCCATATGCTGACAGCTACCCCTATAATACTTTTGCAGATTATCTTACTATAAATGTTTCTATTGGTAGCAAGAGTTATTCTGGCTCTAATCCGCCAACATCTTCTTTTGATGTTACGAATGATTTTACCGACGGAGATAGTCACACAGTATACTTCTCATCAGATAGCTATATATATGGTCGTTCGGCTAGTGCTATTTACAGACAGGAAATCAGAGGAACGAGCCCCAATACTTATATGTCCCAGGTATTTGACCATTGGGATTATTCTCCTAAGTGGAGGACGGTTGACTATAATAGATCTATAGGCCCATGCTATAACTATAATTTAAAACCATCTGTATCAGCTTTTACAGGTATAGCTGAAGCTGGCCAGACAATAAATGTTAATTCTAATGTGCTAAATAGCGACTCTGGCCTGGATCTACCGCTGCATGATGAATATCCCAGCGTTGGTGCTACTAAGAGCGCTAGCACAGAGTGGGCATTAACGCAGTTAGTTTTTAAGTCTGGTAATACGGCATCCTATACCAATAACGGCAATGGGGGGTATACTAATGGTTTTGTGGCTTATGATAATCTTTGTGGCAATTATGATTATTTCATATCTGCAGGAAGTGGCAATTGCAGCACATCGCACACTGTCGGTAATATTTATGATGTTGGCAATACCTCTAAATTTACATATGTGGATGTAGGTGATTATGCTGCTGGCACCAAGTTATGTTATGTGGAATCGCTTCGTGACTACAGCAGCGGCAGTCACGGATGGCGTCATTCCGCGCCATCTTGCATTACTGTTGGTAAAAAACCAAAAGCCCAAATTTGGGGTGGAGATTTATCTGTTGGTAGGGCGTTTGGAACATTGCTTCCGAAAAACGACGCTTTGGTTAAAACATCGGCATCGACGAAGACAATAGCTGGTGACAAGAAAACTTTTGGCAGTTGGATTGAATATGGTATTTTTGCTCCAGGCACAATTACGGGCGCAGCATCCGGCTCGGCTTTTGCTGTCGGATTAACCAATGTTTCTAGTAAGTGTAATTATAGTACGCTGAGTTTTACAAATACTTCACCAGGATCCACAAGCTGCACAGGTATCACTGATATAGGTAAGTATAATTCATTAACAGCAACCCCGGATGTTGAGGCTAGTTTTAGCGGCGGTACGCCCCTAGCTGGCGATAGTATTGCACCTAATAACCTTAGTGCTGGCGGTGTTTATACTTATGATGCTGGTTCGGGCCTGCTGAATATAAATGCGAGCACTCTTGCTCCAGGTAAATCTATTATCTTAAAAGTTACAGGCAAGGTGGAGATAATGGGTGATCAAAAGTATAATATAGATAACAACGGAGCTGGATACAAGAATGTATCTCAATTACCGCAACTTGTTATTATAGCCGACAATATCTATATTGCTGCTGCTGTCTCTAATGTTGACGCTTGGCTAATAGCAAGAGACGGTTTGAATACTTGCTCTGCAGTGAATGACATTCCTAATAATAGTAATGAAATGGATATTAGTACCTGTAATAAACAACTAGTTATCAATGGTCCGGTTATGGCAGGTAAGTTGTATCTTAATCGTACATATGGAGCTGGTGTCGGCAATGCTAGCGGTGATCCTGCGGAAATCTTTAACCTTCGCGCTGATGCATACCTTTGGGCCTATAATCGCGCCTCTGGCAGTGGTCATATGCAAACTGTTTACTCGACCGAATTGCCAGTTAGGCTATAGTTTAAGTATTTCTATTGCTTTTAGTGTTAATGCTTATGTATAATAAGTTGTAATATGGCAATAATAAAGGGACTGGGCGACTTTTTTGCGTTAGATATCGGAACTACTGCGGTTCGGGTTGCTCAACTTGCGCCTGCGGGAAATGGCAGTTGGAATTTGGTTCACTATGGCTATGCCGCACTTGATGAAAAATTATTTGGCAATGATTCGCCTGAAGGTTTAGTTCGCCTTGGCGAAGTAATAATGACGGCAGTTGGCCAAAGTGGCATCAAGACAAAAAATGTTGTTATCGGCATACCATCTAATAAAACATTTATTACTGTTGTTGATGTTCCAATGATCACGCCGGCCGAACTGAAAAGTACTATTAAATACCAAATGGACCAATACATACCAATGAAGATAGATGAGGCTAAGGTGGATTGGGTATTATTAGGCCAGTCATTGCACGACGCCAAGCAACAGGAAGTTTTATTAGCCAGTACATCTAACGAATATACAGAGGGCAGGTTGGATTTTGTAGAGGCGCTTGGATTTAATGTAATCGCATCCGAGCCAGATCCAATTGCCATGATACGCTCGCTTTTGCCGACTAATATAATTGATGCGCGTATGATAATTGATGTTGGCGAAAGCTCAACCGATTTGGCAATCGTTTTTAACGATGCCCCAAGATTAGTGCGTAATATTCCAATTGGTTTTAACTCTCTTGTAAAAACGGCTGCTAAAAACTTAAATATTCAAGAGTCCCAGGCAAAGCAATTTATATTAAAATTTGGTTTAGCCCCAGATAGATTAAATGGTCAGGTTTTTAGATCTATTGAAAATACATTGGACGGTTTTGTCTTGGAATTAAATAAATCAGTTAAATTTTTTCAGACTCGTTACCCTAATACGCCCGTCGGAGGTATATTATTATCTGGTTTTGCAGCTGTCGTGCCGCTTTTTGGTGATTATGTAGCTGCCAAAACAAGTTTATCTGCAACGGTTGCTAATCCATGGCAAAGGGTTCACGTAAATCAGGCTGATCAACAGCAGCTTGGGTTAATTGCCTCTGAATTTGCGGCCGTGATTGGCCTAGCGCAAAGGAAAAATGGCATATGATAGAAATTAACCTTATACCTGACGTAAAACGAGAATTAATAAAAGCCCAGATGATTCGCAATAGGGTAATATTAGTTTCAGTTTTTGTCTGTATAGTTTCACTAACTGCGGTTGTATTATTATCGATAAACGTTTTTGCTGTTCAATTAGCTCGTAATAATGGGGCTGACGGATCGATAAAAGATAAAAGTAATACTTTTAGCCAAAAAGCAGATTTACCAAAAACTCTTACATTACAAAATCAACTAAGTAAAATATCTGATATCTATGACGCTAAAAAAATAGACTCCAGATTGTTTGATATGTTGGCAAAGATTATTCCGCCAGCCCCTAATGATGTTAAAATATCTAGTTTTAATATAGATGCCGACACAGAAACGATATCCATTGAAGGCCAGGCTGCAAATAGTTTTGCTGCTTTTGAGGTGTTTAAAAAGACTATAGAGGGTACTGAGATTAGCTATATCGACCCAGCCGATGACAAAAAGACGGTTGCTGTGCCGCTTGTAGATGGCACTTTGGATATAGGCAGCACTAGTTATGGCCAAGATGCCACTACTGGGGCTATGGTGTTAAGATTTTCGATTAGCTTTAAATATTCAAGCGAGCTTTTTGCAGTAACATCAAAAGGTCTAGCCATAAAAGTAACTGTTAATGGAAATGTTACTGACTCTTATCGTGGCGTACCTGATAGTATATTTACCGTCCGTGCTACTGACGTAAAACCAGGGGGTAACTAATAATTATGCAACCAAAAAATGTAGCAATTCGTAAAAGAACTCAAGTCGATATGACTAATAAATTCATGTTTATATGGGTCGCTGGGGCGTCAGTTTTGTTTGGCTTTGCTCTTGTAGCCAGTATATTTTTGTCCCAAATGTCATTTTATAACGAAAAAGTGTTGTCTGAAAAACAAAAAACTATCACGACCCTCGACAATAATATAAAAGCAGTATCGGGCTTAGAAGATAACGTTCGTGCGCTTGATGCTAACCAGTCACTTATGAGTCTAAAGGCACAGCCTGATGACAGGGCAGTTCAGGTTATATTGGACGCGTTGCCGTCAGAGGCTAACTCATCGGCACTTGGTGCTTCAATCCAAAATAAATTATTATCAGGTATAGACGGGCTTAGTTTGATTAGCTTGCAGGTTGATCCAGTGGTTGGTATTGAATCCAGCGGCGGGGGTTCATCTTACGAATCTTCTTCGTCGGTTTCGCAATATGCAATCAGCTTTAGATTCTCTGCCAGTGGTAGCGAAGTAGCCTTAAAGAAGGCTCTGTCTAACCTAGAGGCTTCTATTAGGGCGATTGACATAGTCTCATTGAAAATAGAAGGCCAGGACGCCGAGCATAACGTTATGACTGTTCAGGCTAGGGCTTATTACGAGCCGGCTCAGGCAGTTGAACTAAAGGATAAGGTGGTAAAATCATGAAAAAATCTGATATAGCTGCATTAGCTTCGATAGCATTAATCAGCGTGATTGTGGCATTCTTTGTGGCTAAAATGATTTTTCCTAATGCCTATTCTGGATCAACTAAAGTAAAGACGATTAATAGTATCAGCTCACAGGTAAAAGCTCCCAGAGACGACATCTTTAATAAAGATGCTATCAACCCGGCCGTAAAAGTTCAAATAACATCAGGGACTCAGTAGACTTTGTCTTATGGCCCTTCTTACTAGCGATATTCAAAATAAGCTCGTTAGCCTCTTGATTAGCGAGGGTCTTATTGAGACGGGCGTACTAGACAAGGCAAAAGAGCAGTCGGTTAAAACCAAACAACCATTGATTGAGCTGCTAGCCGAGCAGGGCATTGTTGATGATGAGCTTTTGACGCATGCTATTGCTCAAGTTTCGGGTGTGCCATATGTTAATTTAGCCAACAGCTTTATTGATCAAAAAATATTAGCTTTATTGCCAGAAGATATTGCCGAGCGATTTATGGCTGTGCCATTAGCCGAAGTCCAAGGGCGACTAGCTGTTGCTATGATAGATGCCAATAATGTCCAGGCGGTTGATTACTTATCAAATCGAATTGAGCGTCAACTAAAGGTATTTATGGCTTCCGAGGTTGGTGTTAGGCATATCTTAGATCAGTACAAGACAGATCTTTCCAGTGTTGATGCGGCAGCCGAAGCTAGTCAGGCCGAGGAGACCCAAGAAGCTAATCGTGAAGTTAAGACTATTGTCGAAGATTCGCCAATTAGCAAGGCGCTTAGTACTATTTTGGAATATGCTTTAAAAACTAGGTCAAGCGATGTCCATATCGAACCGCTTGAGAATGCCTTAAAGATTAGATGCCGCGTCGACGGTATGCTGCGCGAGATCATGCAATTACCAAAAAGTATCGAACCAGCTTTGGTTAGTCGTATAAAGATTTTATCCAATTTAAAGATTGACGAGCATAGAATACCTCAAGATGGACAATTTACAGTTAAAATTGCCAATAAAGAGGTCGATCTTCGTATTGCAATTAGCCCAGTTATTTGGGGTGAACAAGTTGTTATTAGGTTGCTTGATAAATCTAATAACACCTTTAATATTGAGGAAATGGGTTATGCTGGCCGTGGACTAAGGGCTATTCGCAAGGGCATACAGCGGCCAAATGGTATGGTGCTAACTTCTGGTCCGACTGGTAGCGGTAAAACAACTAGCCTCTACGCCTTAATAAAAGAGATAAAAAATGACGCTGTAAATATTGTCACACTTGAAGATCCAGTCGAATATAAAATGAATGATGTTAATCAAATACAAGTGAATGCTGATGTTGGTCTAACTTTTGCTAGTGGCTTGCGCTCAATTTTGCGCCAAGATCCAGACGTAGTGATGGTGGGTGAGATCCGTGATGGCGAAACAGCTAATTTGGCGGTTCAGGCAGCGCTAACTGGACACTTGGTATTTAGTACGCTGCACACTAACAGTGCGGCCGGTGTTTTGCCACGACTACTCGATATGGGTATCGAGCCTTTCTTAATTGCTAGTACGGTTAATACGATTATCGGTCAGCGTTTAGTCCGTCGAGTCGGTAAGAGGCGTGAAGTTTATCAGTCAAATCCAATCGAAACAGAAAATATTTTAAGGACTGTCGGGCATCTTTTGCCAAAAACTCCAGCTGATGTCGCTAGAATATCTGAAGATTTAGGCTATAAAGACTTGCCCTTGGCGGGTCAAAAAGCTTATACTTTAGTTAAGGGCATAGATACGCCTCAATCTCCGCACGGTTATAGTGGTCGCGCCGGTTTATACGAGGTTATGGATGTAAACGAAAAGATTCAAAATCTTATCGTGGCCCATGCAACTAGTTCTGAGATTCAACGTAAGGCGCAAGAGCAGGGGATGGTAACTATGCGCCAAGACGGTTATCTAAAAGTTCTACAGGGAGTAACTACAATCGAGGAAGTTAATCGCGTTACATCGGATACACAATAAAAGGGGTGGTGAAATGGAAAAACAACAAAATCTAAAAATTGAATCGCTACTCGAGGAAGTAATTCGCAAGAACGCCTCGGATCTTCACTTTCAGGTTGGCATACCTCCTATGCTGCGTATTGATGGTTTGTTGTCGCCAATTATGTCAATTGATCCGCTAGATGAGCAGGCTGTGGAATCATTGATTTTTGCAATTCTTGATCAGGATCAAAAGCAGATATTATTAAAAGATAAAGAGTTTGATTTTAGTTTTGCTTTCGGTACCTTGGGTCGTTTTAGGGTTAATGCCTATCACGAGCGGGGTAATCTAGCGGCTGCACTAAGACTTATCCCTAATGAAATTAAGACTATTGAAGATTTAGGTCTTCCCAAGATAATTTCTAGTTTTGCTGATTATCCTCGGGGATTAGTACTAATCACTGGGCCGACTGGTAGTGGTAAATCAACGACTCTAGCTGCTCTCATTGATAAAATTAACTCTGAAAAAGCCAAGCACATTATTACCATCGAGGACCCAATTGAGTTTACTCACAAGTCAAAAAAGTCAGTTATAGTTCAACGCGAAGTTCACTATGACACCTATAGTTTTAGTGCGGCCCTTCGTTCAAGTCTTCGCCAGGATCCAGATGTCGTGCTGATTGGCGAGATGCGCGATCTTGAAACAATCAGTGCTGCTATTACAATTGCCGAAACCGGTCACTTGGTTTTTGCTACGTTACACACCAATAGCACCTCACAATCACTTGATCGTATGATTGATGTTTTCCCGCCACATCAACAATCACAAATTCGTGCTCAATTATCAAATATCTTAATGGCCGTTTGCTCACAAAGACTAGTTCCATCAATAGGCGGGGGTAGGATTGTTGCGGCTGAAATAATGGTGACAAATCCAGCCGTCCGAAATATTATTCGCGAGGGTAAGTCACATCAACTAGACGCCGTCATTCAAACTAGTGCCGATCAGGGAATGCAAACAATGGACAGAACTTTGGCTAACTTGGTTCAACAGGGGTTAGTGACTTACGATAACGCTTATGAGGTTGCAGTTGATTTGGTTGAGTTTGAAAGGTTAATGAAGGGTTAACCGATGAAGAAATTTATTTATGAAGCTCGTGACCAGATTAGTAATAAGATAGTAAAGTCTACGGTACAGGCTGACTCTGAATCTGAGGCTGGCAAATTATTAATGAAACAGGGTTTTGTGCCTTTTAACATAAAAGAGCAAGGCGATGAAAAAAATCTTTTTTCTAGCTTATTAGGCCGTATAACCGTAAAAGATAAAATTGTATTTACTCGACAACTGGCGACTCTTATTGGTGCTGGTTTGCCTTTATCGCAAAGCCTACATACGGTGCTTGACCAGACTGAAAATAAAAAGATGCAATCTATTATTCAGGAAATAACGGCGCTGGTAGAAGGCGGAAAATCTTTGTCTGATTCTTTTGCCAAATATCCAAAAGTCTTTGATCCAGTATTTTTAGCACTGGTCAGCGCTGGCGAAGCTTCTGGTACGCTGGACGCAGCTTTGCAGCGTGTAGCTAATCAGCAAGAAAAAGATGCCGACACGATGAGTAAAATCAAAGGCGCTCTGACGTATCCTTTTATTGTTTTGTTTGTCATAGGTGGCGTGATTGCATTTATGTTATTTACCGTCGTGCCGCAAGTTGAAAAACTATATCACGATTTAAAGCGCGAATTGCCATTTCTTACCAAGATTATGGTTGATTCGGCGGCATTTTTGTCAAAGTTTTGGTGGATAGTTTTAATTGCCTTGGGTGTTGGTGGATTCTTCTTAGTTCAATTTCTTAGGACCGAATCTGGCGCCAAAGTTCTTGATGCGTTCAAACTTAAGGTGCCGGTTTTTGGAAAGATGTTTCAAAAATTATATATGGCTCGTTTTGCCCGAACTGGTCAAACGTTGTTATCGTCTGGCGTGACTATGCTAAGTGTTTTAAAGATAACATCCGAGGCAGTTAGCAACTCGGTTATAAAAGACAGTATCGTCAAAGCAGCAGAGAAAGTAAAAGGAGGCAAGGCTTTGTCGGTCGCGATCACTGACCAGGACTATATTTTACCACTAGTGCCGCAGATGATTAGTATTGGCGAGCAATCTGGCCATATCGAAGAAATGATGGGCAAGTTGGCGCAAATTTACGAGGACGAACTTGATCAACAAGTTCGAACTATATCTACGGCGATTGAGCCAGTTTTGATGGTTGTTTTGGCGGTTGTGGCTGGTGGTATGGTCGCGGCGGTTTTATTTCCGATATACAGCCTGATAAATAGCGGACCCATATAGACAAAGTGTATTTGGTGTAGTAATATAAGCATAAGTTGTAATACAATCATAGTTACGAAAGGTGGGTAATCTCGTGAAAATTAAACAACAAACAAAAACAAAAGGTTTTACGATTATTGAGGTCGTTTTAGTGCTTGCGATTGCCGGGTTGATATTTATGATGGTATTTTTCGCTTTGCCAGCGCTACAAAAAAGTCAGCGTGATACACAGCGCAAGAATGATTTATCAAGAATCATGACACAAATAACCAACTACTCTACGACTAATCGTGGAGCTATACCTACATCCCTGACCATTGCAGGCGTAGGTGCTAAATCATTTGTACAGAATTATTTAGGTGGCGGTGCTAGCTCGACTGAAGCCGGAGATGACTATTTAGACCCAACTTCTGGTACTGGTTATGTTTTTATCGAAAGCAACGCTACTAGTTTTGACGTTGGTAATATAATGTATAGTGGAGCAAAGTACCTTTGTGGAACTGACGGAGCCTTTACTGGCGCCACAGCAACAGCTCGCCAGTTTGCTATAGCAATAAAGTTAGAAAGCCAAGAAGCTCCATATTGCTTAGATAACCGATAGATTTAGGGTTGTTTTAAAAAACCTCACATTGATTATGTGAGGTTTTTATTTGGCGACAAAAACTGTTATGCTAATATCTATGAATGAAGTTATTATTTATGTCGTGCTAATGTTAACAGGACTTTGTATGGGCAGCTTTGCTGGGGCATCGGTCTGGCGATTGCGAGCCAATCAACTAAAACAAGATAAAAAAGACGGCGAACCGGTTGATAAAACCGAGTACGCTAATCTTAAAAAATTAACCAAAAATACGATACTAACAGATCGTTCGCAGTGCCTGCATTGTTCGTACGAGTTAAAATGGTATGATTTAATACCGTTGTTTAGTTGGATTCTTTTGAAAGGCAAGTGCCGCAAATGTAATAAAAAAATCGGCT
>CAYVRA010000012.1:3949-6983 GCA_964452965.1 uncultured Saccharimonas sp. (SeqCode) | reverse complement strand
TTTAGTTGGATTCTTTTGAAAGGCAAGTGCCGCAAATGTAATAAAAAAATCGGCTATTTCGAGCCTTTGATTGAAATTAGTGTTGCATTGCTGTTTATCGCATCTTATTTCCTTTGGCCTGATGCCCTGAATAATCCAATTAATATCTCTATGTTCATCTTGTGGTTAGTTTCTGGCGTCGGTCTGACGATTTTATTTGCCTATGACCTAAAATGGTTGCTATTACCTAACAGCGTCAGCTTTACTGTTATGGCGATTGGCCTGGTTAACGCGGTTTTAATAATATTCAGCTCGGTTGACAAAAACAGCACACTTATGAGCATTGTTGGGTCACTAGCTATACTTAGCGGGCTTTACTGGTTGCTTTATGTCTCATCAAAAGGCAAGTGGATTGGTTTTGGCGATATTAAGCTTGGTATTGGTCTGGCATTGATGTTGGCCGACTGGCGCTTGGCTTTTGTGGCCTTATTTGCGGCTAATTTTATTGGCTGTCTGGCTGTTATTCCTGGTATGGTTGGCGGCAAATTAAAGCGCGATTCACACATTCCGTTTGGCCCACTTTTAATTATTGGTTTTATCGTAGCTAAATTATTCAGTACCAGTATTATTGCAGCATTCAATACATATTTGTTGTATTAAATTTACCAATACGCTTATGGTATAATTATCCTTAATGAAGAGGTTTAATTGCAGCGGGTTCACTATTATCGAAACTATGCTGGTTTTGGCTGTAACTGGTGCATTGATAACTACTCTTTTGATTGGTGTTGGCAGCTCAATAAATGCTCAGCGATATCGCGATAGTGTTGTTTCATTGCAATCTATTTTGCAAAAGCAGTATTCCGAGGTGGCGAACGTTAATAACACTGCTAGTGGCGTTTGTAAGCCAGGCGTTCCAAGAGGGCAATCAGAATGTGTGATTATTGGCCGATATATAACCTCTAATGATGATCAAAAATTAACTATTAAAACTGTATATTTGGATAAAATGCCAAGTACTATAGCAGGGCAGAGTGACACGGATATTCTTAAGTCTGGTTCAGGTGTGACTTTTGCATCTTTTTCCACTTTTGAAACATATGAAGTGGAATGGGGTGTTTTGTTAGAGCCTAAGAAATTTTCTATTTTAATAGTTCGTTCTCCATCTAGCGGAGTGATTCGAACTTTTATAAATGACTCGGTATTAGTTACTAATATTCAAAGCTTAATTACGGCATATAATCTGGCAGTTGGAGTAAAAATATGCGTCCAGCCAAATGGCCTATCCGGCGGAACGCCTTCGGCGGTTATAGTTAATGCCGGCGCAACTAATGCCAGTGGTGTCGAGACAAAGGGAGATGATAGCGGATGTTAAAATTTAATCACGGTCGTGGTGACACCATAATCGAAGTTTTATTTGCAATTACTATATTTAGCTTGTTAGTTGTTGGTAGTCTGTCAATTATGAATCAGGGTTCGGCAATCGCACAACGCTCACTTGAAATTAGCCTAGTTCGTAACGAGATTGATGCCCAGGCCGAGACGCTGCGATTTTTGAACGCGTCGTATGTGGCGGCTTATCAACCGGGGGCGGTTCCTGATTTAGGAAGTCCAGCAGGAGAATGGCATTCTCTTAGTAACGGCAGCAACATTGGAAGAGAATTAGTACAAGAGGCTTCAAGCGCCACAGCAATAGCAGGTAGGACTTGCCCAGATGACGGTGATAATGGTGGTGGAAAGTTTTTTTTGATGAACACTAAACAGGCGATGATAAAAGGTGACATGAGCAGAGCCGGCCTCCCATATCCGGCAGATATATACTCTTTTAAGAAAGCGGCAACTTTTGCGCAGGTAGGATATGTTAACGACCCAGCGGATAGCCTGCCTAATGTTGATAATACAATTACTGGCGGTATTTGGATTGAGGCGGTTCGTCCAAATATAGATTTAGTTAACAATCAGAATAACGCTACCTATATTGATTTTTATATTCGCGCTTGTTGGGATAGTATTGGCCAGTCAGCTCCAATGACAATTGGAACAATTGTGAGGTTGTATGAACCGCGTGGATAAAAAACCAGGTTTTACGATAATCGAGCTGATGCTGGCGATGAGTTTCGTATCCTTGTTGTTGGTGGCGGTTGCTATGACAGTTATTCAAATTTCAAATATATATAATCGCGGAATTATATTAAAAGATGTTAATCAGGCTGGCAGGGCACTGGTTAGCGAGTTGCAGCAAAGCATAGCTCAGACTTCAGCTTTTGATGTTAATGTTGGCACTGGCTCAACCACGCCAAATTATATAATTCAACCTAGCAGTGGGCTTAAAACTGGCGGTCGTCTTTGTACTGGCCGTTATAGCTATGTTTGGAATTATGCCAGAGCGCTGAACGATTTACTAATCCCTGCTTCTCTAAACAAGTATGCATCTAATGGTAATAAAATATACTTTATAAAAATATTCGATCCGACATTAAATTATTGCACCAAAAATATAAGCGGTGGCTATCCAGATATTGCCGGTACTGGCGCCACTGAACTATTTAGCGACATTCAGCACAACCTAGCGCTGTATGATTTTAAAATAACAAGCAACGCTAGTGATTCTAAAACTAACCAGCGACTTTATAATATTGAATTTGTTTTAGGCACCAGCAACACTGACGCTATTACGGCAAATAACTGCAAACCTCCTAGTGAAGTTGGCTCAGATTTTAATTATTGCTCAATCAATCGATTTAATATAACAGTTAGATCGGGAAATGCGATAGACTAGAAATGAGGAATAAAATGATTAGTCAAAGATTAAAAAATAACAAACAATTAGGCGCGGTGTCATTATTTATAGTTATTTTTGCGGCTTTGTTGATGACGGTTATAACTGTAAGCTTTATTCGTATTATGATCCATGACCAGCAACAGGCAACTGCTGATGATCTAGCAAGAAGCGCTCGTGACTCGGCCTTGGCTGGGGTAGAGGATGGGAAGCGAGCTCTATTAAGAGCACAATCGATATGTTCTGATACTACAAAGACTCCAGAAGATTGTTACG
>CAYVRA010000012.1:0-3939 GCA_964452965.1 uncultured Saccharimonas sp. (SeqCode) | reverse complement strand
TACGATGCCTTTGTTGTAATTAATTCTGACTCGTGCAATGAGGCGGTGGATAGCTTAACAGATATAGATGCAGCTGGCGTAGAGGTGAATGTCCAAACTAATTCTACGACTAATGCATTGAATCAAGCTTATACCTGTGTAAAAATCATAACAGATACGCCGGATTATCTTGGCGAGCTGGCACAGGATAATAGTAAGTTAATACCATTAATTGGGGTGAGCTCTTTTGATAAGATAAAAATTGAATGGTTTAGCTCTAAAGATTTGCCATCATCTGCGCTAGTTGGTCAAAATACCAGCTTACTCGATTCCGGGACTCCATTATTAAACAAAAATGACTGGCCTGCTAACCGGCCGCCAATCATGCGCGCCCAAATAATACAATTTGGTCCAAATTTTAAACTAAGTGATTTTGACGATTCTGGTACTGATAGTTTTAATAATACCTCATTTTTATATCCATCAAGTAACGGTTCATCTAGTTTATCAAAAAATAGCTCTCGTAAGTCTGCGACTTTTTCACCAAATCAAATAGGGTGCAAAGCCGACCTAGCTAATGAACCTTATTCTTGCTCGGTCACGATTGAATTAAACGCTAAGGTTAGCGCTGGCGCCAAAAATGCATACTTAAGTCTAGGTGCCATATATAATAAAGCTAATTACAGGGTTACGTTAATAAATAGCTCAACAACTCCGTCACAAGTTGATTTTAAAAATGTTCAACCGTCGATCGATTCGACCGGTCGTGCAAACGATTATTTCAAGCGGGTCAGTACTAGGGTTGAAATGTCTGATACAAATTTCCCATATCCGGTTGCAGAAATCGCTATAAATGGCAATTTTTGTAAGGACTTTATAGTTACGGATAACGCTGCTGATTATGTGAATGGTTGTGTGCCCTAGGTCGTGTCTTAGTCGGACGTATCGCTATGAAACTTCTCATGCACTTCACGTAAATGTTCGTCGGTAACGTGCGTATAAACTTGCGTTGTGCTAATACTGCTGTGACCTAACATAACTTGAACACTGCGAATATCGGCGCCATTCATTAATAGGTCGGTGGCAAAACTGTGACGCATAGTATGCGGACTGACGTGTTTGGTTATGCCGGCCAGTTTGGCATATTTATTAATTATTCTTTGAATACTTCTGGCGGTCAGGCGCTTATAATCGCCACCGGTGTTTGATGTATTATTGCGGCTGTAGCTTAAAAATAGGGGAGGCAGGTTATCTTTTCGCTCGTCCATATAATTTTTAATATGGTTGCTGGCTGATTCGCTGATAAACACTGGTCGATCTTTTTGGCCTTTACCCCGAACCATAAATTCGTGCCGCTTGGTATTGATATGGTCTCGATTTAAATTAACTAATTCGGAAACTCGTAGCCCACTTGAAAATAATAATTCAATTATGGCCCTGTCACGTAAACCCGCTTCATCATTTGTCTCGATTTGCTCTAGCAATCTTTCAACCTCATCGTAATGCAAAAAAGTAACTTGTTTGCGCGAAGTTTTTGGGAGTTCAATTTTTTCGGGCGACATACTTTCGATACCACGTTTGGATAGATAATTTAAAAAACCACGCAAGGCTATTAGGTGATAACTTTGGGTTATGGTTGCTAGTTCGTCGTCATGGCTATTTTTAAATCGATTAAGCCATAGTCTATATTTACGAACAATTTCTGGGGTTATGTTGCTAATTTTGATGTCATCTGTGAATTCTATAAAACGCGACAGGTATAAGTTATAATTTTCAGCCGTATGAGCTGATCGTCCACCTTCAACTTCAAGGTGCTCGATGTAATCCGGTATGATTTCAGACATATACATACTAATAGCATAACCTAAAAAAGTATTTTTGTGGCCATTAACAGATTGATTTGTTATAATATTAAGTAATAATTAATAAAGGACAACTTATGGCTTCCCAAAAACATATAGAAAGAACTTTTATAATCTTTAAACCGGATGCTTTGCAGCGCGGAATTATGGGTGAGTTATTAACTCGATTTGAAAGGGTCGGGCTAAAAATTGTAGGCATGAAAATGCTGGCTCCAAATCGTGAACAATACCTTGGCCATTACGAGACAATTGGCAAGCTTATTTCGCGCCGAGGCGAGGATACATTTAATGTCGTACTTGATTTTATGTCAACAGGTCCAGTAGTGGCTGCGGTCCTAGAGGGCGTTGAGGCAATAGAGATTGTCCGTAAAATAATAGGGTCAACCGAACCAAAATCTGCGGCTATTGGTACAATTCGTGGTGACTACTGTCATATGAGCTATTCTAGGGCTGATGCAGAGCGTAAGGGCGTACCAAACCTAATTCATGCTAGCGCTGATGTTTCTGATGCTGAACAAGAAATCAAACATTGGTTCAGCGAATCAGAATTATACGATTATCAAGTTTTGCATGAGAAATTTACTCGTTAATCTGTTAAAATATAACAGGTGCGCCTCGGTAGCTCAACTGGATAGAGTAGATCCGTCCTAAGGATAAGGTTGCAGGTTCGACTCCTGCTCGGGGCACCATAAAATAAGGTCCGTTTTTCGACGGGTCTTATTTTATGGTGTGTTTTGTCGAGCCCTAAGGAAATATTCCGGTGGCAACTGGTTGCTAATCGCGAAGTTTCATATTTTTTTATTCACAAAATAGTATGGTAAAATTAAGGCTAAGATGAGCGAGAAATTAGATTTATCTATCGAAATAGCTAAGGTGTCAATGATAGATGCCGCACACTCCAAAATAGAAGAAACAAAAAATATCTTGGCCGAATCTGGCTACGAGAAAACTGAAGAAGTCGGTGACGCTTTGGCATATGTTGCCAATGAAACAATAGCTGAGGCAGATAAAGACGCAATTCGCGATAGTGCTGAACAAAAAGATATCATGAAAAATGTTATATCTGCTGAGGTTTTTTCTTTGGAGGGCGGCTTGTTAGACTCGGACCAAGACCCGGTAAAGACAATTATCGAAAGTGGCCATAAGTCAGATGTGGTTGATGGTGTTATGGAAATTGCAAAGACTGATGGGTCAATTGCTGAGGAGATAGCAAATGACATTGATAAAATTGAAATGCGACAAAAAATCAAGAATGAGCTTAATAAGGCGTTCAGCAACCCTATGACAAACGAGCAATTGGAAGAATATGAACGTATGGCAACTGAAACGAACGAGAAGACGCTTACATCCAAGAAGAGAGATGATGAAATGGAGACTAGGCTTCAGGGTATCATTGATAGTCACAGCGCAATTGCAGAAAACCCAGCTGAATTTTATGAGTTGTTACTACAAATGGACAATATGCCAAGCAAGCCCAATGGCTTCGATTTTATAGATGAATACTACCAACATGAATTATCGCATAATCAAAAGGCTGATGAGTTAGACTTTATAAATAAAGGCTTCCGAATTTTAATTCTGAAGAATGGTGATGATAGTTTATCATTTTTACCTGCCCAAGCTACTGAACCAAAGCCCGATTGGTCTCTTAAGGAATATTACGAGAAAACGCTAGCCGTGTTAGGGGCTCCCGGTAGTAATATGAGTGATGGCGACAAGGCGGATTACGCTGATTTTCAGAAGAAACTTGAGAGTTTGGGATGAGCGACGAAGTACGTTTAATTAGTCTTGCAAAAATGGAGCGTGCTGGAGCTTTGGATGCTTAATTTTTCGTGGTAAACCGGGTCTCGGTGATTTCGTAAAATTATACAACACTATTTGTTACTGGTGCCATCTCTGTTATTATATGTATATGGTTAAAAAAGAAGAGGCTTCTAGAGCAAAACTTGATTTTGCTGGACAACGCGAAGGCGAAAAATTATTATTTATTTTTCGTCGTCATATTTTAGCTATGCGTAAGGGATTTTATCTTTTGGCTATTCCTTTGATCATTACGGCCATACCTCCGCTTATTTGGAGCAGCAACCTTGAATTGTTT
>CAYVRA010000011.1:0-18939 GCA_964452965.1 uncultured Saccharimonas sp. (SeqCode) | reverse complement strand
TACGCGCTATTGACTAGAACATTATTTTAATGTATAATAACGTCGCTAAGTTGGGTTTTACTAGATCACTTAATATATTTGATTTATTAACTCAACTTTGTAATTTAACAATTTTTTGTTTCATTACTTCCTTTTTTTACTTAGTAAAGAGTATTCTGACCGTTCTTTAGTGGTCGGGGTACTCTTTATTAGGGTCGACCAACGAGTCGTAAAACAAAATTAGGAGGTAATTTCATGTATTTTTTAATTGCTATGGGTGTGTCATTCGGGTCGGTTTTTTTGTTGTCATTTTTAGGATATCTTCTTTCGGAAAATAAGGATTCAAAAGTAAGAATTGTCGTAAGTTTGATTGCATCGGTTGTTTATGGGTTTATTTTATGGTGGGTTTTCTGGGGATTCCAGGTTGGATTTTATGGTCCATTACCACTTTTTGGGCCTATAGTGATCGGAGCGGTCATCGCTGGGTTTATATCTGGCTATACAGATGATCTTGGATTTATGCCAATCACACCAGCTGTAACGGTTTTTGCTGGTTATATTTTGTACGCAATAATCTTTGTATTGATTGCTAATTCAAATATGGTGCAATCAAGAGGACGCGCTAGTTTAATAGGTGAGGTTAAAACAGTTACTAATCTAAATGAAGCTATGGCTCCTGCTGACAATGCTCATATTTGTCAAGTTTCTGAAGAGATAGCTACAACTTATGCTCAAAATGCGTTAAGCCAAGTAAAGCTCAAAGATGGTGCTATCCCAGGATCGCGCTATTCAATCAGTAAGCCCACAAAGCAGATAGTAGAGGGAAGGTATTACTGGATATTTCCGTTAGAATTTCAAGATTATTTAAAATGGAGTCAGGACTCTCAAGTCCCCGGCTATTTAAGAGTCTCCGCGGAAGATCCGACTACCCCAGCTCAAGCTATTCAAACCGACAAAAATGGCAATGAGATTCATATTAAATATCTAAATTCGGCGTCTTTTAATTTTAGGGCTGAAAGATACTTAAGAATGAACGGCTATATGAACGCTATTTTAGACGACTGGACTTATGAGGTTGACGACAATTGGCGCCCATATTACACAGTCACAGTTTTAGAGAGAAAATTCGGACTTGATGGTAATCAGGCTACTGGAATTATACTATTAGACCTGCAGACTGGTGATATAAAAACATTCAAGTTAGAAGATATCCCCAAGTGGGTTGACAGGGCAATACCATTAGATAGTGTTATTGATCCTAATGTTAAAAGCTGGGGCTTGTATTCAAACTGTGATTGGAGTTACGCTTTTTGGCATGCTGATAAGTCACAAAAGCCGACCAAAGGTTGGTTTATGACATATAGCAATCAGGGCGACTGTCAATGGTTTACTGGATTTACTAGTATGAACGAAGAAGATAGTGCGCTAACCGGGTTTATGATAACCGATGCAAAAAATGGAAAATCCATATTTTACAAAGCTGCCGGTGTAACTGAAGAGTTAGCGATAGCGGCAGCAAAAACGATGTGGGCTAACTTCCCGGGTTATGAGACAACAGAGCTAGTACCATATAATATTTATGGATACCTAACGTATGTTATTCCGATGAAAAGCAATAATCAATTTGCTGGAATTTCTTTAGTATCATTAAATGTTAATATCAAAGCTAGCGGAAAGACCCTTGAGGAAGCATTACGCAATTATCGTGATTCTATCACTTCTTCGGGAGAAAATAGTTTAGCCCCTCAATCGGGCAAACCCAAAACAGTTGAGCTCCAAGGTATAATTGAACGGATAGGTTTACCGCTAATCTCTAGTAAGTCAACAATATTTACTTTTAAGCTTAATGGTATAGGTAAGGTATTCCAAGTGTCATATACAGATGCAAATCCTAAACCGATATTTATGAAAGAGGGTGACTCAGTGGTCTTGACTTACGGAGAAACTACGGAAGTTTCTGTAAATGTTATTACTTTTGACATACCGACGGTTGTCTTGGAAAAAGGTAGTGTAACACAGTCTAAGTATGTTGATAATAAACAGCAGTTAGACAAAGAAGCCGCTAGGATTGACGATCAAAAAAAGGTTGACGATTTAATTAGTAGTGAACAGATGAAGAAAGTTAACCCAGTCGATCTACAGAAATTTCTAGACGAGCAGGAAAAGAAAAAATAATGAAGAAGCAGAAATAGTTATCTGGCCGCATGATAGTTGAGACCTTTTTCAGTCTCCTATTATAGCGGCCATTGCTTTTATAGATGTAGTCTATACTGATGAGTCTAAAAGGACGAAAAGCAATTAATGGAACGACAATAGCTTTAGTATTAGGATGATTATAATACCCATAGGTATTACCTTGTTAATGAAGAACACTCGATTAAATGGTCGGGTATTTTTTATACCGAAGGCCGTTACTGGTATCTTATTTGCAGCCATTTATCTTTTACCGTATTTTATTATGCTCATGTTATACTAAAATTATGCAACCTGACCAACAAAAAAACTATTGGGAGCAGGATCCTGAAACCGCCAAAACAGATGGCGAGCTTGAAATGTATACTCCTACTTCTGATGATGGTCTAAGAGATATTGACGAAGAGGGTGTTGAATATAATAGATCATCCCAAGATAGCGAGACCGTTCATTGGATGGCATCGGAATATATAGCTGCCGAAAGAGGCAGTTTATGGTTTGTCATCTTTGGAATAATTGCTGCTGCATTGATTGCGTCTGATATTCTGTTTATAAAATCTTATACATTTTCAGTTTTAGTGGCCGTAATGGCTTTGGCTATAGTTATTTTATCGCGTCGCCCACCTCAACAGATAAACTGTACGCTTAGTGGCCAGCAGGGCCTTTATGTTGGCGAGCAGTTGCATCATTTTAGTGAATTTAAATCTTTTGGATTGATTAGTGACGACAAAGGTAACCACTCGATTATGTTAACTCCAATAAAGAGATTCTCTTTGGGTGTTTCGGTCTATTTTCCCCAAGAGGCCGGTGAACAGATCATTGATATTTTAGGTGCTAGATTGCCAATGCAAGAGTTGAAATTAGACATTGTTGATAAAATAGTTCGAGCTTTAAGACTTTAGTTTTTTGTAAAAACATCTACCGGTATATAATAACTTGTGCTATAATACGCGATATTCCGTCATCTTGATTGTGGCGAAAAGCACCTTCTAGTTACAAAGAAATTAGGGCTGCGTTTGTTTTCAAGAGCGGCCCTAAATTTTTGGACTCGTAGCTCAGATGGATAGAGCGTCAGCTTGCGGAGCTGAAGGTCGCAAGTTCGAATCTTGCCGAGTTCACCAAAATAAGCAGACTAGCTACAAAGGCTAGTCTTTTTATTTGTTTCTAGTGTAAAATAATGCAGATGGAGAGATGCAGGAGTGGTTGAACTGGCCGCTCTCGAAAAGCGGTAAGGTGAAAGCCTTCAAGGGTTCGAATCCCTTTCTCTCCGCCAAATTAAATAACCACTTAGGTGGTTATTTAATTATTTCCCGCTTTTATCGCTCTTTTTTGTTGGTGCATCAACATACCAGCACGATCTTTTGTTCCATTAAGGTCCTCATCGAAATCTTTATTAAGAGTAGTGAACCCCCAGGCAAAATTTAGGTTTCTAGGTTTATTATTATAAATTCTTTTATTTATGTCATTTTCAAAATTTACTTCGAAATTATTGTCATTCCTTTCTTCTTCGGTCTTAAGGCGCATGATTATAAACTCATCGCCGCCGACCCGAGCAATTATAGTGTTACCTTTATCTATCTCGTTGCCCTCGATCTTTTGTGCGACAGGGCTTGTCTCTAATTGGCTTTTTAGCTGTCTAACCATATTGTCGATGAGCTTATCGCCCGCCGCGTAGCCCATCTTATTGTTTACTAGGCTTAGGTCATTTATATCGACGACAATCATGATGATATTGTTGTTATGCTTCTCATAATCTATGTCGACTACCATCTTCTCGTAGTAGTTGCGGTTATAGCATTTAGTCTGCCTATCGGTGTAGGCTAATTTAAGTGCCTTTTGTTCTTCTTGCTCTTTTTTGGCATATCTTTCTTCGGTCTTTTTGAGACTATCGTAGTTCTCATAGAGCATGGCATAAACAGGGTTGCCACTTTCTAGATTGCCGCCATTCTCTTCATAATTAGATCGTGTGTATTTATTTTCAGGTCCGTTTTCCATAACCTAAATTATAACATTTTTTGATACAATAATTTTATGAGCGAACCATCTATCTTTACTCGAATTATCAACGGCGAAATTTCTGCCTATAAAATTTACGAAGATGAAAAAGTCATCGCTATTTTAGACATTCATCCAATTTATGAAGGTCATACCCTGGTAATTCCAAAAAATCAAGTTGATAATATTTGGGATTTGTCAGCCGAAGATTATGAATATTTATGGCAAGTTTGCAATAAGATTGCCTCTCATATTCGCGAAGTTATTAATCCGCCGCGTGTTGGCGTTGTTGTTGAGGGTTTTGGGGTACCCCATTGTCATGTTCATTTAATCCCGATTTATCACGGCAACGACCTTAAAAAACCGCAAGAAGATAAAAATACTGAACCTGATTATAGCGCGCTTGCTAAAATGGTTGAGCGACTAAAAATGTAATGCCAATCAAAATAATTACAGTTGGTAAAAAGCACGACAGCTGGGCGTTAGAAGGGGTTGAACGCTACCAGAAGCGTTTAAAGCAGCCATTTTTAATTGAATGGTCATTCTTGCCAAGTTCATCGCTTAATGGCCTTGAAGCGCGCCGTGAAGAGTCTGGGCGTATATTATTACGCCTTAATACTAATGCTTTTGTGATTTTATTGGATGAGCGTGGTAAAAATATCGACTCACCCGCTTTATCAAAATTATTGTCTGATCAGTTATCTCACTCTCGGGAAATTGTGATTATTATTGGCGGTTCTTATGGCGTTGACGAATCTGTTAATAACAGGGCTGATTTTATCTGGTCGCTATCGGGCCTAGTGTTTCCGCATCAACTGGTCAGATTGATTTTAACCGAGCAAATCTACCGTTCGCAGGAGATATTCGCCGGCAAGCCTTATCATCACGAATAAAACAGCCTAAATTGAAACATGCTCGACATAGAATAAAGCCTATACTGGTGTTAAAGATGTAAATTTAAAAAACAAACATTATGAAATTATTTAAAAAATCACCTAGCGTTATAGATGCTGTATCCAAAAAAGACGCGCTGGGTTGGCATTATGCTTCTGAATTATCAAAACGACCTTCACATGTTCCATTAGGCGGAGCCTTAGCTCTATCTAATAGTGTTGGTCAGCAGATTTTGACACAACCAAAAAATGAGAACGACAAAAAGTATCTTTCGCCTCGTCGCACGGCGACTAATCACTTAGATAGTGATTATAATCTGTTAGTTATTTCTTAATAACTTCTAGCTCGTGAATTAGGCGCTCTTTTAGGGCGCTTGTTTCTTTTAATTGTTCGCGCGAATCTTCAACTAGTTTTGCTGGTGCTTTTGAAATATAGGCTTCATTATTTAATCTTGTTTCTAGATTTGAAATTTGGGCTTCGGCTTCGGATAGCCGCGTTTTAAGATTATTTTCGTGTTTAATAAGGGTTTTAGCTGATATATCTAGCCAAGCCGCACGACCGCTAGCCGCTAGGCGGATTCCAGTTGGTGTATCTGTTGCTGTCGCCTCTTTTAGCTTGGCTAGTTGTTTTATTAGGTCCGCGTTGTCGGCAATTAGACTGTCATCTTGGTATAAAAGGCTATATTTTTCATCACCAGGTAATTCGGCGGTTACGAACCTGATTTCGGCAACTAGATCTTTTAGTCTTGAAAATTCAGTGGCGGCAATATCATCGTAATCGGCCGCCGTCTGCCATTGAGCCAAGATCAACAGGTCTTCGTGCCAAGATAATGTTTGCCAGATAGTCTCGGTCACAAATGGCGCGAATGGATGGGCAATTTTTAAGCAAGTATCCAGTACCCAGGCTAACATCTCTGGGCTGTCTTGGGATTTGCTAGCCTCGATATACCAGTCGGCGACATCATCCCAGATGGCGTGATACATTGTCTCTGCGCTTTCGGCAAAACGGTATAATTCAATCTGTTGTTCGATTGTCTTAGTGGCTTCATCTAATTGTCTAATAATCCAATGATCGGCCATTGTTCTTGGCTGCGCTACGGCCGACTTCAGCCCGTCGCCTATCTTGTTCTCGGCAAATCTGGCAATATTCCATAGCTTATTGCAGAAGTTACGCCCAGCGACAACCTTGGCGAGGCTAAAAGCTTGGTTCTGATTGGCGCTGCGGCTGGCAATAACGCCTAATCTTAAAGCATCAGATCCAAACTCGGATATTGTTTCCATTGGATTAATGACGTTTCGTTTACTTTTGCTCATCTTTTGGCCTTTTTCGTCCAAGACCATACCGTGCAAATAAACATGCTTAAATGGCACGTCATCGGCGACATAAAGACCTAGCATGATCATTCGAGCTACCCATCGGTCTAGTAGGTCGCTTCCGGTCTCCATAACGCTGTTTGGATAAAAGCGACTTAAATCTCCATTTTCGAGAAAATCAGTTGTTATAAAAGGCCATTGCCCGCTACTGAACCAGGTATCAAAGGTGTCTTCTTCGCGTTTATAGGTTTGGCCATTAACTTCTATTGTCGGCTCGTCAACTCTTTCGTTAAAGATCCAATCGTCGGGGTTATTTATATTTTGAAAAGCTGGGATTGGTATGCCCCATGGTATTTGCCTAGATAGGTTCCAATCTTTTAGATTATCTAGGTATTGTATTATAACTTTTTGTCGACTAGCAGGGGTAAATTTAATCTTACCGTCCAATATGGCTTGTTTAGCGCGTTGCGCTAGCGGTTGGATTTTTACGAACCATTGGTCTTTGATTAAAGGTTGAATTGGCAGCCCGCTTTTGTAATCATAGCCAACCGAGTGCTCAATGGTAGTGTTCCCACGCATTAAACCGTCTACCTCTAGTAACGCTAAGGTTTTTTTGCGTGCTTCGTCAACATCAAGCCCCATAAATTGCTGCGGAACATTCATCATTTTGCCATCAAAACCTATAACCTGTATCTGCTCAAGGTTATGGCGCTTGCCTACTTCAAAGTCATTTGGATCGTGTGCTGGCGTAATTTTAACGGCACCGGTGCCAAATGTTGGGTCGACATACTCATCGGCTATAATCGGGATTTCTCTATCTGTTAGCGGTAGGAAGACTCTAGTGCCGATTAGGTTTTTGTAGCGATAGTCGTCTGGGTGAACAGCGATGGCCGTATCGCCAAACATTGTTTCTGGTCTGGTAGTCGAAACGACGATTTCGTTGACCCTGTCAAAGGTTGGGTACGCAATATTCCAAAGAGTCCCCTTTTCGGTCTTGTGGTCAACTTCAATGTCGGCATAGCTAGTTTGGTATTTAGTACTGTAATTTACGATGCGCTCACCTCTGTAAATAAGGCCATCTTGCCACATTTTTTGAAACGTAGAATATACGGTTTTAATAACCTTTTTATCAAGTGTGAATACAAGATTTTCCCAACTACAGCTAGCGCCAAGGGCGCGTAGTTGAATATCCATATTGCCTCGTTGCTGTTCAACGAAGTCCCAGACTTGGCTGTATAGTTGCTCACGTGTGAAAGAAAAACGGTTAATCCCCTTCTCTGTTAAGATACGGTCATAAACTACCCAGGTCTCGAATCCGGCATGGTCGGCGCCAGGGATATATGCCACGTCTCGGCCGTGCATTCGATAGTATCGTGCCATTATATCTTCCAAGCCTACAGTTAAAGCATGCCCAATGTGTAAATTACCATTGGCATTGGGCGGCGGCATAACTACACAAAAAGGCTCGCCTATCCCTGTTGGGGCGAATGCATTGGCGGTTTCCCATAGGGCATAGATATTTGGTTCGTATTGATTTGGATCGTAGGTTTTAGCTAGTTTCATTTTTAACCTTCAGTCGATAATATTCCACGTGAAATATTGGCAACAAGTAAATAGGCTTTTTATTAAAGACCCCTTATGAATGTTTCCAAATTCCCGTGTTTGTTTTCATTAGTTATTATACCACAAGCCCAGACCAATAAGTTGTATAATGGTAATATGAAAACACTTCGACAATGTATCGATAGGCAAGAGTGGGATGATTATATTCTTGATAATGGCGGACATCCATTGCAATTATGGGGTTGGGGAGAGGTAAAGGCTGGCAAGGATTGGAAAGTTGACAGATTGTTTTTAACCGATGATGAGTCAAGTGTTATTGGTGCTGCTCAGGTTTTAATTAGGCGATTACCATGGCCAATGAAGTCGTTGGCTTATGTGCCACGTGGACCGGTTGTGGGTGAGAGTGATAGGGAGGATTTGCTTGAACAATTGTCCAGTTATGTAAAAAAGGTCTATAAATCGACGGCTTTAAAAATTGAGCCGGATGAGGTTGAATTTACTATTCCTAAAGGTTGGATAAAATCTAAAAATACTATATTGCCATCTAACACTATCATCTTGAATCTTAAAAAATCCGAAGATGAGTTATTGGGCGATATGGCAAAGAAAACTCGACAATATACCCGTAAATCGGCCAGTGAAGTCGTGATTAAACTTTTACATAATAGAGCTGATTTGGATAATTGTTTAGATATTTATCGCGAAACCGCGAAAAGAGCAAAATTTAATCTACACAGTAATCAGTATTATTATGATGTTTTTAAGAATATGGGTGATAACTCGGTGTTATTTGCGGCCTATGCTGATAATCAATTGGCGGCGTTTTTGTGGCTAGCGATTAGTGCTAGCACCGCATTTGAACTCTATGGCGGCATGAATGAAACCGGCAGGCAGCTGCGTGCCAATTATGCCTTAAAATGGCATGCTATTAAAAAGTGCAAGGAGTGGGGTTTGGATCGATATGATTTTGGTGGTCTGATCGAGGGGGGCGTTTCTACATTTAAGTTGGGATGGACAAACGAGGAGACTAAATTGGTCGGGACTTTAGATAAGCCGTTGTCGACATCCTATGGGATGCTTAATGGGTTATTGCCGGCTGGAAAATCGCTGGTTCGTAAATTAAACTCTATCTTAAAACGTTAGTTATTTTAGCGATAAACTTGGTAAGACTTCAATATTAAATGGATCAGTAGGCTGTCCATTTTGGGATTGATAATATCCTAAACAGGCGACCATGGCGGCGTTGTCGGTGCAGAGCTCGATTGGTGGATAGCTGATGTCAACTTGTAGCCTTTCTGACAACGTTCTGCGAAGTTCTGAGTTAGCAGCAACTCCACCGGCGATTACGACTGATTTTGGATTATAATCTTGAAATGCCTGTTGGGTTTTATCAACCAAGGTTTCAATAGCTATCTTTTGGAAACTGGCGGCAAAGTTTGCCCGCTGAGTATCGTTTAGAAGCCCTGCAAGGTCGCTAGACGGAAAAGTAATGTCGACGCCTACTTCACGTTGAACGGCCCTTAGGACGGCCGTTTTAAGGCCTGAAAAGCTAAAATCATATTTGCCTGAAACTTTAGCTTTTGGTAGTTTGTAGGTATTTGGATCGCCTTGTTTGGCCATTTCGGCGATTGATGGGCCACCAGGGTATGGGAGACCGATGATTTTTGCAACTTTATCAAAAGCCTCGCCAACGGCATCATCACAGGTTTGGCCTAATATCTCGTAATCAGTGTGGCTTTTAAATAACATCAATTGACTGTGCCCGCCACTGACGATTAATGCTAAAATTGGAAATTCTGGTATCTTTTCGTTTAGGAAATTGGCGTAAACATGAGCCTGGATATGATGAATAGGGTATAGCGGTTTATTTTTAAGGATTGCTAGCGTTCGGGCGGCTAAAGTTCCAACTAGTAATGAACCGACTAGTCCTGGGGCGTAAGTTACGGCAATGTTATCAATATCATCCCAGGTCAGATTTGCATCTGTTAAAGCTTGATTTATCACCGGATTAATTACTTCAATATGACTGCGAGCGGCAACTTCTGGTACGACTCCGCCGTAAAGTTTGTGAATATCGATTTGCGAATTAATGACGTTGCTTAAAATAGTCCGCCCGTCTTGCACAACGGCGGCGGCAGTTTCATCGCAACTTGTTTCAATTCCTAATATTTTCATCTGTTTAATTTTATCACGAATTAATTTTTATCTGGTATTGCCTATGGAAAATGATTAACATAAACAATATAATAAATTTATAAAATTCAGGAGGGTTATGGCAAAAAGGTATCTTTTATATTTACTTCGCTGGCAATTATCGACGCCGATTTTAGCAATCTGTTTGATGTATTTAAGTTTTGGGGTTACTTGGAATACTGTGATCGCTAACTTAGTGGGTGGCTTGATATTTTTTTGGGTTGATCGATTTATTTTTACATCACAGGCTTTGGCGTCCCAGTGGGAAGTGGCCGATGGTGTTGTTTGCCATGATTGTAAAAAAATAGTCAGTCGTGGTTATAGACTTGTAAGGGCTAAAAACTACGATAAAACCGCCGCTGTACCGGAATTTAGATGTGAAAAATGTAGTTGCATAAAATCAGAGCAGCAAAAGAAAAAAGGTATCGCATCTTAATCGCGTGCAATATATTAGCGTTTTTAATTAAAAGAAAGTAAGATTAATAAAATGAAGTTACTATATATATTTTTGATATCAATGGTGCCGTTAATTGAACAAAGAGGCGCGATTCCAATTGGGACCATAGCTTATAATATTAATCCGTTTTTAGTGTTTTTTGTTAGTTTGATAGGTAGCTTTGTGCCGGCGCCGTTTGTTTATTTCTTTTTTAATAAGATTTTAGCTTGGATGAAAACAATTAAGGCTTTTGATAAATTTACTAATTTTGTTGATAAAAAAATTAAAAAAGGTGCAAAAAAGATAGAAAAATATACAGAGCTAGGATTAATTACTTTTGTGGGTATACCTTTGCCGACAACCGGGCTTTGGACAGGTAGTGCTATTGCAGCCTTCTTGGGTCTTGATTTTAAGAAATCTATGATCTGTGTATCTTTAGGTGGAGTAGTGTCCGCGGCGATTATAACAATATTATCCGTGGCCGCCCCTACTATATTAGGCCTTTAGTTTTTTTGTATAAAATACACCTCGATTAAACGAGGTGTATTTTAAAAATCTAATATTTTATTGATTTTGTATTGTTTGGTCTATTGATTCGTTACTGATTTGCTCTGAAGGTGCAGCTACTGGTTGAGCGGGGACATATTGTGGAGTAGGTGTCGTTGTAGCTGTTGTTGATTGAGTTTGGCCCAACCAAGTTGATTTATCAAAGGCCAGAATTGCATACCATACTATAGGCACGAATATTGCCCATAATACGAAGATTCCGTCTTTGCCAAATTTTTTGCCAATTTCACATACGGCCATTATATAGAACACTAAGAAGATTACAGATCCTACGAATGGTATAAGTGATAATAATAAATACCAACCTTTTTGGCCGCCCATTTCAAGAATAATCCAGTAATTATATAATGGCACCCATGCTTTCCATTCTTCGATTCCGGCTTTTCTAAATATGCGGCTTAACAACCAAGCGCTAATAGCATATGATGCTATCGACATTAAGATAATTAATCCCATATATGGCGCCAAATCAAAAATTTGGGTTTCTGGTATAGTGGAGACTTTGCTATAACTTATAAATGTTGGTCTCATTTTTATTCCTTTTTGTTTTAGTTTTTATTATCTTGATTTATATCATAGTCTAAACATAAACACAATAGATACGTAGATAGGCTATAATTGTTATATGATAAATTTTCGAAAAACTGTAAAAAAAATAATTCCCAGTAAGCTTTTTAAAAAAATTGAACCACTTGGTCATTTGATTGAGTCGGTGATTATGAATATAATATACGGTTTTCCGGCACGTAGAATGCATATAATTGGCGTTACTGGCACTAATGGAAAAACTACGACGACTTTCTTGATTCATAAAATGCTAAGTAAGGCTGGTTTTAAGGTCGCTATGTTAAGTACGGTTGCTTATGGGGTTGGTGAAGATTTAAAACCTCAAATCCAGCATATGACTACTGAAAAGGCTAGCGTTCTGCAATCTAGACTGCGAGACTTTAAACAGGCTGGGGTCGAGTGGGTTGTAGTAGAAACGTCGAGCCACTCTTTGGCTCAGTATAGAAACTGGGGTTTACCTTATGAAATTGTCGTAATGACAAATGTCACCAACGACCATTTAGATTATCATGGCACATTCGATAATTATTTAGAGGCAAAAAGAAAGTTATTTAAGATTGCCGCCAAGAATAGCTGTGGATTTGGAGTTGTTAATGCTGACGATAAAGCAGCTAAAAGGTTTATGGATAGTGTGCCTCGGTCTGTAAGTTATGGCATTAAATCGGGCGAACTTAGGGCTGAAAATGTAAAATTAGCATCCGATTATTCTTCTTTTAGGGTAAAGATCGGTAGCGATGAATATAATATCAAAGTTAATATTCCTGGCGAATTTAATGTTAGTAATAGCTTGGCGGCATTAGCTGTTGGGCGTGAGCTAGGATTAACTAATAAACAGATCGAGTCTGGTATTGCATCCTTGGATGGGGTAGAGGGTAGAATGACAGTAGTAAGCAGGGGGCAAAAGTTTAAAGTCGTTATAGATTTTGCTAGTACTCCAGATGCATTTGAAAATTTCTTTTCTTCAGTTAGGCCGTTAGTAAAGGGTAAGTTAATAGCCGTATTTGGTTCGGCTGGTCGTCGTGATGAATCTAAACGTGCCGTACAAGGAGAGATTGCCAGTCGTTATAGCGATGAGGTTATTTTGACCGAAGAGGATGATCGTGATATCGATGGTAATTTAATTTTAAGCCAAATAGAATCTGGTGCTAAAAAAGCCGGTAAAGTAAAAGATAAAAATATGTTTTTGATTTTAGATCGTGAGTCGGCTATAGAATTTGCGTTTACTAGGGCTAGGTTATCGGAAGACATGGTTGTCATATTAGGCAAAGGTCACGAAAAAACTATCGAACGGGCTGATGGTGAACATCCTTGGAGCGAGATTAATGTAGTGTCTTCTGCGCTTGACAGGCTTGTTAAGAAACAATAATTAACAGGCCAAGTAATTAGCATAAAGATAAACTATTGTTTGATATAATTAATATAGATGAGAAATTGCCTTTCTAGCCTTAAAAGAAAACTATATCTGGTTGTTTCTGGATATTTTCGTTTTTGGGCGGATATTAGCTTGAGGAAATGGCGACCGAGGATTATCGCTATTACTGGATCTGTCGGTAAAACTACGATGCTTCATTTGATTGAGCAACAACTAGCTGAAGAAGCGCATTATTCGCATTTTGCGAACAGTGTTTATGGTATCTCTTTTGACATTGTTGGTTTGCGCGGAATTACTAAAACCAAATTGCGATGGATATGGCTTTTCTTGATTGTTCCATTTAGGGCACTTATGTATCAGCATCGTGAAAAATTCTATGTTGTAGAGGTGGATGCAGATCGTCCCAAAGAAATGGAGTATGTTGCCAAATGGCTTAAGCCAGAGATAACACTTTGGATTAGTTTAGGTAGGTCGCACGCTGCTAATTTTGACAGTGAAGTAAAAGATGGTAAATATAGGACAGTTGATGAGGCTATTGCCCATGAATTTGCTTGGCTACCAAAAAATACTAAAAAGATTGTTATTTACGATGGCGACAATGAACTTATTTGTAATGTTATGGCTGACATAAAGATAGATAAGCTCCCGGTTACTAATAAGATTTTAAAATCATATGATGTTTGGCCAAATCACACGATATTCAAACTTATTGGTGGCGAATTTGATATTCCGCACCCCGTACCAAAGAATATGTATGTCCAGCTTGGGATGCTTGGAAAGTTGGCTCAATATCTTAACGTTAAGCCAAAATATGACCTCTCCGCACTAGAAATGCCGCCCGGAAGAAATAGCTTCTTTGAGGGTAAAAAAGGCACAAAGTTAATAGATAGTAGTTACAATGCCCATCTAATAAGTATTAGTTCGATGATTTGGATGATGGGTGATATGAAGGCTGATCATAAATGGCTCGTGATAAGCGATATTATTGAATTGGGCGCGAGTGAGGCTGAGCACCATGCTATTTTGGGTGATATTTTAGCTAGCGTGCAAGTAGACAAATATATATTAATTGGTCGAAGGACTAGAGAGTATACGAAACCAGTGCTCGAGAAACTTGGTAAGGGTAGTATGACTAAATCGTTTTTAAAGACATCAGAGGCTACTAGATTTATTGAATCTAATATCAAAGGCGGAGAGGCAATCCTGTTTAAAGGCAGCCAGTATCTTGAATTAATCGTAGAAAGTTTATTGCTACATCCCGAGGATGCTAAAAATTTACCGCGACGTGAAGCTATTGCCAGTAAGCGCCGTTCAACTTGGGAGGCAAAATAGTAATGTCAAAAAAACTATACATTATTCATGGCTGGGCTTATTCTATCGAGCCTTGGAATTCGGTCGTTGAAAAACTAAAGGAGTCTGGTATAGACGTTAAGCAATTACGCGTGCCTGGTTTGACGGTAAAAAATGATAAGATTTGGACGATTGATGATTATGTTGATTGGTTGCAAAAGGAGTTGGTGGGCGTAGAGCGGCCGATTATACTTGGTCATTCTAATGGCGGTAGGATTGCTTTGAATTATGCTGTTAAATATCCTAAGAGCTTATCGCATCTGATACTTCTTAATAGCGCTGGTATGTATGATAATAGCGCAAAGGTGTCCTTAAAAAGGAGGTTATTACGAATACTTTCGAAAATTCTTGGACCAATTAAATATATCCCATTTGCTAGGAAGGTAGTTTATAAGTTGATTGGTGCGAGTGATTATAACGCGGCGCCAACTAATATGAAAAAAACTCTGAGTAATATGATTAATAGTGATCGTACGCTTAGCCTAACTAAGGTTGAAGTAGATACGACAATCATTTGGGGATTAAAAGATGAGACCACCCCAATTGAGCAAGGTCGCAAAATGAAACAATTAATTCCAAATTCAACATTAATTGAGTTTGCCGATTGGCAACACTCACCATATAAGACACATCCAACGGAATTGGCAAATGTAATAATCGAAGTCATGGAAAAAATATAATGTTATTTCAGGCGCTTGGATCACAATATACATACATAAAAGCCTTAAGGCATTTATTTACGATTGGTCATAAAAATAACACAGAAAGTTTAATAGGGTATTTATCAGAACATTATAATGGCAAGGCCATGCTTTATCACAGGGGTCGAACGGCGCTCTCAGAAGCCATTAAAATTGCGACGGGTGGTGATGGTAAAGTGGCTATTAGTGGCTTTACTTGTTATAGCGTACCACAGGCGGTTGAAGCTGCTGGTTGTGCGCCTATTTATATCGATATTGATAAAAATAGCTTGAATTTTAATTCTCACACGCTAGAGCGAGTAATTAAAAAAAATAGCGATATAAAGTGCATTGTTGTTCAGAATACGATAGGCATTACTTGTGATATTGCCTCTATTCGTAGTATTGCAGATAAATATAAATTAGTTCTGATTGAGGATTTGGCGCATTCGCTCGGAGCTCATTATGCCGATGGTAGAGAAACTGGCACGGTTGGAGATATAGTTATGCTGTCTTTTGGTCGCGACAAGGCGGTTGATGTTGGTAGCGGCGGTGCAATAATTGTACGCAAGGATAATTTAATAGATAAACTTGGGCACCGGGCAGTTAAAGTTAGGATATTGGATAGTTTTCGTGATAGGATTTATCCTCTATTGATGTGGCATGTAAGGAAATTATATATTATTAGGATTGGAAAGTTATTGTTGTTTGCTTCATATAAACTAAAGCTGGCAGTTCGCTCAGCTGATGGCGAGGTAAATTCACTAGACGGGATGCCTTGCTGGCAAGCAAAAAGAGTGTTAGCTGAAATAAGCTCGCTAAGTGAGCGCCAAGCGATGCAAATCAGTAATACAAAAAATTATTTATCAAATTTACCAAGGAATGTTGTATTAGAAAATACTTTAAGTAGCGGCAGCGTGCCATTAAGATTGCCAATTTTAGTCGGTAATCGCTCTAAATGTCTATCGGATTTAAGCCGGTCTGGAATATTCTTAGAAGATACTTGGTATGATAGGCCGGTTGCCCCGGTGAGGTTCTATGTTCGGGTAAACTATCCAGAAAAAGACTGTCCAATTGCAGTAGAGGTTGCAAAGAAAATAATAAATCTGCCGGTTTATAAAAACACATACAGTAATGATATAAATAAAATCATAAAAATAATTCAGAAAGCAAATCGATGAGTGTAGAGATCCGCGATTGTGATCGGAAAAGTTGGGACGAATTTGTTGCCAGCCGTAATGAGGCTAATTTTTTAAACTCTTGGCAATGGGGTGAGTTATATAAGAAGCTTGGCGATAAAGTCTATCGTTTGGGGATATATGATAATGATTTGGTGGGTTTAATCTTAGCTATAGTGAAAAATGCCCGTCGCGGTCGCTACATTGAAATATCTGGAGGCCCGTTAATTGATTTTACAAATAAAAATCAAGTCAGTTCAGTATTTGGGTACTTACGAAAAATTGCTAAGGAAAATAATTGTGTTTTTGTCCGAGTTCGCCCACAATTGGCTGACTCGGATGAGATACGTGGCGTCCTAAAGAAAAACGGACTGATAAAGGCGCCGATGCACCTTAACGCTGAGAACACTAGCATTATTGATCTATCATTAGGCGAAGAGGATATATTGAGTAATATGCGCCAGCAAACACGCTATGAAGTTCGTCGTGCTGATAAATTGGGGATTGAGGTTTCCGTAACATCAGATATTGATGATATTTATGAATTTCACAGGATCCAACTTGAAACTGCCAGCAGGCAAGATTTTATACCTCCATCGCAAAATTTCATTAAAACACAATTAGAAGCGTTTGGTAGCGATTTGAAAATTTACAAAGCAAAGAAGGATGGTAAGCTTCTTGCTATGTCTTTGATTGTTACTTATGGCTTAGAGGCTGATTATTACGAAGGTGCTGGTACTTTAGATGGTCGTAATTTACCGGGAGCGTATGCTATTCAGTGGCGGGCTATTAAGGATGCAAAATCGGCTGGATTAATTAGATATAATTTTTGGGGTATAGCACCAGGTAATAGAAAAAAACACCGATATAGCGGAGTTACTACCTTTAAGCGTGGTTTTGGTGGCAAGGATGTTAATTTTGTACCAGCTCACGACTTGGTTGTTGATAAGCTAAGATATTCATTAAATTGGGTAATCGAAATCACCCGTAAGAAAGTTAGAGGATTGTAATGTCAATGGAAGTTAAAGATGTGACGAACGGTGATGAATGGAATGAATTTGTGCAGTCGCATAAAGAAGCAAATTTTTTACAGTCTTGGCAGTGGGGTGAATTTCATATATCTAGAGGAAAGTGTGTTTTGCGCCGTGGAATTTATGAGGATGGTAAGTTACTAGGTGTTTATGAGGGAGTGGTTGAAACTGCTAAGCGGGGTAAGTATTTGGCGATTGCTGGAGGCCCAATTATAGATTGGTCGAAGAAGAAATTATTAAAAAAAATGTGCGACGATATGAAACAGCAGGCTACTATGCATGGCTGTGTGTTTGTAAGGGTCCGTCCGCAACTCGAAAAAACAAAGCAGTCGTTAGAGCTTTTTGCCAAACTTGGTTTTAAAAAAGCGCCAATATATCTAAGCGTTGAGCACGCTGGTGTGCTTGATTTAAATAAGTCCGAAGAAGACATACTTAAAGGTACTCGTGAGCGTTTGCGTCGTGCTTTACGTAAAGCCGAGAAGAATGATATTCAAATTGAAACCAGTGTTGATCCGGATAGTGTTCGTGAGTTTTACAGGATTCAATTACAGACTGCTAGACGTCATGACTTTATATCATTCAGTGAGGATTTTTTGGTTAAACAATTTGCTGCTTTCGCCGCTACTGGCAATGCGGTGCTTTACACGGCGCGTTATAACGGCGAAATATTAGCTCAGAATTTTATAATTTTTTATGGAGATGAAGCTTCTTATCATTATGGTGCCAGCACTGAACTTGGTACGCAACTTTCAGGTGCTCCTTTGCTTCATATGCAAGCTATGCGTGATGCGCGGGAGCGGGGGATTGGTAGATATAATTTTTGGGGTATTGTTGACGAGGATGATACGAAGCACCGATATTATGGCGTGAGTGTATTTAAGCGCGGTTTTGGTGTTGAGGATCTCAAATACACACCAGCACATGATTTAATTATTAGTCCATCAAAATACTTATTAACTTGGTCGGTTGAGACTTTGCGCCGTTTGCGCCGTCACGTCTAAACACTTAACGTAATACAACGAATATAGCCGCCACCCTTGGCAAGTTCGGTAATTTCGGGCGTAAAGACTTTCAGGCCATGGTTGCGCAGTTCGGCTGTTAGGTTTAGGGCTTTGTTGCTCATAACTACGACTTTGCCTGTTGAGACTAGGTTGGTGGCAAAGCCATTTTTAGCTTCGTTAATCGAGACCTCTATTTTTTCAACAAGATCTAGTTCTTTTAATATTATTTGGCTTTCATTAGTGAATGCTTCGGGGCAGTAGGCGATTAAGCCTTTTTGGCTGTCAATTGGAGGTTTAATAATAGCTAAGGCTAAATCGATATCGTAAAAATAACTATCAGGCCATCCAGAAGTGCTGTTTATGATGGGTTTATTATTTTCATCTGTTTTTGGAATAGTTTTTAATTGAATTCGTGTATATCCTAGTAAATCGGCAGCAATTTTTTGGGCTTCTTCGTCGCTACGGTAACTACTACCACAGAATAATAAATCACCACAAGCTAGGGCGTCACCTTGGCCGCTAAACTTTAGTCTTTTTGGAACGTGAATAACTTTTTTGCCTAAACTTATCATAATTTTCTCAGCATACTCTTCTTCGCCCTCTCTGGCGTTTGGTAAGTTTGACATA
>CAYVRA010000010.1:0-19479 GCA_964452965.1 uncultured Saccharimonas sp. (SeqCode) | reverse complement strand
CGACCGAGAAAGGTATTGAAACCTGTTTATTAACTAGCGACCTTGATGCCTTACAGCTAGTTGGGCCGTTAGTTAAGGTTTATGCTCTAAAAAACGGCCTAGCTAATCTTGAAGAATTTCACGAAGAGTCTTTAGAAAAGAAATATGGAATTAAGGTCAGCCAATTCCTAGATTTAAAAGCATTAAAAGGCGATGCGTCGGATAATTTGCCAGGTGTGGTGGGAATTGGTGAGAAAACCGCCATACAGCTTTTGCAGCAGTTTGATAATTTGGATAATATTTATGCGAATTTAGACAAAATCAAGCCGGCTGTGGCTAAAAAGCTAATTGACGGTAAAAAAATGGCCTATGTGAGCAAAGAAGTTGGTCGAATTTGGTCCGAAGCTCCAGTAAGGCTTGATTGGGACGTAGCCGATATTAACGATATTGATCTAAATAAAGTTGCTGAAATTTTGAACAGGTTGGAATTTTCATCTTTGATTAGGCGCTTGCCAAAGCATATGAGCATTGATGGGGTTGAAAAAGATTTTACTGATAAACGAGCTGCACTTACTCCGTTATTAGAGGTAAAGTGGCCGGATAGCTTAACTATTAATGGACCGATTGTAATTTATTTAGATGACGATTATATCTGGCTTTCGACTAATAAAAACACAGTCATGAAAGCTAAAATTTTAGAGCTAGACCGAAGCGTTTGGCGAGTTTTAGAGATGAGCACGGCAATTATTTACGATAGTAAAGTCACTTATCATTCTTTGGCTAAAAAGGGAATTTTTGTCAGATTTGAAGAGTTACATGATGTTAATCAGGCGGCATTTTTGATTGACCCATTGCGTCGTGACAGGTCATTAACTAGTTTGACTGGTGGTGAAATTATTGACAGTCCGAAATCTAATATCGCAGCAATTTGGCAGGTTTATAATCAGCAAATTAAAGCTTTTGACGACAATCCAAGGATTGCCAGAATCGCTCGCGAATTTGATTTTCCTTTAACCTATATTCTGTTCAAAATGGAATACAAGGGTATTAAAATCGACCCAGTCATCTTAAAAAAAATGAGCACCGGGTTCGAAGATGAATATGCAGATTTAGAACAACAGATTTATAAAATGGTTGGTTATGAGTTTAATATTGCTAGCCCGTTACAATTATCTGAAGTGCTATTTACTAAATTGCAACTGCCAACTGCGGGGATCAAAAAAGGCAAAACTGGTCATAGCACCGGTCAAAAAGAACTTGATAAATTGCGCGGTCAGCACCCAATTGTAGAATTGATTGAAAAAACGCGTGAAATAGCAAAACTTAAAAACACCTATGTTGACGCCTTACCTAGGCTGATGGATGAAAATTATCGCATTCATACGACTTTTAATCAAGATGTGGTTAGCTCTGGACGGCTAAGTAGCACAAATCCAAATTTGCAAAATATACCCATTCGTTCAGATTTGGGCCGTCAGATTCGTAGTGCTTTTGTGCCCGAAAAGGGGAGTGCGTTTGTTGGCGCCGATTATTCGCAGTTTGAACTTCGCCTGGCGGCCGTACTAGCCGAGGATCAGGATATGATTGATGATTTCGATGGCGACATTGATATCCACACCAAGACCGCTAGTGAGGCTTACGGTGTGCCAATAGGGGATGTGACTAAAGATCAGCGACGTAACGCCAAAGTAATTAATTTTGGTGTGCTTTATGGCATGAGCCCACAAGGGTTAAGCGCTGCGACTGATATGAGTTTCATCGAAGCAAAGAGGTTTATTGATCAGTATTTTGAGATTCGTAAGCCGATTCGAAAATATATTAACGAAACGCTAAATAAAGCCAGAGCTGATGGTTATGTTGAAACTTATTTTGGTCGCCGTCGACCAACACCAGATGTCCTCAGTAGCAATTTTATGATTAGGTCTGGCGCTGAGAGGGCTGCGGCTAATATGCCAATTCAAGGCACTGAAGCTGATTTGATGAAATTGGCGATGATTGAGCTTGATAAAAAACTAGGCGATTTGGGCGAACAAATCTTGCAGGTACATGACAGTATATTAATTGAGTGTCCAGTGGCAAATGTCGATAAGGTATCTGATTTGTTGCGTGAAGTTTTAGAAAATATCGCTCCAGAGTTGGAGGTCAGATTAAAGGTAGACGTTAGCATTGGGTCGTGTTGGGAGGGGATGTAGATGAATAGTTTAAGCGTAAAGATTAAGAGACTTAACCCAACGGCTATTTTGCCAGCCTATCAAACCGAACATGCCGCTGGTATGGATTTACATGCCTGCATCGACGATCCTGTCATAATTAAACCTTTGCAAAGGTTGATGGTCCCGGTTGGATTTTCACTTGAGCTACCGGTTGGGTACGAGGCTCAAATACGGGCTCGCAGTGGTCTGAGCATTAAAAATGGCATAACAATGATTAACGGAATTGGCACAATAGACTGTGACTATAGGGGCGAGGTGTGTGCATTAGTTGTGAATATTAGTGATCGGTCATTTACGGTTGAGCCTGGTATGAGAATCGCTCAAATGGTCATAGCTAAATATGAAAAAGTTGATTGGGAGATTGCTGACTCTTTAAGCCAGACAAAAAGGGGCGACGTTGGTTTTGGAAGTACTGGCATAAAATTAAAATAGCCTATTTGTAAGGGGTTGGATGGAAGTTTTAGGGTTGACTCTAATGCTATTTGATAATATAATATATTTATGGCAAACCTAAAACTTACAAGAATTATTCCAATCGCATTGATTTTAATCATTGTTGCGATTGCTATTGCTGGTTTGGTAACCTTAGCGCGGACGATTTTCTTTACCGGCGATTCGAGCACGGTTTCTCAGGCTGACATTAGTAAAGAAGCCTTGTTAACTCCTGACGCCGACCATTCTGTTACATTCAGCGCGCGCGGTCCAATTGTAGCTAGCGAATCTTTTAAATCCTATAAAATAAAAATAACTTCATCTTCTAGGACGTTGACTATGTACAAGGGCTATACTGGCCAGGTTGTTGATAAAGTCTCTTTGGACAATAATACTGATTCTTACCAACAGTTTGTTTTTGCGTTATATAAGGCTAATTTGACAAAGGGAAATGAACTAACTGGGGATAGTAATGACACTCGCGGTATTTGCGCTACGGGATCGGTTTATGAATTTACGGTCGTAGCAGGCGCTAATACAGCAAAACAGTTATGGACTTCGACTTGTTCTGGCTCAAAAGGCTCTTTGTCGGCTAGTGCTGACCAGCTGATTAACTTGTTTATGGCTCAAATCCCGAATGTCAAAGATATTCTAAGCAAGAGCCTTTAATTTAATGCCGGAATTACCAGAAGTTGAAACTGTTAAGCGCGGACTTAACAAATTAATTGTTGGTAAAAAAATAAAAGTCGTATCATCTGATAATTCGCGCAGTTTTACCAATAGCAAAGCCGATGTCAATTCATTTTTGATTAAATCTGAGATAACTGACGTTCGTCGTCGCGCCAAGGTGCTGATGATTGATTTGTCGACTAGCTATACATTAGTGATCCATTTAAAAATGACTGGTCAATTAGTGTTTGTTGATAATATTTTGCGTTTTGGCGCAGGGCACCCTAACGACAGTCTGGTTGGGTCATTGCCTGATAAATCTACCAGGGTAAATATTGAATTTACGGATAAATCTCATCTTTATTTTAATGATCAGCGAAAATTTGGCTGGGTTAGGCTAATACCGACGGCTGAGGTGTCTAGTATCGATTTTATGAAAAAAGTTGGGCCCGAGCCATTAGAAGCCGATTTTAAGATTGATGAATTTATTGGTCGTTTTAAGCGCCTTAGTCGTACAACCATAAAAGCTGCAATATTAGACCAAACTGTGATTGCCGGTGTTGGTAATATTTATGCCGATGAGTCGCTGTGGGGTGCAAAAATTCATCCAAGTCGCTTGGTTGGATCAATAACTGATGCCGAGTTTAAAAAATTATATACAGAAGTTCGATCAGTTATGAATTTATCAATTGAAAAGGGCGGTAGCACTAATCGAAATTATGTTAATGCCGAGGGTAAAAAGGGTAGTTATATGGATTTTGCTCGCGTCTTTCGACGCGAAGGCTTGGCCTGTCGTCGTTGTGGCGCAGAAATTATTAAAATTCGAGTTGCTGGCCGCGGTACACATATTTGCCCAAAGTGTCAGTGAGGCGCCAATTTCAGAGGAAACATAGTTTGACATAACCAGTATTCTGTGTTAATATTTTTTTAAGTAAATAAAATCATAAAATAAACAAATGTCAGAGATTTTTGAAATAAATGATTCGCCTAAAAAAAATGAAATGCTTTTAACGGCAGATCTTTTAAATCATATTGGGCATATTGCGGCTATGGAAATTAAAGTTCAAGATGCGAATCGGCTAATTGATGGCACAGATTTGGATGCTGACGAAGCGTCAATGGAAGAAAAAATATCTGAATTACTTAATAATAAAGAAACAGTCGAGAGGCTTAATAAGTTTCCTGATGAGTTAAGGGACGGGGCAATAGGGTTATTGGTCGAATATAAAGTGATTTTTCCAGACTGTGATAATTTTAATGAGTACCTTGATAGCCTTAAGGCTATAGAATCTAGAAGTCCTGGATGGCCGGGGGGAGAAAAAACTAAAATATTAATCGAGCATATTTCAAAAGAATTAACCAGAAACGGCTTAGAGCCTTCAGAAGAGGAGGTGGCTAATTATTTTACGGATAATTATGTTAAAAATGGCTATTTCTTCCATAGTTTTAATGGCGCATTTGAAGATTCAATAAAGCAGCGCGGATTGGACGTTGATACTAGGTTTTGGGATTGGGATGAGCTGAAAGATATTTCCGACATTTGTTCAAAAGCTGGCTATGGAATGGTGTTGGGTTGGTCTGGATTAAATTGCAGAGGTAAGCTTTCTATTGGTGATTCAGCGTCTAATATTTATAGGTATGGGATAGCGTCGCCTGAGTGGTTCGGTCAATTTGTGGCTGAGGGCTGGCATATACCCAATAAAGAACCATATGACAAGAAAGCTTTTTACAAAAAAGATTATGAAAACGCTAAAAATAATATAATGTTATTTTGTGATCGCAAGATGCATCAATCATCCGAAGAGGATATAGAGAATAGAATAGCTTATCCAAATATGACTTTTGAAGAAGGTCAGGCTATATTAGCGTTTTTTGAAAAGTATTGGCAAAAATTTGCGTCAAAAGAAAATGGTTCTAAGTGCGCACTTATAAAAAGATCTGCAGTTGGACGTGATGTGCCGGTTATATCTTACAAGGATTATTGCGAGAAATATGATAGTGACGTGAGCTATACTATGAGTAACTTGCAGGATTATATCAATATGATTTCTGATTCTGGTCACAACGATCTTCAAATAAGCGAACCTATAAGTCCTGAGGATATAAAAATCGTTAGTCTTCCAAATTATTTAGATATTCATAATATCTAAAGATATAACATTGGGATTGTTGTTGGGGTATAATGGGGTCAATGATAACGCTATTAATGGGGGATAATTCGTTTGAGATCGAGCGGGCCTTGGCTGAAATTGCCGATAATTTTGATGGTGTGGCTGAAAAAATTGACGGTTCTCAAATACAATTATCTCAGTTGCCAGATCTATTGATGGGGGTCAGTTTGTTTAGCTCGGCCAGGCTGGTTGTGATTCGCGATCTTGGCCAAAATAAAGATATTTGGTCGGATTTTGGTAACTGGCTGGGCAGAATATCTGATGATATTCATCTAGTCTTAATAGAGGCTAAGCCTGACAAAAGAACAACGACCTTTAGGGCTATAAAAGAGTCGGCGTCCGTAAGGGGGTTTCCGGCTTTTTCAGATAAGGATTTTGTAATAGTCGAAAAGTGGACGATACTAGAGGCTGAAAAAATGGGCATAAGTTTGGATAAAAAAAGCGCTCAGTTTTTAGTGGAGCGAGTTGGAGTCGATCAGTGGCAATTGTTTAACGCTTTAAAAAAGCTATCTTTGGTTGATAATATTTCAACAGATGTAATCAAGGATATAATTGAGCCAAATCCAGTTGAGAATGTTTTTAATCTACTAGAGACTGCTTTGGGCGGGAATAGGGAACAATTAAAGCAGATTTTAGGTAGGATTGAAAAAATCGAAGATGGCTATCGGTTATTTGCCTTATTGTCATCTCAGGCATTTCAACTACTTGTAGCTTCAGTTGCGGAAAAGACAGATAATATGCAAAAGGATTTTGCCTTGCACCCTTTCGTAGCCTCAAGATTAGGATTGTTGGCCAAGAAAGTTGGTAGTAAAAACGCATCAAAAATAATTGATGTTTTTGTTAGGGCTGATGATGATATGAAAATATCAAAAGCCGACCCGTGGCTGATAATCGAAAAAGCTTTGATGCAGGCCTCATTAATAAAATAACCCTTCGACTTTGCGCAGGGTTATTTTAATCTATTATCGCAGAAGAATTATTTAGTTGACTTTTTGGCAACTGGTTTTTTTGTTGTGACGGCTTTTTTAACGACAGGTGCTTTGGCGACAATTTTTTTAACTGCAGGAGCGGCTTTTTTAACAGCGGCAACAAGTTTAACTCCGGCGGCTTTGGCCATTTTGTGTAGTTGACTTTTGCGGCGGGCGACTGTGTTCTTTTTTAGCAAACCTTTTTTAGCAGCTGTATCTAGTTCGCTCTGGGCGACGCTTAGGTTGGCAGCGGTTGGTTTGGCGATAAAGGCCTTAGTTGCATCTTTAATATCTTTTTTAGTGGCGATATTTCGTTCGCGTCGTTTGATAGTTTGTTTTGCTCGTTTGATAGCAGATTTGATGATTGGCATGTTAGTTCTTTTACCTCTTTAAAATGATATATATAATCAGTTTGCAATTATAATGCAAATCTATAGAGTTGTAAAGAGGTAAACTAAAACCCGAGACTTAGATATTAGTTGGTTGACTTGATTAAACTGTTTATGTTATATTTACCTCATAATCTAGTTAAAATAAAAAAGCAAGGTAGCTCATATGCAAGATGCTCCAATCAAAGAAAAACAGCAAGTAATTGACAAGATAAAAAATGTCACAAATATCTTGGTAACTGTTAGTCGTAATCCGTCAGTTGATGATCTTTCGGCTGCTTTGGGCTTAACGATGCTATTAAATAAGATTGGTAAGCATGCAACGGCGATTTTTAGTGGTGCGATTCCACCAGCTATAACTTTTTTAGAGCCTGATAAGATTTTTGAAAACACGATTGATAGTTTGCGCGATTTTATAATTGCTCTAGACAAAGAAAAAGCCGATCACTTACGCTATAAGGTTGACGGTGATGTTGTAAAAATATTTATTACGCCTTATCGAACAGTTATTGCCGAAAAAGATTTGCAATTTAGTCAGGGTGATTATAATGTCGAATTGGTTATGGCTTTGGGAGTAGAAAACCAAGAGCATTTGGATTTGGCTTTGGCTGCTCATGGTCAAATATTGCATGATGTTGCGGTTGTGACTTTAAGCTCTGGTAAACAGGTCAGCCGTTTAGGCGCCTTGGACTGGTATGATCCAAGCAGTAGTTGTTTGTGTGAAATGGTTACAAGTTTATCTGATTTATTAAAAACCGACCAGCCGCTTTTAGACAAGCAGGTTTCAACGGCTCTTTTAACTGGTATTGTTGCTGCTACTGAAAGGTTTAGCAATATTAAGACTTCGGCTTCAACTATGACTCTGGCCGCACAACTGATGGCTGCTGGCGCTGACCAGCAATTAATTGCTTCAAAATTACAAGAAACGCATCAAATTACTTCAATTGCTGGCGATATTAGCCCTAGTAGTACATCAACCTTGGAAGATGAGGTAGAGCCCACTCTACCTTCGGATATATTATTAATTGATCACACCCCCGAAGAAGTTGAGCCAGTTCAAGCTCCTGCTGTCGTGGCCCCAGTTGTAATCTCTACTCTTCCTGCAGAGCCAGAAGCTCCTAAAATTATATTAGACAGTAAAGAAAGCCCAGTTTCGGTTGATTCATTAGAAAATGCAGATATTAATATTTCTGGTGTCAATGTTAACCAGGCTATCTTGCCGGAGCAAAAAGTAAATAATATATTTACTGATGAAGTTACTTTAAGTCATGAGGCGCCGGTCGTTTCTGGAATATCTACATTACCTCCTTTGTCTACGGTTTCGAGTGGTAAATTACTGGACATATTAGATAATAATGAATCAAATAGTAGCACCTCGACATTGCCACCAGGAGAGAGAAGCGCTGATGCTTTAGAAGCTGCCAGAGGTGCGGTAATGTCGGCTGTTGAGCTAACGCCGGCTTATAGTCCAGTTGTATCACCAGGGACACAACCACAACCTGTTGATTTGCCTTTGCCGCCGCCAATACCAAATTATTTTGCCCCAACTGCGCCCGCTATGCCAGATTTTGGTGTAACGGTCAGTTCTGAAAGTCCAGCGCCGGCGCCTATAAATAACGATCCAGCTCAGTTTAAAATTCCTGGCCAATAAAGATAACTAGTTGCTATACTGGGCATTATGCAAAACGGAATTATTTTAATTGATAAGATAGCTAATATGACTAGTTTTGGCGTGGTGGCGCGCGTCCGTCGCATATTATCTAAACAACAAGGTAAAAAAGTAAAAGTTGGCCATACTGGTACGCTTGATCCGTTTGCGACGGGTTTAATGATATTAGTTATCGGCAGTGAGTGTAAAAATGCCGGCTCTTATAGTAAATTAGACAAAGTTTACGAAGCTATTATTAGATTAGGCCAAACCAGTACAACTGGCGATCCAGAAGGTGAAATTGTTGATTTTTCAGATTTAGTCCCTTCAATTGATGAGGTGAATAGGGTAATTTCTAGATTTATTGGTGAGATTGATCAGACTCCGCCAATTTATAGCGCAATTAAAATTGATGGTCAGCGGGCTTATAAAATGGCGCGGGCGGGTAAAACTGTAGAAATGCCGGTCCGAAAAGTAAAAATTTATAAATTAGAAGTGATTAATTACAAATATCCAGAATTAAAGATTATGGCAAATGTTTCGAGTGGCACATACATTAGAACTCTGGCTGAAGATATAGGCAAGGCACTGTCAACAGGGGCGTATTGTAGCCAGCTGCGTCGAATAAGCATCGCAGATTGGAATGTTGATGATGCTAAAAAACTAGAAGATTTTGGAATTATCGACTAAAATTTGCTAATCTGGCCAACAGGTGTTGAAACCTTGGCAAAACTTTGCTACAATGCATATCTGATGATTACAGCAGAAAATAAATCTATAGCTATTGCTTTGACGCAAACTAGCAAGAACGATGTCGGTAGCCCACAGGCGCAGGCTTCAATTTTGACGGCTCGCATCAAAGAGATTACCGAGCACATTAAACTTAACAAGCATGATTTCATGGCTCGTCGCGGTTTAATGCAAATGGTAGGTACCCGCAAAAAACTACTTAAATATTTAGAATCAAAAGATTTTGATGCCTATAAGAAAGTTGTTGCAAAATTAGGACTCCGCAAGTAATTGCGGAGTTTTTTAATTACGCCTATAATATAAACATATGACAATCCAGCCTGTGTTAGAAGTGGACGCGGTTACTAAATATTATGGTTCATTTTTGGCCATCCAAGATATTCATTTTATGATTTCAAAGGGCGAGGTTGTAGGCTTGGTGGGATTAAATGGTGCCGGCAAGACTACGATTATTAATTTGATAATGGGTTTTTTGCGCACTAGCTCTGGTAAGATTAGGCTATTTGGAGAGCTGGTTTTGCCTGAAAACGCTCATAGAATACATTCAAAAATTGGTTTCGCAACTGGCGACATGAGTTTATTCACTAATTTAACAGGTAGGCAATATTTTGCGTTTTTGAAGCGCGCCTATAAATTGAAAGACAGTAAAAAATTAAATGATTTATGCAAACAATTTAATCCAGAAATGGACAAAAAGATTAAAGATTTATCGCGTGGCAACAAACAAAAGATTGCTTTGATTTCAGCTTTTATGCCTAGCCCTGAGCTTGTAATTTTAGACGAACCTAGTAGCGGCCTTGACCCATTTATGCAGCAAAAGTTTTTAGAGCTTATTAACCATGAGGGTGCAAAAGGCACGACAATATTTATGTCGTCACATTATTTAAAAGAGGTGGCCGATGTTTGTAGCCGAGTTTTGTTTATTCGTGACGGTAAATTAGTCAAGGATGTTTCTCGCGCCGAATTAGAATCTAGTCATGGTAAGGCTGTCCATATGACAACTAGCCGGGCGGTCAGGCCGCCAGCCCAATCGACATTGCTAAGCCATCAAAAAACCGCTAATGGACACGAAATCTCGTTTATATTTAAAGATTCGCCAATCAAATTACAGCAATGGCTATGTGGCATCTCTTATATGTTGGATTTTACGATCGAAGATCATGATTTAGAATCGGCTTTTAGTGATCTTTATTCAAAAGATAAACCGGAGGCTGAAAATGTTTAATTTATTTTTGAAAACGATGTATGACAAGCGAATATTTATTATTTCTTGGTCGCTTAGCTTAGCTTTTTTTGCCTATTTGATGCTGTTGTTTTTTCCGGCATTTAAAGATTCTGGTCTTGATCAGTTATTGGCCGCCTTGCCGCCCGAGCTAAAAGCATTGAAGGGGATGATAGGCGATATTAGCGCTTTGTCGACACCATCTGGCTATTTAGCTGGTCAATTCTTTGATATCAGGATGCCAATGTTTATAAGTGTTTTTTCGGTTATTTTAGCAGTAGGCTTAAGTGTAAAAGACGAGGAGGACGGCTATATTCGGACATTACTAGCTTTGCCATTAAGCCGAATTAAATTATTGTTTGGTAAATTAATAGCGATAATTGTAATCTGTGTAGTTACGACTATATTTACGATAGCTGGTCTTTATCTTGGTGCGTGGTCTGTTAATGTAAATCTTGACTGGACGGTTGTGTCTAATCTAAGTTTGGTAATGTTATTATTGTCAATTTGCATGACGACATTAGTTTATTGTATAGGCTTGGCTACTGGTAGGCGCGGCATAACTATGGGCATAGGTATCCTTGTTGGCGCTGGTAGTTTTTTACTAACGACTTTTGCGAAGTCAGTTGAATGGCTAGAGCCTTATGAAAATATTTCATTGTTTCATTATTTCCCAGCTGCCGATATTGTTAAAAATGGCATATCAATCTGGGATGTAATCGTTTTGTCTGGCGTGGCTGCGATATCAATTATAGCGGCAGCTATTCTATTTAGCCGTCGCGACGTTCGCTAAATCTGTGGTATAATAGTCATATCACACACTACAGCGAATCAGTGGTGGATAGAGCTATTTGTTGTAACAAATTTCTGTACCCGTTACTAATTCGCCTCAATAAAACAAGGTGCGTGTCTAAAAAAGGAGGACAAATATGTCTACTATCAACCCTAATGGTAAGGAAATTTTTTCAGTTTCGACTGATTTTTGTGGCCAAAAATTAACCATGGAAGTTAATCGTGTTGGCTTTCGATCAACTGCTAGTGTCCTTGTAACTTACGGAGATACCGTAGTACTTGGAACAGCTATGGTCGGCAGTAAGCCTGTAATGATGGATTACTTCCCGCTATCAATTGATTATGAAGAAAAATTTTATGCAGCTGGCAAAATTTCGGGCAGCCGTTTTGTTAAACGTGAAGGTCGCCCAAGTGACGAGGCAATTTTAATTGGTCGATTAATTGATCGTCCGATTCGTCCATTGTTTCCAAAAGGTTATCGCCAAGAAGTTCAAGTTGTGGCAAGCGTTTTGTCACTTGATCCAAATTTCCGCCCAGATGCGATTGGCATGATTGCTTGTAGCGCGGCATTAATGTTAACCGGTACGCCATTTGATGGTCCAGTATCTGGTATTCGTGTTGGCCGAGTTAATGGTGAATTTAAAGCATTCCTAACCCCAGAAGAACGAGCTGCAAGTGACCTGGATCTAGTTGTTGCTGGTATTTCTAGTGGTATCACTATGGTTGAGGCAGGCGCTAATGAAGTTAGCGAAGAAATGGTTGCCGAGGCGTTAACTTGGGCATTCGAAGCTTATCAGCCTGCAATTAAATTGCAACAAGAATTAGCTAAAAAAGTTGCTCCAGTTGCTCAAGAATATGAATTAATTTTGCCAAACGCCGAAATTCAAGCGGCAGTTGATGCTTGGGTTGATGGTAAATTGGGCGATGCGTTGCATAAACCTTATCCAGAACGAAATGAATTAGTTTCGACTTTGCGTTGGGCTTTCCACGATCAAATGCGTGAAAAACTTGGCGAAGATTATGACAAAATGCATGACGAATATGATGAGGCCTTTACTAGCGCTTTACATAAAGATGTTCGCAAGGGAATTATCAAGGACGGTACTCGTCCAGATGGTCGAAAATTAGACGAAGTTCGTCAATTATCATCAGAAGTAGGCGTGTTACCTCGAACTCATGGTTCAAGTATCTTTACTCGTGGTTTAACTCAGGCTATGAATATCATTACCTTGGCACCCTTAAGCTTTTCTCAAATTGTTGATACTATGGAATCAAACGACGAAGAGCGTCGCTATATGCACCATTACAACGCTCCTGGCTTTACGGTTGGCGAAGTTCGCCGCTTAAGTGGCCCAGGACGACGTGAAATTGGTCACGGATATTTGGCCGAACGTGCACTAGCTGCGGTTTTCCCAAGTGCTGAAGATTTTCCATATGCGGTTCGTAGCGTTACTGAAATTATGAGCCAGAATGGTTCAACCTCAATGGCAGCAACTTGTAGCAGTTGTCTAGCATTGATGGATGCTGGTGTGCCTTTGAAAGCGCCAGTATCTGGTATCGCTATGGGCTTGATGATGGACGATGGAAAACCATATGTGCTGTCTGATATAGCTGATGCCGAAGATTTTGCGGGTGATATGGACTTTAAGGTTACCGGTACCGAAAAAGGCATTACAGCACTCCAAATGGATATGAAAGTCCACGGCCTGCCAGTAGAGATCCTAAAAGAGGCATTAGAAAAAGGTAAAGTTGGTCGTGCGTTTATATTGAAACATATGATTGAAACATTAGCTGCTCCTCGCGAAACTCTCAGCAAATATGCGCCACGGATTGAAAAAATAAAGATTAATCCTGACAAAATCGGTGCGGTTATTGGTAAGGGCGGCGAAACTATTAAAAAGATTACTGCCGAAACTGGTGCGCAAATTGATATTGCCGAAGACGGTTTAATTACGATTGCCGCGGTTGACACATCTGCTATCGAACAGGCTATGAATTGGATCAAGGGTCTAACTGAAGAGCCAGAAGTCGGCACAATTTACGAAGGTAAGGTTGTAACTATCAAAGATTTCGGCGCCTTTGTTAACATTATGCCAGGCATCGACGGCATGGTTCATATTAGTGAGTTGTCTAAAGACCGTGTTGAAAAAGTCGAAGATGTCTTACATGAAGGCCAAATCGTTAAAGTAAAACTAATTGGTATTGATGAACGCGGTCGCCTAAGTTTAAGCATAAAAGCTGCCTTGTAGCTATTTATTTATTTATTTATTTATTTATTTATTTAAGTTACTATAGTTGCACATAAACATAAGTATCTTTTTAAGGTATGGAGAATTAAAATGGGACCAAATAATCAACAACCTCAACAAACAAGTGGCCCACAACCTCCGGTTGTGCCTTCATTCCAACCACAACAACCGCCACAAGATTCAGCAGGGGTTGATCCAGGCCATGGCCTGGGTCTTGCAAGCTTAATAACATCGTTCTTTATTGGCATATTGGGCTTAATTTTAGGTATTGTAGCCTTAATGAAATCAAAGAAGGCTGGTTATAAAAATGGCTTAGCGCTTGCCGGAATTATTGTCGGCTCAATTAATACAATTTTAATTATAATATTTATAATATTGTCGCTTATGGCGGTAGGCACGGTGGTTAGTACGGTCTCTGATGCAGTAAAAGAGGGAGGCGGTACTGTAACTATCGATGGGCCTACTACAGGGGGTAGTACTGGCGGTTCATCTACAACAAGCGCGAAGGCGGTAATAGATGACCTTTATGCAAACCTAAATGATCAGGATTTCGAAACGATGGGCATAGGGTCTTCTATCTCGAGCTCTGATGGTGATTCTATATCTATAAATCCGAACAATAAGGATTTTAGCGATAGTGGTAAGATGAGAGTAAATGGCCCAATAGTTGCTTACATTGATGGTTATTTTTCCGAAAAAGGTTTTACTAAGCAAGCTAAGACTTTAAGTGATAACTATATTAGTTCGTCTGTCACCTGTAATGTTGATCATGCAGATTTTATGCAAACAATAGGTGTGGATTGTTCAGATAACATCTAGATTATATACTTAGTAAATTTATATGTGAGCTTTTACTGGTATTGGCTGATTATTGGCGATTTGATATATGAGTATCTGGCTTGTATTTAGCTACGATCAGTGTTAATATAAAAGTACTGACCGTGATCTTGTAAATAATATGCTAGAAAATAAACAAGTGCTTCTTGAACAAATCAAGGCAGATATTATAAAAAATAATGTCTGCCCAAATTTGGCTCGCGAAGCCAAGAATCTTGTGATGGGTGATGGCAATATTGACGCCGAGATTGTAATTATTGGCGAAGCGCCAGGTAAAAAAGAAGATGAGTCGGGTTTTCCATTTATGGGCGCCGCTGGCAAATTATTGAATGAAATGCTCGATAGTGTAGGTATCGCACGCAAAGATGTTTTTATCACTAATATAGTAAAATATCGACCACCAAAAAATCGTGATCCTTCAAAAATCGAAAAAGCAGAATTTTGGCCATACTTACTGCGTCAGCTGGATATCATTCAACCTGCGGTTGTAGTGACATTAGGCAGGCACAGTATGGGATATTTTTTGCCACAGGCCAGCATAGGCGAAGTTCACGGAAAACCCAGTAGGGTGGAGATTGACGGCCTGAAATTAACAGTCGTGCCGCTTTATCATCCGGCCGCCGCACTTTACAGACGCAGTATGCGCGAAGTGCTGATAGACGATTTTAAACAGTTACCAAAAATAATAAGAAACATTAATAATTAATAGAAACCCTTCATCGTAAAGCTTTGGAGGGCAAGGGAGAGAAGAAAATATGGGTCAACAAAGACTCGCGACCATCAAAAGTGATGATCAATCTAAACGACCTGGTCAATCGACCAGGCAAAAATCAAATAATACAGTTTTAAACAATACTACTGTTCGTAAGGGCGAGGCCTACAGGGCTCAACGTCGTACTAACGAAAATGTTAACCAACGAGCCAGTCAGCACGTTATAAATGTGCCGGTTAATAAGTCAGTCTATAACGGATATGAAGGTCGTCAATTTAGTTTGGCTGATCAGAAAAAGCAGCCTCGTTTTAATGGTCCAAAAGTAAAAATTATGCCACTTGGTGGTCTTGGCGATATGGGAATCGGCAAAAATATGATGGCGATCGAATATGATAATGAAATTATCGTAATTGATTGTGGCTTTTTGTTCCCAGGCGCGGACTATCCAGGTATAAACTATATTATTCCTGATACAACCTATCTTGAAGAGAATAAACATAAAATCAAGGCGCATTTATTCACTCACGCCCATCTTGATCACATTGGCGCTTATCGCCATATCGGTCAAAAAATACCAGCGCCAGTTTATGCCACTAAATTTACAATTGGTATGATTCAAAAGACTATGGAGGAGGCGACTGGCGATTACGAGCCAGTTTATAATGAAGTTAATCCTGAAAATCATGAGCAAATTCAAATTAGTGATAACTTCAGCGTTGAGTTTGTCCGTATGGATCACTCTATCCCAGATTGTGCAGCAATTGTTATCCGTACACCACTTGGTGTAATTATTCATACCGGCGACTGGCGTTTTGAAGAACAGCCAGTTGATGGCAAAAAATTAGATCTAGAGCGCTTTACGGAAATCGCTACCAAAGAGGGCATTTTGTTGTTAATGAACGAATCGACTAACTGTGAATCCGATGGCACGCATACTCACAGCGAGTTTGATATTCAACACAGTATTGGCGAAGTTATGGATAAGTTCCAAAATAGCCGTCTGATTTTAAGCTGTTTTTCTAGCCAAATTCATCGTATGCAGATGATATTAGACGAGGCAAAAAATCACGAGCGCAAAGTCGCGTTTGCCGGTTATTCAATGATCCAAAACCTAGAAGTCGCACTTCGTACAGGCATGATTAAAGTGCCGCGCGATGTCGTTGTTAAGATGGAAGATATCATCAAGTTACCCGACAATAAAGTGACGATTGTTTGTACTGGCTCGCAAGGCGAGCTTACTGCAGTTCTAAATCGTATGGCTAGTGGTAGTCATAAATTCATCAAAATCAAAAATTCTGATGTTATTGTCTTTAGCTCAAATCCAATTCCTGGTAACGAAAAATACGTTACTCGTACTGTTGACGGTCTAATGCGTGAGGGAAGTGATATTATTCAAAACGGGAAAACTCATTTGACTGGTATTGGTCCATTGCATCTTTCGGGGCATGCTTATTATGATGATCATGTTCGACTGATTACGGCCTTAAATCCAAAGTTCTATATGCCAATTCACGGCGAGTTCCACATGTTGGTTCATAACGCTGAATTAGCCGAAAAAGAAGCTGGTATTAAAAAAGAAAATATCTTTGTTTGTGATAACGGCGATATCTTGGAAGTAACTGCTGATGGTGTCCGCAAAGCTGGCCGAATTCAGGTTGGTGGCGTGATGTATGACGATAGTGGTGAAGTTGTATCGGAGGTGGTCCTAAAAGATCGCATCCATATGGCAACCGAAGGTATGTTTATCGTTGTTTTAACAGTTCAACGCGGCACTGGCCGATTACTAACCAGCCCTGATATTATCAGTCGCGGCTTTATATACTTACGCGACAGTGAAGAATTAATGGGCATGATTCGTCAGTATTTGAAACAAAAAGTTGCTCGGTCTTTTACTGGTAAGCATGTTGATATGGATGTTGTTAAAAAAGAACTTAAAGATGAAATTACGCATATTCTTTATGACCAGACTCGTCGTACTCCAATTGTTATCCCGGTTATAAACGAAATCGGAGGCTCGTCTAATCCTAGCCAAAATAACAATCAAGCACCAAGGCGACCAGATGGCCAAAATCAACAAAAACCAAATAATTTTCCGCCACGGACTTTTCAATTACCGCAAGTTCCTGATAGCGAAGCGGTTGAGCCACGTAGCAAATCTGAGTATCGCGGCTATTAAGCATTAGCTACTTGCAAATTGTTGTAAATTTTGTTATGATATGTTTATAAAATAAAGGCAAAAAAGTTTATAATAAAGTAAGTTATGCCCAAAAAAAGAAAACACTACAAAAAAAGATCAGACAAGGGGGCGCCAAAGCATAGTCTGCCGACTGGTTTTTGGTCGCAGGTTGGTTCATTATTTTTAATCGCTATATCTATATTATTTATAGTCGCTTGGTTCGGATTTGGTGGGCCGGTCCTAAATTGGGTTCATAGTACGTCGCTTTATATAATAGGTTACGCAGTTTATACAATCCCATTTTTGTTTGTTTATATCGCTGTAGAGATTTTTAGGGCTGAAAATAACAAGTTAACTTTTGCTGTTAAATTTGCGACCGCGACTGCTATAATTTGGTTTTCGGCATTGTTCGGGTTATTGAAGGATGGGGCAGGTGACACTACTGGCGGCGTTATAGGTGATTTAATTAATAGTGGCACATTAACCTTAGTAAATTCTACTATTGCAGCTTTTATTTATATTTTATTATTGTTAGTGACGCTACTATTTATTATGCGCGTTTCGCCATTTTCGATTATCAAAAAAATCTGGCAATTTAGCCGTCGCGAGACTGATGAGGAAGAGGAAAATATTAAAATTATGCGTAATGCAGCTGCGATTGATAATCCAAAATCTTCACTTATTAGCAATTTTAAGATGAATGCTAGCGTGCCGACTCTGGATTCAACAGATGAAAAACACTCTAGACTATCAAGTATGAAAAACAGTATTGTTCGCGATAAGGCAGCCGAAGAGCAAGCTGCGCTAGTTACTGTTAGTGATCCAAATTGGGTGCCGCCATCAATGGATTTGTTGGAAAAAAAGCAATCGCCAGCTAACGCCGGTGATGTTCAGCAAAATGCATTGATTATCAAAAATACTCTCAGTGAGTTTGATATTGACGTAAAGATGGAGGGTGCTAATATCGGCCCACGTGTAACTCAATTTATTTTGTCACCACCAAGCGGTGTAAAATTGGAAAAAATTACCACTTTAGAGAAAAATATATCATTAAATCTAGCAGCGAAAAGCCTTCGCATGGAAGCTCCAATTCCCGGCCAAAAAGCGGTTGGTATCGAGGTGCCAAATATTACTGCGGCTGATGTTAGGCTCTATTCGATTCTTTCTAGCCCAATCTGGGGCACTAACGGTGAGCCATTAGCGTTTGCGATTGGTAAAGATATTTCCGGTGAGCCAATTGTTGGTGAATTAAACAAGATGCCACACCTTTTGATCGCTGGTCAAACTGGCTCTGGTAAGTCTGTCATGATTAACACGCTGCTAACTAGTTTGTTGTATCACAACAGCCCAAGTGATATGAAGTTGATATTGGTTGATCCAAAGCAAGTCGAAATGGCGCCTTACGAGGATATTCCGCATCTTTTGACACCGGTTATAACCGAGCCCGACAAGACAATTAGTGCCTTAAAGTGGGCGGTTAGTGAAATGCAGCGACGCTATTCATTATTAGCCGAGACTAAAGTTAAAGATATTAAATCTTATAATCACAAAGTTCGTGCAACTGGCGCAAAAATAACAGTTGCCGATGAATTTGGCATCCCTCAACAGCATGAGAACGGCGCTATGCCTTATATAGTCATCGTTATCGATGAGATGGCAGATTTGATGATGTTAGCAGCTAGGGACGTCGAGGCACTAATTGTGCGCTTGGCTCAAAAAGCCCGTGCTGTCGGTATCCATTTGGTCCTTGCTACGCAAAGTCCACGAGCTGACATTATTACTGGTTTAATCAAAGCCAACATCCCAGCTAGGATCGCATTTACAGTCGCCGGACAACTGGAAAGCCGAATCATTTTGGACCAGGTTGGTGCCGAGAAATTACTTGGCTCTGGTGACATGCTATTACTAAAAGCTGATATGGCAAAGCCAATGCGAATTCAGGGTGCGTGGGTAACTGACGGAGAAGTTCATAAGATTACCGATCATTTGCGAATGCAATCACCGCCACAATATAACGATGAGGTTGTTAGTCTACCGGTTCATTTGAACGGCAAGGGTGGTGTTGTGATGGACTTTGATAGTAGTAACGAAGATGATTTATTTAAAGACGCTGTTCGTTTAGTAATCGGTAGTGGCAAGGCTAGTGCTAGCTCGTTGCAAAGGCATCTAAGAGTTGGCTATTCTAGGGCTGCCAGATTAATTGACACCATGGAAGAGCAGGGAATTGTTGGACCCGCTGATGGCGCTAGACCACGTGAAGTGCTGATTAGTA
>CAYVRA010000009.1:1723-19605 GCA_964452965.1 uncultured Saccharimonas sp. (SeqCode) | reverse complement strand
ACCAGTTGATCTACCAGCAGACCGAATTGTTAAAGAAAATCCACGAAACGGTTTTCTAACTGTTTCAAAGAAAAAATAGTTTTAAAATAGTATTGCACCATAAGCGCGTTTAGCTGTATAGTTAAATCAAACAAACAGGTGCCAGGAATCCCCGCTTTCAAGCGGGGATTTTTGTTTTACTTTGTTGATTTTTAACAAATTATGGCATAATAATATCATGAAACCAGATAATCAAGAGGTATGGCAAAATAAAACTATCGAAACCAGGCAAGAGTCCGAACAGCTTAGTATTGATGGTTTATTTAATAATGATAGTGACGGGTCTAGGACATTAAACAGCGGTGCTGCCGAAGTTTTGATGCATGATTATAAGGCCACTTGGAGTCAAATTGAAAAATATATGGATGCTAATGGTTGCTCCTATGCCGAGGCTTTTCGTCATTTTGGTGTTGTTGACCGTGAAGTCGAGATAGAGCCTGAGTCAGATGTTGACTATATAAAAGAAGTTAGAGCAGACGAGGTAGTTAAGTCTAATCTGGATGAGGCAGCTTTAGATAAAGAGACTGAACGTAAGGCTTGGCGACGGGCCGCCGAAGCTAGCATTGACCTTTATTGTGATGGTCGCAAATGTTCGTTTAATGATGCCTGTGTAGCTCTTGGCTATAATCCAAAAGATTTTGATTAATTTTATTAATACTTCAATTTGTGATAAATTTAATATAAGACATAGATTAGGAGTCGGATGAAAAAAATTTTAGTTGTCGATGATGAAAAACCGCTAGCTAATGCGCTGGTTTTAAAGCTTGCTCACGAGGGATTTGAGGCAACGGCTGTTTATGATGGCGAGCAGGCTATTGATGCCCTAGATAAAGATAAATATGATTTAATTTTGCTCGATTTGATAATGCCGGCTATGGACGGTTTTTCGGTACTTGAAAAGATAAAAGAAAAGGGTATTAAATCTCCGGTTGTCGTTAGTTCTAATCTGAGTCAAAATGAAGATTTTAATAAGGCAAAAAGCTTAGGGGCGGTTGATTTTTTTGTTAAATCCGACACGCCCATATCGGATATAATTGGGAAAATAAATAAAATACTGGAGTAAAAATGATATTGGGTGGGAAAGCATTGCTGGGTCTTTTGGTAAAAGAGAGTTACGTCTCTCGTGATGTCGCTTTGAAGGCCATATCTAATGCGCCTGATGATCCAATAAAATTTTTAACAGATCAAGAGGTTATTAACCGTAATATCATAGGCCAGGCCTTGGCCGAGCATTACAAAACTAAATTCTTCTCTTTGGACAATCATAATATCGGCAAAATCGATACTGAACTTTTAACAGAGGGTTATGCTAAAAAAGAAAGAGTCGTTTTGCTGGATGAAAAATCTGGCACTTTTGCTACTGATCAGCCCGATAAAATTGAGCTATTGAAAGCTGATTTAATTAAAAATTATAATTTTAAAAAAGTTGAAATTCTTTACGCTTCAACTGAAGACGTCGATGTCATACTTAATAATTATAAAAAATCGTTATCGACTCGTTTTTCAAAAATTATTGATCAACAGGGTAGCGTGGCGCCTGAAATTATTGATGAAATTATTGATGATGCCCTGGCTTTTAAGGCATCCGACATCCATTTTGAGCCTCAGGAAAAAGAAATCATCATTAGGTTTAGAATTGATGGGGTTTTACATGAAGCCGGTAGACTTGAGAAGCAATATTATGAGAATATTCTTAACCGTATTAAGATATTATCGCAACTGCGTATTGATGAGCACTATGCAACTCAGGATGGTGCGATTAGGCTACTAAAACAAGATAAAAATATTGATATGAGGATATCAATTGCGCCAACGCTTGATGGTGAAAAAATCACAATTCGATTATTATCCGAATATGTTAAAGATCTTAGCTTGTCGGAGCTTGGTTTGTCTAAAAAAGAGGAAGATGTCTTAGTAGAGGCGGCTAAAAAGCCATACGGAATGATTTTGGTTTGTGGCCCAACTGGGTCTGGTAAGTCGACGACTCTTTATGCCTTAATAAAACATATCAATAATCCAAGTATTAATATCACTACTATTGAGGATCCGGTTGAATATAAAATAGTTGGAACTAATCAAATTCAGGTCAACGAAGAAAAAGATATCACTTTTGCCAATGGCCTGCGTTCAATTGTTCGTCAAGATCCAGACATTATCCTGGTCGGCGAGATTCGCGATCAAGAAACGGCCGAGATATCGGTTAATGCCGCTTTGACGGGCCATCTATTGTTTACGACCTTTCATGCCAATGACGCTGCTACCGCCATTCCAAGGCTGCTAGATATGGGCGTAGAGCCATTTTTGCTGGCTTCAACCTTGGAGGTTATAATCGCCCAGCGCTTGGTTCGTCGAATCTGTAGTAGCTGTAGGACTAGCGAAAAAGTCTCTTCGTCTGAAATTGATAAAGAATACGCTGGATGGGGTAGATATTTTAGCCACGAGACAAATCTTTATGAGGGTAAAGGTTGCCAAGCTTGCAACGGCACGGGCTATAAAGGACGAGTCGCAATTTTTGAATTTATCCATATTAACAAAGACTTAAAAAGCCTGATCTTAGAAAACCCATCAACCAACGTAATCTGGGATATGGCAAAGAGCATGGGCTCAACTAGCTTGCTTGATGACGGAATCGCCAAAGTTAAAGGCGGAATTACTACGTTGCAAGAATTATCTAGGGTTGTTCCAATAGAGAAATAATTTTATGCCTAAAAAAAATTTTTATGCCAAAGATAAAAAACCTAAACAGGCTAGGGTTTGGGGCTATCCAAAAGAGCGTGATTATATACTAGAAAATACAGCGCTTCTAATATCAGCCGGTATTGGCATAGCTGAGTCTGTCAGTATAGTCTCTGAAGGTTTAAAATCTAAAGTTTTAAAAAAAATTTTAGCTAAAGTTGTAAGTAATCTTGATGATGGTACTCCATTTTGGAAATCTCTTGACTCGGTCGGTTTATTTGCCGATAACTATATAAATCTTATAAAGGTCAGCGAGCAATCTGGCCGTATGGTCGACAGCCTCAAGATGATAGTCTTACAGCAGCAAAAAGAAAGAACCTTAAAATCTAAAGTTAAATCAGCGATGATGTATCCGATTATCGTTACTAGCTTGATAATAATTATTGGTCTGGGTATATCGTGGTTTATATTGCCAAAACTAATGACTGCTTTTTCAGGTATGAATGTGCAAGTTCCACTGGTGACTAGGGTTTTGATGGATTTTGGGGTATTTTTACAGGATTATGGTTATATATTTGTGCCGTCGTTCATCATCGGCTTGTTTTTGATGTTTTATATTTTCTTTGTTAACAAAAATACTCGCTTTATAGGACAGAATATCTTAATACGTATTCCAGTTGCAAAGGATATCATCAAGCAAACAGAGATATCTAGAATGGGTTTTGTGCTAAGTAGTTTGCTTAATTCTGGTATGCCGGTTATTGATTCGCTGGAATCATTAATCAAGACATCGACTTACAGTAAATATACTAAGTTATACAAATATATTTACAGCAAGGTCAACGATGGTTTTTCGTTTAAAAATAGCTTAAGTTCATTTAAGGGATCGACTAAATTAATACCGCTGCCGATACAACAGATGATAATTGCCGGTGAAAGGTCTGGTAATTTGCCAGGAGTACTAGGTAAAATATCGCAGATTTATGAAGAAAAAGTCGATACCAGCACTGAAAATCTGGCTATAATACTCGAGCCAATTCTTTTGATAATTGTGTTTTTGGGTGTTTTAGCTATCGCATTAGCGGTCATATTGCCAATCTACAGTATGATCGGTAATATCGGTGGTTAAGATGAGTATCGACCGTAAGAATAGTGGTTTTACGCTTATTGAGTTGTTGCTGTCGGTTTCTATAATCGCTATTTTATCGACATTGTCGCTACCTTTTATATCCGCTTTTCAATCCAGAAATAATTTGGACGTGGCGGTAAATACCGTTGCTCAAGGGTTTAGGCGTGCTCAGACTATGGCGACCGCCGCAGAATCTGATGCTGCTTGTAGTGCCTGGGGGTTGTATGTTCAAAATACAGGCATAGTCATATATTGCGGCGCTAATTATGCCAGTCGTATTGCTAGTTATGACGAATTTTATGAGGTTGCTTCTAATATTGGTGTCGCAAATACTGGGAATGCTAATGACGTCAGTTTCAGTAAGGTTTTTGGCATACCTAATAATCCAGGGACGATAACTTTAACCGAGGGTAACGACTCGAGAACGGTCACGATCAATGGCAAGGGTATTGTCTCGTACTAATCAGCAAGGGTTTAGCCTAGTAGAAATACTGCTGGCAGTAGCGGTCTTTTCGTTGTTTGTAACAGCGGTTGTTGGCGGTATTGTTTATGGTCGTGGAAGCACGGCGCTAGCCGGCCAAAGACAAAGGGCGGTTCGGTTGGCTGATGAGTGCCAAGAAGCGGTTAGGGGCATAAGGGATGGAAGCTACAGCAACCTTACAAATGGCACTTTTGGGCTGTCGCTTAATGCTGGCCATTGGACGCTGTCTGGTGCATCGGATTTAACTGATATTTTTACGCGGTCAGTTACTATTGCCGATGGAGTTTCAAGCCAAAAGATAATAACCTGTAATGTTGCTTGGGCGCAAAATTTACAGCGTAATGGTAGTATTCAGACTGTATCTTATTTAACCAATTGGAATACGACAGTTAACAATTTGCGTAATGGGATGTTAGTTTATGGTGATGGTGGAAATAGCAGCGATGCAATAAAATATCAGACTTATGATAGTGCTACCGGAACTTGGTCGGCGGCTGCAGCTACGGCTGATGTTGATTCGTCATCTTCGAATAAATATTTACGATCAGCTAAACTTTATGCTTCGCCGACTCGTAATGAAAAAGTTTTAATTTCACGACACTATAACGGTGCTGGCCAGTGGATATATGCTCAGGTGTATAACGGGTCAACCAATACATGGGGAAATGTTGTGCAGCTTGCAACATGGAATGCGAACAGTTATTTAGATGTCCAAAATTTTGATGCCACGTACAAGGCAAACGGTGATTTAATGGTAGTTTATTCGGATAACACTATAATTCCTAAATCAAGGGTCTGGAATGGTGTTAGTTGGGGGGCGCAGGGCTCATTAACAACATTTGGAACTGGGCAAATACCTTCATATATAATTCTAAGGTCAAGGCCTGGTACAGATGAAGTCATGATGGCAGCGTTTACTCAAAATAATCGAACTAACAGCGAGTATTATTCTGGCAGCGCCTGGTCGGCATTAACGACTTTGGCTAGTTCTGCTCCATCTAGTACCAAGAAACTGGTTGATTTTACTTGGGGTGACACGGATACTACAAAAGGCGCAGCCGTTTATACTGACGGTGGCGCCGATAAGTCGATGAATATTAGTATTTGGACTGCCGATGGGTTTGGCGGTGGATCGTGGGCGACAGCGCGGCAATATAATGTGGCCCAAGCTAATAATATCGGAGCCCTAGGAATTTCAGCTATCAAGGGGACGACCGGTTTTAATGTTTGCGACAAAGATGCTTTGGCAACACCTCGGATTATTTGCATGCGGGCAAATACTTCCGGTTGGGTAGCATCTTCTAACGTAACAGTTTCGGGCGCTAGCGATCCTGGTGTACAACTAAGTTTTGGCCTAGATTCACAACAAATAACATCGAGTTACTCGATATTAGCATATTCGGACAATACAACGACTGCAAAATTAAAGAAGTTTAATAATAATGCTTCAGCTTGGGACGGGGCGGCTACAAATCTTAACGCATCGGCCGTAGGTGTAATAAAGACTGTCCGGGTAGAGGCTGATCCAACTACAGACGATATGATGATACTAGTTACTGATGCTAGTTTGGATCTTTATTCAATTGTTTGGAATGGCTCGTCTAATCAGGTCTACTCGACGCCTGCTGGCAAGGCCTGGCTAGTTCATGGCATCCAAGGGTCTTCGACGACAGATTATTGGTATGATTTTGTATGGGATGGTCAGTGATGAAAAAACAAGGGTTCACACTTATCGAGATGCTGCTTTATATGGCGATTTTAAGTGTAATTCTGCTCGCTTTATCCAGTTTCGCTTTTATGTCGTTTCAATCTAGAATTAAAAATCAAACAATTGCTGAAGTTGAGCAACAAGGTAATCAGATAATGGATATAATTTTGCAGACTGCTAGAAATTCAGCCACTATTAATAGTCCGTCAGTCCAGGCTAGCGGCACAAGCTTAAGCTTAAATACTTATAACGTTGCGACTACGCCGACGGTTTTTTCGCTTGTCGGTAACAATATTCAAATAGTTGAAGGTTCGGGCAGTGCTGTTAACTTAACCAGCGGTAGGGTCGCGGCTTCGGCGGTGACCTTTTCTAACTTGTCTGAATCTGGGGCGCCGGGAACGGTCAGGGTGCAATTTACTTTAAGCTATATAAACAATGCTGGGACAAATGAGTATGATTTTACTAAAACATTTTATGGGACTGCGAGTTTAAGATGGCCGTAAAAAAATATAGTGACGGGTATATTGCTTTGGTGACGGCGTTAATCGTCGGGGTTGTTTCAACTGTTATTTTGGTATCTTTGTTAGTTTTGGGTTTGGGCTATTCACGCTCGAGTCAAAGTTCAAGTTTCTTGGCGCAGGCCAGGTCATTGTCTAACGCTTGTGCCGAGGATGCACTTAGGCAGTTAAGGGCTAATAGTAATTTTACAGCTACGAATACGGTTATTAATTTAGGTAATGGGACTTGCACTTACAGCTTAACTAATACTGGTAGCAACAACCGTCAAATTATTTCGCATGGCGATATCCAAACAGTAACAAGTAAACTGCAGATAAATATTACTTCGCTAAATCCCAAAATCGTAATTTCATCTTGGCAGGAGGTCATATAGAAATAAGAACATAAGCATTTTTTAATTTTTTTATGTATAATAAATACAACAGTAAAATCTAGGGAGGGTAAAATAGAATGTCAAAACAGTATATGGGAATCTTTGGGGTTATAACCTCGACCATCTTCTTGGTGGCTTTATGGTTATATTACTCTGGTCAAACATTACCGCCAGATCAAACAGCTATAGCCGTAGGTTTGTTGGTCGTGATTGTTGATATTTGGATGCTTTATGTCTCTTCAAATAAATCAGGCAAAAAAACAAAAGGAGGAAAGAAATGAAAAAGTTAAATAAGGGATTTACATTAATTGAGGTCTTGCTGGTTGTTGCAATCATTGCAATCCTAGCCGGTATCGTTATTATCGCTGTAAATCCAAGTAAGCAACTTGGAGACAGCCGCAACGCTCAAAGGCGTGCCGATGTTAGCACTATTTTGAACGCAGTCTACCAGTATAGCATTGATAATAATGGCAGCTTGCCAACAACAACGCCTGTTATATCTACAACTGCAACTATCGCTTGTAGCACGACTGGTGCAACTTGTACGACAAGCTCATATGTTGATCTTGGCCAGCTAACTACTAATGGAAAATATTTAGTTTCAATTCCAAAAGATCCATCAAATCCAACTGCGCCATCTTCTGGATATAACATTTCTAAAGATGCAAACGGTCGAATCACCGTCAGCGCACCATCGGCTGAAAATAGCGCCACAATTTCTATAACAAGATAACTATAAAATTCAAAAAAGGAGTAAGAAATGTCAAAGAATAATAAAGGCTTTACTTTAATCGAAGTCTTGCTAGTTGTTGCTATTATCGCAATCCTAGCTGGCATCGTTATTATTGCCGTCAACCCAAGCAAGCAATTAGCTGATAGCCGTAACGCTCAAAGGCGTGCCGATGTCAGCACTATTTTGAACGCAGTTTATCAATATTCAATCGACAATGGTTCGATACCAGCATCCGTAACAACAACGGCCGCTGAGGTATGTAATACGGGCGGGACATGTACTGGATTGACAGATTTATCAGTCTTGACGGCTAGCGGTAAGTATTTGGTATCAATTCCAAAAGATCCAAGTACTTCAACTGCAAATAGCACCAAGTATCAGATTAATAAAGATGCTAATAACAGGATTGTTGTTAGCGCGCCGTCCGCTGAAAATAGCACAACTATTAGTGTTACTAGATAATTATTAGTTATTGGCGGGGTTATATACTAGCCCCGTCAATAAGATAAAGTTTTTATGATAAAAATAAAAGATTTAAGTATTAAAACAAAATTACTCCTTGGGACTTTTTTGGTAATAATATTTTTTTCCGCTCTTTTGTTTTTATCTAGTCTTTATTTTTCAAGTAGAATAGAATCAAACAAATTGGCAGATAGTAGTGGCTCGGTAAAGAATATTATCGATATTTTATTTGATAGTAATCAAAAGATATTATCTTCAAATTTGGAAATAATTTCGTCAAAAGTCGTTTTGAAACAGCAATTTATCGACCGTGATAGAGAAGCGGTTTTTGATAGTGCTAATGAGATTTTTTCAAAACTAAAATCAAACGCGAATATAACCCATCTTTATTTTATTGAACCTGATGGGAAAATATTTTTAAGGGTTCACGATAAAAATAACTATGGCGATATGATTACCATGGAAACTTTCAAGCAGACGGTTCGAACTGACCAGATGACTACTGGTATTGAACTTGGGAAGACTGGCTTTGCACTTCGAACCTTTATTCCATACAAAGATGGCGATAAGCTTTTAGGTTATTTAGAAATTGGTGAAGAGATAAATCACATAGTTGAAGAGGTACATGCAAAATCTGGCAGCCAAATTGAAGTTATTGGAGATAAAAAATATCTTAACCTAGCGGACTGGACTTATCTAAGCAAAAAAATTAATATTGAAGAGCCTTGGGACGCTTATGATAACTATGCGACTGTTGCCGAGATGGTCGAAAGCGAAAATGTTGACACTTGTATATCAAAATCTTCTAAATTTGGCGATTCGGCTAGCGATAATTATATTCAAACAAAGTCTGACAATAAAAGCTATTTTTCATGCAATTTAGTGCCACTGAAGTCCGTAAATGATGTCGCGGTTGGTTTTATTATTTACAGTACTGATATAACAGAGATAAAGAACGAAGCCAGTAATTCGTTTTTTGCGATAATAGCGATATGTATTTCTGTTCTTGTTTTATTTATTTCAATATCAATTTATTACATAAATCGGTACATAATAAAGCCGTTAAAATTGTTCAAGGACGGGGTTGAGTCGATAAATAGTAGTAGCAATTTAAATATTAATGTAGCTGAATATTCAAAGGACGAAATAGGCCAGCTTAGCCATAGCTTTAACTTATTAAAAGAAAAATTACGCAAAACTCAAAATGAAATAGAAACTCGTGTCAAGGATAGGACGGCTGATTTAGAAAAATTAAATGGTTTAATGGTCGGCCGAGAGTTAAAGATGATAGAGCTTAAAAAAGAAGTGGCTGCTAAAAAAGGCTCAAAGGTAGAGGTAAAAAGTGAAAATTAAATTGAAAATGAGCTTAATATTTCTGGGCGTTTTTGTTGTTATTATGGCAGCTGCCGGGCTGTTTATAGGCTTTTATTCTAATAATTCCCTTAGAAATCAGATAGATTCTTATTTATATTCTTCCGGTAGAGCCAGGGCTGAGCATGTCAGAACTTTTATCCAAGATAAGATTGAGGACGCAAAAATATTGGCCGCATCATCGGTTTATCGTGATCTCCTAAAAGACACCACTAGCGAGACGATGAAACAAAAAGTCACACAAAGGCTGGTAAGGACAATAGAAGTTGATAGTGATATGCTTGAAACTTTCCTGATTAATTCTGATGGTATAGTTGTGGCGTCGTCAGATCAATCACGGGAGGGTGAGGATAGATCATCGGACCCATATTTTACCGGTGCAAAAAAAGAAGCATATTTTAAGAGTATTTATTATTCGGAAACTATCAATAAGCTAACTTATTCATTATCGGCGCCTATAAATGATGAAAATGGTAATTTTTTGGGCGTATCCGTTGTTAGGTATTCTCCTGATAGGTTTTTTTCAATAGTAAAAGCTGAAAATGGGCTAGGTGACACCGAGGAGAATTTTTTAATTAATGAAGATCGTTATTTTATTACACCTTCAAGGTTTTTGGGCAACGATGTCATATTAAAGCAGAAAGTTAACACTGTTAACGGCGATCAATGTTTTGAGCAAAAAAATATTGATTATATCGTTAAAAATGGCTATTCAGGTGTTAGGGACTTTAAAGGTGATAAATTTTTTGTTGCCGCTAATGATTATCGTGGTATAGATATAATTGGCACAAATTACTATATACCAGAGACTGGTTGGTGCTTAATAACTAAAGTCGACAGTTCGGCTATATATCAAAATACTATGAATTTAATATGGATGATGATGACAGCATTTGGAGTTTCTGTAATCATCTTTATAATAGTCTGTTTCTTTGTCGCAAGGCGAATAACAAATCCGATCGCAAGATTAAGAGAATCGGCTGAAAAAATCAAGCAAGGCGACCTTGACACACCTATTGCCCAAAAGGGTCGTGATGAAATTGGTGACCTTTCGCGCACAATGGATAAAATGGCTAAATCAATAATTAGCTCAAGATTAGAAATAGACGCCAAAGTAGAAGAACAGACAAAGCAGATTGTTCAAAAAGATACTGATTTGGAAAATAAGCAAAAAGCCATGATTAATGTACTTGAAGATATAAAAGACGAAAAAGAAAAATTAGCAAAAATAGCCGATGATCTAGAGAAGTTTCAGTTGGCTGTTGACGGAGTATCTGATCATATTGTGATTACCGACCCCGAGGGAATTATTATTTATATGAATGATGCTGCTGCTAGAATAACTGGATTTTCGATAGATTATTGTATGGGCAAAAAATCTGGCAGCCCAGACTTATGGGGCGGTAATATGCCAAAAGAATTTTACGCTGATTTTTGGAATACTATAAAAGTTAAAAAACAGCCATTTAGTGGCGTATTCGAAAATAAACGCAAGAATGGTCAAAAATATGAAGCCGCAGCATCGGTTACTCCGATTCTTGGCGAAAATAACGAGGTGAAGTATTTTGTTGGAATTGAAAGAGACGTAACAAAAGAAAGAGAAGTCGACAAGGCAAAGACCGAGTTTGTTTCGCTAGCTTCTCATCAGCTTCGTACGCCGTTGTCGGCAATCAACTGGTATACCGAAATGCTTCTTGATGGAGATGCTGGTAAGTTAAACAAAGACCAGACGGATTATTTAAACCAGGTTTACAGTAGTAATCAGCGAATGGTAGATTTAGTCAACTCACTTTTGAATGTTTCTAGGTTGGATCTGGGTACATTTATTGTCGAACCAGAAAAATTAGATATAACCAAGATATCTACAGATGTAGTAAAAGAAATGGCTCCTATGGTAAATAAAAAGAAGCAAAAGATAGTTGAAAATTACAGTTCTGAACTAACTATGATAAATGCTGACCCAAAGCTAACCAGGATTATATTACAGAATTTACTATCTAACGCCGTTAAGTATACCCAAAATGATGGCGAGATTAGTGTTTCTATAAAAAACAAGGGGGACAGAAAAATCGAGATCAAAGTTGAAGACAACGGCATGGGGATACCGGCCGCACAGCAAGATAAAATATTTACAAAATTATTCCGAGCCGATAATGTCAAATCATCAGACACCGAGGGCACTGGCCTTGGTATGTATATAGTTAAATCGATTATTGAGCAAGTCGGTGGTAGTATAGAGTTCTCATCCCAAGAAAATAAAGGCACAGTATTTACGGTTGACTTGTTAAAATCTGGGATGAAAGAAAAACAAGGCGATAAAACGTTAGAATCATAAGGAGATAAATATGCGCAATGACATATTAGTAGTAGAAGATGAGCTATCTTTGCAGAATGTGATAAGGCTTAAATTATCAAAAAACGGATTTATTGTCCATGTGGCGAATTCTGTAGAATCGGCCTTGGCTGTAATTAAAAAAGTCGACAATATAAAGGCTATTTGGCTTGACCATTATCTAGTAGGTGAAGGTAGTGGAATTGATTTGGTCGCTAATTTAAAAAATGATGATGAATATAAGAAAATTCCAATATTTATCGTTTCCAATACAGCTAGCCCTGATAAACTAAAGGGCTATATCGGGCTGGGTGTTGAGAAATACTATACTAAGTCAAATTTTTCACTTTCTGAAATCATCAATGATATATCTGAAAGAATAAAAATGGGAGAAAAGTAAAATGAGTAAAATTTTAATCGTTGAAGATGAAAGCGCATTATATTCGGCGCTAAAAGATAAATTTGAACGTGAGGGCTATGAAGTCACAGTTGCGGTTGACGGTCAAGCTGGCTTGCAAAAAGCTTTATCTAACAGGCCAGATATTGTGCTACTTGATATCTTCATGCCTGTAAAAAGTGGCATGATTATGATTGATGACATGAAAAAGAATGAAAGTCTGAAGGATGTGCCGATTGTACTGTTAACAAATCTAACTAACCCTAATTTGATGAAACAAGCGATTGAAAAAGGCGTCAAGGATTATTTGATCAAAAGTGACTGGAAAATAGATGATATTGTTAAGCTTGTTAAAGATAGGATAGGTTAAAAAGATGTCTAATATTATTGAATGGTCTGATAGTTACAGCGTTGGAGTATCTTTAATTGATAGTCAGCACAAGCATTTTATAGGAATTCTTAATGATTTGTACACTTGTTTGCAAGCGGGTGACTCTCAAAAATTACCAGTCGTTATTAAAGATTTAGTTACATATACTAGTGTCCATTTTGATACAGAAGAAAGATATTTTGACGAATTTAAATATGATGGTGCCGAAGAGCATACGGCTGTTCACGAAGAGCTAAAATTAAAAGTATTGGCGTTTTCAAGAAAAAGAGGTGACCCGATTGCAACTGGATATGAATTGTTGGATTTTTTGGAGGATTGGTTAATTAATCATCTCGGTCAAATGGACAAGAAATATACTAGATGTTTTAATCAGCACGGTCTGAAATAAAAAACAGAAGCACTAGACTTCTATTTTTTAATTCAATTTTGGTGGGGGCGGTTGGAATCGAACCGACTACCAAGACGTTATGCTCTTACTATTACTTTCGTAACATCTTTCGAATTTGTAAGCTGGACTATCCCTTCATCCCGTATTAACGGGATGTCTGCCATCTAGTCTCTACACCTTTCCTGCTGTTGCGGGACTTGGCTCGGGATTGTCATTTCGCCTATTAGCGAGTTAAGATTTCCCCGAATTTGACAAATTATCATCTGGAAATTACTCTCCAGACAGCCCTATAAGGTTATTCATGCCGTGTCATATGACGCGGTTTAGAATGTACTTCTTAAGCATCCTGCTCTAACCGATGAGCTACGCCCCCGTATGGTCCTAAGACTGTTGATATTATAACGTATTATCATCTGTTGGGCTATATGTTTTTGAAAAAAATCAAAAACATATAACATCAGGTCGCCTTGGAACAATAAATAAATTTGCTGTTCGCTCATCTTGCTAATGTTATAATATATTTGCAATATTATGAAAAAAATAAACATTCGCCGCATAATTTATCATATACGCCATAATTATTTGACGCTAAGTAATGCTATAATTTTTGTTGCGGCGATTATTGCGATTGGTTGGGTTTGGGGGTCGCTTGAGGTCATGCAAAAAAATTATAAGTTACAAAAAGAGCTTGACGATAAGTCGAGGCAATTAATTGTTGCCCAGCTAGACGTTGCTAATGCCCAATTAGAGCAGCGGTACTTTAAAACCGATGAATATAAGGAATTGTCGGTAAGGCAGCATCTAGGGCTTGTTACACCGGGCGAGAGTGTATTAATCCTGCCACCAAATAGCGAGGCGGCTAAAAATATTGATAAAACTGTTGCTGCTAACAGCGGTCAAATCGAATTAAATTCTTCAGCTGACAGTAACTTTACTCAATGGATGAATTTTTTGTTTGGCGGTAACAGCAAATCTATTTCTGATCGTTAGACTTGCCAAAAATAAACTCATCTGTTAATCTATTATATGTATCGCGGGGTGGAGCAGTCTGGTTAGCTCGGATGGCTCATAACCATCAGGTCAGTGGTTCAAATCCACTCCCCGCAACCAAATAAAAAATACTTATCGGCTGATAAGTATTTTTTATTTGTTTTAACTAGGGTTTGGATTTGAATCAACGACTTATTTTTAACTCAATTTCCCAGCAGCAACCCGGATAGCCTCGCTCCAGCTTAAAAAGGCGTGTGGTGTTTGAGCGATATCGTTAGCAGTTAGTTCGCATTTCACAGCCAAGGCTAGTTCGTGAATTAATTCACCAGCGGCTGGCGCAAATATAGTAGCGCCTAAAATTACACCTTTTTTGTCAGTAATTATCTTTACAAAACCATCACGAAAATCAGCAGTATTGCTGCGGGCGATAATATTCAGTGGCACGATTGCCTTGTTGATTGCGCGATTGTGCCGTTCGCAATCGTCTTCGGATACGCCGACGGTTGCGATTGCGGGGTGGGTGAATATAACACGCGGGTTAACGGTGTAGTCCATTGCTATTTTATTGTGTTTAAAAATATTATTTACAGCTATTTGGCTTTCTGACATAGCAGTATGGGTGTGGCTGCCATTACCTAAAACTTCGCCAGTTGCAAAGATATGTTTTATATTTGTCTGCAAAAATTCATTTACCTTGATGCCTCGGCCTGTAAATTTAACACCGGCATTTTCGAGCCCCAAATCAATAGCAGGGGATTTGTCATCAGCGATAAGTATCTCATCAACCCGAACTGATTTTTCAGTGCCAGCGCGCGATATTATGACTTTTTTTGTTAAGCCCTCCTTGATAACTGAAACAACATTGGAGTGGGCTAGGGTAGTGATACCTTTTTGATCAGCCAGAGTTTTTTCAAGCAACTCACCCACTTCCCTATCATAACCCGGTAATAAACGGCTAGATTTTTCAACAATATAAACTTTAGTGCCAAAAATCGCCATTAATTGGGCAATTTCGACGGCTGTGTCATTACCACCAATAATTAATAAATTTTTTGGTGGTCTGATTGTTTCTAATATGGTTCGTGGAGTTAGGTAATTAATAGTTTCTAGCCCCGGAATTTCTGGAATAGCCCACTTTGAACCAGTAGCGACTAGAAAGTTCTCGGCCGATAAGTGTCGACGGTTGATGCTAACTTCGTTTGGTGAAATAAAACGAGCTAGGCCGACAAAGGTATCGATGCCTTGAGCCTCGTAGTATTTACGATTGCCGGCAGCACCAGTACGCTTGACGGCGAGGTCTTTCCATGCGCTAATTGAAGGGTAATTGTATCCTAATGTTGATGATCGTAAGCCAAATTTTGCACCATGCCGGGCTTCATCAAAAAGGGTGGCTACATGTAAAAGTGCCTTAGTGGGAACATCGCCCCAATTTGGCGATTCGCCACCAAAGGTATCGGCTTCGATAATAGCAACCCGTTTGCCGTCCCTTGCCGCGATAGTGGCTGCAATACTACCACCAGCGCCGCTGCCAATAACAATCAGGTCGTAGTCGAATTCGTATTTTTTAGCCATTTGCTTTTATGCTCCCCTTTAAATAATTATATTATGTTGTTCGTATAAATAGGCCGCCTCGGGCTGAAATCTTTTTAGGCGCTTAGCAGTAATTATACGAATATCTTGGCTAGTTACCTCGTCTTTGTTTTGCAGCCAAGCGACGACTTCATCGCAAACACTGTGGGCGGTGGTTTCAGCTTGACCACGAGGAGTCCGGACACTTAGGCAAACAGCAACGATGCTTTTATGTAACTTTTTACGTTCAAAAGGTTCCGAATTTCTATTGCCATGTTTTATGACATCTGCAGCTTGACTCATAGTAAGCCTCCAGAAACATCGCTGGTTATAGTACTTACATAAACAAATATGCTTAATACAATCAAGCCAGCGCCGGCTATAAATTGCAAAAAGTATTTATTGTCCTCGCGCCATTTTTGGATTCGGCCCAAAGTATGACCGCCGCCAATCAGCATCCAAATTATAACTAGTGAAGACATCGAAACGGCGGTGTATATTAGGGCACCGACTAGTTGCAGGTTAAGAGGTAACTGGGCAATGGCTAGTGAGCCGATAATTAAAGGGGCGATTATGAATAATATTTCACCCAGAACACTAAACATACCAAGACTAAAAGCTTCAGATTTAGATTTAGTGCCTTTGGTTCGGTTTGTCAGATATCTTGCTGCTTCTCTTGGGACCCAAAGAGCAGTCCCTTTTTCGCGTCGATAATAAAACATCCAGATCGAAGCAGCAACACCAATTAAAAGGCCGCAACTGCCAGCCCAGACAATCTGCGGTGTGCCAAAGCTAAAAATATTAAAAGATATAAAAGCCATCGATGATGTAAGTAGTAAAATCATTAGACAAACTCCAAGCACGAAGCTGGTCGTCAATCCAAGTAATCTGTTGTGAGAATGTTCTGATCCAATGGTATGGCCGCTAAGCAAAGTCAAGACACTGACACTCAACTGAAAACTACTGTGTATCAGCGCGGCGAAAATGATGATTGCGAGAGAAATCGGAAGGCTCATGATTTTTGTGTTTTTATATTTCCTCAATCTAATTTATACCATAAGCAACACCGTATCGTCAAAGAAAACTAGCTATTTTTGCAAAAAAGTATTGCATTCTTGTAACGTTTATGCTTTAATAGATTTATCAAACAATAAAAAACAAAAAAAGGAAAATAAAAAAATGAGTCCCGAAACAAACAATATAGAAACCTGGAACCAACCACGAACTACGGAGCAATTACTTGGTTTTATAGCTCGCCGTGAAGCTGAAATATTTTCTACTGAAGCTTAAATAAATATTTCCAGATCTAAAAATTTCAAAACCAAAATATCCTCGCATTATCTGCGAGGTTATTTATTTAATATGACGCTAGGGCAGCGGGTAGGAAATTAGCAGGTGACTTCCCTGCCACTTTTTCATCAATCCCCTGCTAGTTGGCTAATAATTTTCTTTGCGAGGTCCGTCCTTGCAAATGGACTTTTTGTTGTATAATAATAAATATAATGCCAAGTCGAAATGTCACCAAAATAGATATTGCAGATAGTTATTATCACGTCTATGCGCGCGGCCACGGCAAACAACCTATATTTCAAGACGACGAAGATTATCGAGTATTTTTGAATTTATTCAAACGATATTTGTCAATAAATGAGTTAGCTGATGGATCTGGTCGTAAATATCCTCACCTGCGCGATCAGGTTGAGTTGTTATGTTATTGTTTAATGCCAAGCCATTTTCATTTGTTGTTATACCAGATAGGAAAAGGCGCTATGACAAAATTGATGAGCAGTATAATGACTAGTTATAGTGTGTATTTTAATAAAAAATATGAGATATCTGGTCCGTTGTTTGAAAGCCGCTACAAGGCGTCATTGGTTTCCACTGATTCATACCTGATGCATATTAGTCGATACGTTCATCTTAACCCAGATGATTGGCGAGCTTATCCGTATTCCAGTATTCATGCATATTTTGGGATTGGCCAGCCAGAGTGGTTACAGCAGCAGAAGATTATTGACCTGTTTGGGTCAACGCCGATATACGCTGATTTTTTGGATGACTATGCCGACTATAAAAAATCCTTAGAAGAAATAGAATGTAGCCTGGCTAATAAAATACATATTATAAAATAAAAAGTCCATTTGTAAGAACTGAGCGGGGCAAAATGAAATTTATTGTTTTAGGAATTAGTTGTTATCTATAGGCTGGTTAATCGGGTGAACGATTCAGCGTTGGTGACTAGTGGAGTGGTGGAAGCAGTGGAGATAAAGACTATTGTCGTTAACATTAAAAACTGATTTTTTAGATAAAATAACTAAAAAGGA
>CAYVRA010000009.1:0-1713 GCA_964452965.1 uncultured Saccharimonas sp. (SeqCode) | reverse complement strand
CTTAGCTCATATAGAGGTAATGCAAGCACTGCTGAAAGGAAGTAAAAATATGGAAAAATCAGATTATACAAAAACTTTAAGAATGTATTTTGCCAATGTATTGCTACCGGGTATGTTTTTTGATGATATAAAAAAATTTGGTAATTTAATATTTGTCGAGGGTGATGAAAAACAAAAAAGATTGGCCACTGTATATAATAGTCTTAAAAATATACTTGGGACGGCCGCATCGACCATCACTACATTAGGACCGGATAATAAAAAGCCTTTGGATTATGAAGTCGAGATTAATGGAAAAGCTTTATGGTAAATTTTGCCAAGTCTGACAAAGAAAGTGGTTTGATTATTGCGGTAATCGGTCTTCCAACTCCCAGGTTAGAGAATGAGTGTTGGGCTGTTGTGGCAAAATACGGCTCAGACAAGGTAAATAGATATTTTACCTTGGATTTTGACGGCTATTCTGATCCAGGGATAAATCAAAGTCCATATTATAAAGTCTGTGAATTTACGTCCAAAAACAACAAAGTCCCGATGCAAAAATTCGACCATATGCAAAAAGCGGTTGACTACATTGATAGTTTGTAGGTGATAAAATCTAAAAAGATAAGAGGCCCTCGTGGCCTCTTATTTTGGGTCGTTTGTGTTTATAGTAGAAGTGGAACTTGATATTCAACGAGCTGATTGCTATTTATAAGCTTGTCGAACTGGCTGACAGCTCAAGGTCAGTGGCTACTGAAGCAATCTAGGCGACCGAGATTAAACTACAGGTATGAATATCCTTTTGAAGTGGTAAAATTAAAGTATGAAGGTTATCGGATTAATTGGCGGGATGAGTTGGGAATCAACCCAGGAATACTATCGCATTATCAATGAAGAGGTTAATAAAAGACTTGGCGGGTTACATTCTGCCAGGTGCGTAATATACTCTGTCGATTTTGCGCAAATAGAACGTTTGCAGCGTGAAGGTAAATGGCAGGAACTAACTGATATTATGGTTGATGCCGCTAAGTGTCTTGAAAAGGCGAGTGCAGATTGTATCGTTATTTGCACCAACACGATGCACAAAATGGCTGAGGATGTTCAAAATGCAGTTAAAATTCCATTGTTGCATTTGGCTGACGCCACTGCAGAGCTAATACAGAGAGACGGACTAGATAAGGTTGGTTTACTTGGCACGAAATTTACAATGGAACAAGAATTCTATAAAGGTCGCCTGACTGACAAATTCGGAATTAAAGTTATTATTCCTAATGATGATGAACGAGCAATTATTCACAAGGTTATCTATGACGAATTATGTTTAGGAAAAATAAATGCAAACTCGAAAGAAAAGTATATCGAAATTATTCGTAATCTTGTAAAAAATGGAGCTGAGGGTATTATCCTTGGCTGCACTGAGATATCGCTTCTTATCAGCCAAAAGGATGTTGATATCCCGATTTACGATACCACCGAGATCCATGCCTGCGCTGCTGTTGAATTTGCTCTAGACTAATAAAAATTACCTCCTTAAAAGAGGTAATTTAAGTATGAGCGATTTTGGTATTAGCGACAGGTATATTTGCAAGCATCTTCTACTCATTCACAAAAAAATGTAAACACTTTTTTGCTTCAATCACTACGCGACCTTGTGACTATTTTTGCTTTGCAAAAAGTCACAAGTTCAATTCGTGGCAACGACCAAAATAATAGCCTCATCTTTCGATGAGGCGA
>CAYVRA010000008.1:0-20558 GCA_964452965.1 uncultured Saccharimonas sp. (SeqCode) | reverse complement strand
TTAATGCTTTAATAGTCTATCTCTATAAGCTATAATATATCTCAATATGTCAGGACATAGTAAATGGTCAACAATTAAACGCGAAAAGGGCCTTAAGGATGCTAAACGAGGCGCTGTTTTTACTAAGCTCGGAAATTTAATTGCGATTGCGGCGCGTGGCGGTATTGACCCGACTATTAATTCAACACTGTATATGGCAATTGAAAAAGCTAAACAGGCCAATATGCCAGCGGCTAATATCCAGCGGGCGATTGATCGAATTGCTGATAAAAACGCAGCCGTAATGGAAGAAACGGCTTACGAGGCGATGGGGCCTGGTGGGGTTGGTTTGATTATTGAAACTGCGACTGATAATAAAAATCGAACTTTTCCCGAAGTTAAAAATGCACTGTCTAAAAATGGTGGCCGCATTGCTGATGCTGGTAGTGTGATGTTTCAGTTTACTCGAAAGGGCGTAATAAATGTTGCAGCAATTGGCGAGGACGCATTATTGACGATCTTGGATGCCGGTGCTGAAGATGCCGTCGAGGAAGACGGTGAAATTATTGTTTATACTGAGCAAAAAGATTTGGCAAAAGTTCGTCGGGCGATCATTGATGCTGGATTAAATGTGACTGGTGCCGAGTTGCAGTATGTCCCAAATAATCTAGTTGAAATTATTGATTCAGAGATTGCTGCCAAGGTTTTGAAATTATTAGATATATTAGATGATTTAGACGACGTCGTAAATGTGCATAGCAATGCTGATATCACGGCTGAGATTTAATTATTAATGATTTTATATAGTTAAACACAATAAATTAAAGACATTTTAGTTCTCATGTGTTAGATGGCTAGGCTGTATTCTAGGTTATACTAAAGATATGCGAATAATCGGAATTGATCCTGGTACTGGTATTTTAGGCTTCGGCGTAATTGAAGTTTTAAATGGAAAGATGAAACTGGTTGATGCTGGTGTAGTCACAACGCCTGCTCATACGCCATTGGACGAGCGGCTAGAGGATATTTTTGATAGCTTAACTGAGATTATTAAATCAACCAGACCAGATGTTATGTCTATCGAAAAATTATTTTTTGCTCAAAATGTAACGACGGCGATGAGTGTTTCACATGCCCGTGGCGTCGCGATACTGGCGGGGCGAAAAGGTGGTTTGCCGATTCATGAATATACGCCACTGCAGATTAAACAAACCGTCACTGGATATGGCAAGGCTGATAAAAAGCAAATTCAGGAAATGGTGCGAGTTCAACTTGGGTTAAAAGAAGTTCCAAAACCAGATGACTGTGCTGATGCCTTGGCGGCGGCGATAACTTATTATTGTATGTCGCGCGTAAAATAGATGTTTTTCACAAAGCTGGCGATTGATGCAATTTGGTGTCATAATGGGGTTATATGATAGCGCATGTTTTTGGGGTAGTTGTAGAAAAATTTGGATCATCAGTGATTGTTGATGTTAATGGTGTTGGTTATGAAGTTAACGTTGCTTTAGGTGATTTTGACGATACCATGTTAGACTCAAAAATTAAATTTTATACTTATCATCATATTCGCGAGCAATCACAGGAATTATTTGGCTTTTCAAGTTTAATTGCTAAAAAATTATTTGAGTTATTAATCACTGTTCAGGGCGTTGGCCCAAAAGCTGCACTGGCAATTTTATCGCTAGGTGATAGCGAAACAGTTCGAAACTCAATTGCAATTGGTGATGCAGCCTTTATCATTAAAGCTAGTGGCGTCGGTAAAAAAACAGCTGAACGAGTTGTAGTGGACTTATCCGATAAAGTCGGCCATGCTACTCGCATTAATAACACTGTGGTGCAAAGCGCGATTTCAAGCAATGATGAGGCCTTAGAGGCCTTAATGACTCTTGGCTATAATATAAATGACGCGACGAAAGCACTAGAGGGGATAGATTTGAACTTACCTACCGCCGAGCGTGTAACTAGAGCCCTGCGAGGTGTTAAATAATGGCAATTGAACGAATCACGGATGCCGTTACTCATGATGATTTGGCCGAGCAACAAATTGAAGTTACTTTAAGACCTAAAACTTTTGATGATTATATTGGTCAGGATAGGTTAAAGAATAACCTTAAACTGGCAATTGATGCTGCTAAAAAACGTGGCGAGCCAGTCGATCATGTCTTGTTGTACGGCCCACCGGGGCTAGGTAAGACGACTATGGCGACTGTAATTGCTAATGAAATGGGTACGAATATTCGTGTTACGGCTGGTCCAGCTATTGAGCGAGCTGGCGATTTGGCCAGCATCCTAACTAACTTAAAAGATGGTGATATTTTATTTATCGATGAAATTCATCGTCTTGGACGAGCAGTTGAAGAAGTGCTGTACAGCGCTATGGAAGATTTTAAATTGGATATCATGATTGGTAAGGGCCCGGCTGCTCGTAGCGTTCGTCTGGATTTGCCGAAGTTTACGATTATTGGCGCGACAACTAGAACTGGGGCGCTAGCAGCGCCACTGCGAGACAGGTTTGGTTTAATCCATCGTTTAGAATTTTATACCAATGATGAAATTGCAAAGATTATTAATCGAGCTGCAAAAATTTTAGAAAGTCGAATTAGCGATGGAGCTTCCAAGATGCTCTCTACTAGGGCCAGGTTGACGCCGCGAATTGCCAACCGTTTGCTAAAGCGAGTTCGTGATTATGCTGACGTTAATGGTGATGGAATTATTGATGAAAAGACCGCCAAACTGGCTTTGGATTTATTAGAAGTTGATGAGCTGGGTTTGGATCCGGGAGATCGAAATCTGTTGGTTAGTATTATTAATAATTATGGCACTAATCCAGTTGGCTTAGGTACAATTGCGGCGCTAACTGGCGATGAGGCGACTACTATTGAAGATTTTTACGAGCCATATTTATTGCAAATTGGCTTCATTGAGCGAACACCGAGGGGTCGTCGAGTTACCGCTAAAGCCTATAAACATCTAGACAAAAATTACCAAAAAGACGAAAGTCGGCATATTTTGGTATAATATAAGCATGGACGAGACGGAAAAACCAACGGATTACAGTCAGCCGGTTGCTTATGATACAAATGGCCAGCCTTTGTACGCTCATCCTCCTGCACCTGAAAATTTGCATAATGATAATCGACCAGAAAAAGTAGTCGTAAGCGATGCCGACAAAATAAAGCATATGAAATCTGAAAAAGTGTTTCCGGAGCTTAACTTAAGCGAAGGTGATTATGTAATAACATCAGTCAGGCGACATCCAATTGGTATGTTGGCGCCTATTACTGTCGGTGTTTTATTGGCATCTTTGGCGTTTGCTGCTTTGTTTAATTACGATATCGTACTTAGGATATTTCAAGTTGCTAGTCCGGTAATTGATCAGTCAGCGATCTTTTGGACGGTCATATTATTTACAGTTTTTGTAATGATGGCTGAATACGTGATTTACTATGTCTACGCTAGTAATAAGTTCTTTCTTACGAACGACAGTATTGTTCAGCAAGTTCAAACCGGTCTTTTTTCTAATAGTGAGCATATTATAAACCTGGGTAATATCAAAGATACTAGTTACTCTCAGACCGGAATCATACAACAGTTATTTAATTATGGCGTAATAAGGTTGAGTACCGAGGGTGACGAAACTGAATATAAATTTACTTATGTTGTTGGCCCAAAAGGGTATGTTGAAATAATAGATAACGCAATTGAAAATTACAAAAATTGTCAACGAGATTGTTAATTGTTTCGGCTAGTTTTTATAAAATCAGCTTCATTTTCAAGGCTAGATTTTAAAGTATAACTTTTGCATTTTTGGTCGATACAATTAGTTGGTTCGTATGTATAGATGCTACCAGTTTCGCCGATTTTTATACCATTACTATCAGTGAATAGATCTGGATCAGCTGATTTTATATTGTCACTATCAATCGATTGGGGGTAATATTTGTTTGTGGCGTAAAAAACTTCCTCTAGGCCGTAATACATTGCGTTGATAGCAGTTTTTCTTTTGTTATCTCGAGATATTATTGATAAGTCGTTTTTTTGGATAAAAAATAATACGCTGGCTGTGCCAAGTAATATAACAACAAATAATATTTCAATAACCGTGAAGCCTTTAGATTGTTTTCTCATGTTATTTCTATTATAACATCTCACAATATATTGCCATCGATTTTAAGGGCTTCAATATAATTTTAAGCTAATGTTCTTATTTGCTTGTATTACAATATCAAAGTATAATATAGATAGATTAAAGAGAGAGGGGTTAGTATGTCAGCAAAGAAATCACCTAAGCCAGAAATGGCTGAGAAGTCGGTTGCATCTGAAGGTAAATTAAAGGCGCTAGGTTTGGCGCAGGAGCAGATAAATAAGCAGTTTGGTGATGGTGCAATTCGTCGATTGGGTGACACAAAGACAGTAGATGTCGAGTTGTTTAGTAGCGGCTCATTATCAATTGACTTAGCGCTTGGCGGCGGTTATCCAAAAGGACGAATTCTGGAAATCTTTGGGCCTGAATCATCCGGTAAGACTACATTAGCGCTTCATGCAATTGCTGAAATTCAAAAGCAAGGCGGAGCGGCGGCTTTTATTGACGCCGAGCATGCGCTTGATCCGGCCTATGCAAAAAAGCTTGGAGTTGATATTGATAATTTACTCGTCTCTCAGCCAGATAATGGTGAACAGGCGCTAGAAATTTGTGAAACGTTAGTCAGGTCAAACGCAGTTGATATCGTAGTTGTCGACTCGGTTGCGGCACTCGTGCCACAGGCTGAGATTGACGGTGATATGGGCGATAGCCATATGGGTCTTCAAGCTAGATTGATGAGCCAGGCTTTAAGAAAGCTAACCGGTATTATTAATAAGTCACATACGACGGTTATATTCATTAATCAAATTCGTATGAAGATTGGTGTGATGTTTGGTAATCCAGAGACTACAACTGGTGGTAATGCTTTGAAATTTTATGCTTCAATCCGAGTGGATATCCGAAGAACTGGCCAGATAAAATCTGGCGAGGAGATTATTGGCAACCGAACTAAAGTTAAGGTTGTAAAAAATAAGATAGCGCCTCCATTTAGAGTAGCTGAATTTGATATCATGTATGGCGAAGGCATTAGCCGAACGGGTGATGTTCTGGATCTAGCGGTTTTGCATAATATTGTAGGTAAGTCTGGCGCTTGGTTTGATTATAATGACGCCAAGATTGGCCAAGGCCGTGAAGCTACAAAAGAGTATCTGAAAAAGAACCCTGAAATCTTGGATGAGATTGACAAGAAGGTTCGTGCCAAGGTAGCTGAAGAGTCTTTGTAATATATTAGATGAAAATAACAAGCATATCGCCCCAAGTTAAGGACAATAATAGGGTTAATATATCGGTTGATGGTAAATATAGGTTTAGTTTGGATGTTTTTCAACTGGTCGATTTAGGCATTAAGATTGGCGGTGAATTTGATGAGGCTGAGTTATTAGCATTAGAGCAAGAAAGCCAATTTGGTAAGTTGTATGGGCGAGCGTTGGAATATTGCTTGATGAGATTGCATAGCGCCAAAGAAGTAAAAGATTATTTGTATCGTAAAACTAGACCGGTTAGAAATAAATTAGGTGAGCTGAAATCAGGGGCGCCTTTTGAGATAACGACTAGGGTCTTTGACAGGCTAATCGAAAAAGGTTATATAAACGATGAGAAATTTGCAAAATTTTGGGCTGATAATAGATGCGTCACTAAGGGCGCTAGTTCAAAAAAGATAAGAAGTGAGCTATTTTCTAAGGGTATAAGTTCGTCGATTATTAATCAAGTTTTAGGTGAGTCTGAACGTGACGATAAAACTGAACTACAGAAAATTATAGTTAAAAAAAGATCACATTATACAGATGATAAAAAATTTATATCATACTTGGCTAGGTTAGGCTTTAATTATGATGATATAAAGCAGGCTTTATCGATCAGTGATGATTTTTAATTGTCGCGATTATTTACAGTTTCGGTTGATCTGAATGGATTCATATAGGTAAGTTTGCCGGGTTTAACCATTGGCTCTAATTTTTTGGCAGCTGACTTAACGATTATTTCGTGGTCGTTTATCTCGACAATTTGTGATCGATGTATTAATAGACCGGCTTCGGAAAAGCTTTTGATTAAACCTTGAGCAATATTTAATTGCTGAATGATGAAGCTATCAGAGTCGATATTATAACTTTCGACTTTGCCTAATTTATTCTTTTTCTCGTCGACTACATTTAGGCCAATTAGCTCAAAGCCTAGATCGTAAATTGCTTTAATCTTTACTACATCTTCTAGACCGATAAACTCATCATTGCTATCGATTATCATACCTATATTGCTAATTTCGCGCACATCGGCGATTCTTAAAAAAGATGGATCTTCGGTTAATAGTGGCCCTTCAACCTCATAGGCAATAATCTTTAAATTAGCCGGGTCGATTAAGGGGTTCTTTGTGGCGGCAAGCTTAGTGCCTGTTTGTAGGCCCATTATTGGCATCCCGATTAGCTTTGATCCAATTAATAACATATATCTATAGTATAAGCATTTTTATTATTACTGCCAATTATTCTGTGAAATCCCAAAAAGGATTAATTCGTCCGGAAGGTAATTTAACATCGGTTTGGTTTTCTGTACTATTCTTGAGGTTTAAAAGATTTGACTTGGTTGATGAATCAAATGACGTTTGATTTGGACTTATTTCGCCACTTTTAAGGTCACTACCAGTTGTTTGGTTTAAGGTCTGATTAATAAATAACACGCAAAATGCCAAAAGCCCGACTATAACGACTATAAAGATAATAGTGTTAAATTTAAAAAAGAAGTTTTTTAGTGAATGCGACCACATAATTATTTTACATAAACCTCCATAGTTATTGGTTTAATGGCTACGTCGCCTATGTTAGTGTTGGTGTTGTTTAGTTCTAGATTAGTTATCTGTATTTTTGGGCTGTTAGTTTCGACTAACTTTAAGAACTTCATTAGACTTGTGAAGCGCAGTGGACTACCAAGCGTAACGATTACTTTTTCTGATTTTACGACGCCATTTTTGTAAATTGAAGCCAGCGTGTTATTTTGGATGCTAATGTCGTTGATATCTATTTCGGCTGCGGCCGCATATCTACCTAGATCGTTTTGAATCGAGGCTTTTAGGCTGCCAGAATCGTAAATCATAGAATTAGCTTTTTCGGCTAGATTTTTTGTTGCCTGGTCGTTAATAGATGATATTTCGGGGCTGTTTGTGGATAGGTCTTTTTTTATGCTGGCGGCCGTATTAGCCGCAACGACAAGTTGGCTTATCATGTCTTGGGCTCGATAAAAACCGAATATACTAACTACTAGTAGAACAAATACTATTATAAGTAGCATGTTTCTTAAAAATTTAGGCTTTATCTCTTCACTTTTCATATGCCGGTATTTCTCCGTTGTAGTTTGTATCTGACAATATAGCCAGATTTATCGGATATTTGTGTGATTTTGTCCGGGCCACTATTTATTGTAAGCAAATTTCGGGCTATTAGGTTATTGGTTATCATAGGTATCATCATGTTGGAATTTGACATAATTTCTATCTCAAAGGGACTATTTAAGGCATCCTGGTTTAGTGACAGAACGCTCATACTGGCTCCATTAGGTAGGCTGGCGCCGATATCCATAATCAAGTCACTATAATTTAATTGGCGGTTAAAAATGGTTTGAGTGTTGGCGATAATTGTGCCGATATTATCAGTGCTGCCGCTTGTTTCGCCGACTTTTAAATCATTTTCATCTGCTTGCTTCTTTGAGTTAAGTGATAAATATGTTGAAGCGCAAAATATAGCTAAAAATATAATCGCTATGCTGAGAAAAATAATTAATTTTACCAATACGACATTTACTCTGGCGGCATCGATGTCGTCTTTTTCTTTGTCCGGCAATAAATTAATCATTAGACAATTCCTTTGGCGGCAATATTGCCAGTCCTGCCACTGTTATATACCTAGGTTTAAGTTGACGAGTTGGCTCGGGTAGTTTACCGAAATCAAGTTTTTGCCAAGGGCTGGCGGCTCTTGCAGGCATGACTATGCCATCGGTAAAAAACTCACCTATGCCGGGCATATTACTGCCGCTACCGACGACTAAAAGCTGTTCTAGCTTTCGGTCGTCACTTATTCGCTCGTTGTAGTATCTGATGACTTTTTTGGTTTCGGCTAGTAGTTTTTTCAGCGTTTCTTCGGTGGCTTTTTTGATTTTTTCTTGTCTTGGGCTGGCGCTTAGGCCGTTGAAAACTTTAAGTTGGTGAGCATTTTCGACTGTTATGCCTAGCTTTTTGGCAATGTCTAAGGTTAATGTGTTGCCGCCAACAGAAACGCCGCTAGTAACTCTTATTCTAGAGTTATCGACTACGGCTATGTCGGTGTTCTCTGGGCCAATATCAACAATAACTGTTGGCAAATTACCTTCTTCAGTTTTAGTTAGCAGCCTAGATACCGATATAATGCTTGGCTCTATGAATACAACCTCAAGGCCGGCTTCTTCTGCTGCTTTTGTGCATTTATCTACGATAATTTTAGGTATGGCGCTCATTAAGACTGTTATTTCTTTTGCGCTTCTTTCTATTATTTCGTAGTCTAAATAAAGGGTTGATGTTGGTATGGGTATATATTGGTCAGCCTCTAGGGTTACGGCATCTTTTAGCGATTTTTCGACGCTAACGGGCAGATTGAAGGTCCTTGAATAGCTACGAGCTGTTGGTATGGCGATCGCTACACAACTACTGGGTAATTCTCCGATGACAGAGTCTTTTAGTAGGCTTTTTATATTTTCAGCTAGGAAATTACTAGTACCCTCTAAAGATTCTTTCATTTTTGCTGGGTCCAAATCAAGCGAGCCATAGCCAATAACTAGCCATTTTTTTATATCAATAGCCATAATTTTGATACCAGTACTACTGATGTCAAGACCGATAATTGGTTTGTCTTTAAAAAATAATCTCGTCATGTTGCCCACTAGTAATTCTACTATTTATTATAGCACGAGCATGTTTAGTTAAGGCCCTATTTAACGCTTTGGGCAAGGCCTGCAATTGGCAACATAACACTGGCCGCAATTAGTCCCACCATGCCGCCCATTATGACTATCATTACCGGTTCGATGATTGAGCTTAGACCTTGAATTGCAGTGTCGACTTCTTCTTCATAGAATTCGGCAACTTTTACTAATATCTTGTCGGTTTGACCAGTTTCTTCGCCGACCGAAAGCATTTGTGAGACGATTGGTGGAAAAATTGGGTTAGATTCTATGACGGATGATAGTGTTTTTCCGTTTTTGACTTCTTCTTCGGCTTTCATGAGGGCGTCTTCGTAAATTACATTTCCTACGGCCCTTGATGTTACGGCTAAGGCTTCTAGCACGGCTACGCCGGCCTCGATGAGCGCAGAGAAGGTTCTGGCAAAGCGAGCGGTTATGACCTTTATGACGATACTTTTTATTATTGGCGTTTTTAAGATGAGGTGGTGCAATTGATGCCTTCCAGCCGATGTTTTGCTATAGATCATAATTCCATAAATCAATGCAGCCAAGCCGATTATTACATAATACCAATAATTGATTATAAATTTACTTGTCTCTAGCATAAATACGGTTATTTCTGGTAATTTTGCATCAGGTCCGCCAAGGTCTGTCATGACCTTTCCCAATTGTGGCACGATAAATATCATTAGCCCAAAGAAGGCTAAAACGGTTATAGAAAGCAAAACTATTGGATATATCATGGCGCTTTTAATTTTCTTTCTGATTGTCATGCTTTTTTCTTGCTGCAAAGCTAGGCGTTTTAGAATCTCTTCCATAATGCCTGCCGCTTCACCGGCTCTGACCATGTTGACATAGATATCATTGAACACATTTGGGTATTTTCCCATGGCATCGCCAAGTGTTGCGCCGGCTTCGATATCGGCGATTATGCTTTTTAGGATTTTCTTTAGGTTAGGGCTTTCGGTGATATGGTCGGAAAGGGCATTTAGGGCGCGTAATAACGGCACGCCAGCGCCGACCATTGCGCTTAGTTGGCGCGTAAACATAGTTAAGTGATCGGATTTTACTTTGCCAACAGAAAATAAATTATCCATTTGTATTCCAAATGAGATTTTTTTTGACTCTTTAATACTGACTGGTCGTAGGCCTTTTCTGGCTAGTTCTTTGATTACGCTATTGCGATCAGTCTGTTCAATAATGCCATTAACTGGTTCGCCTTTTTGATTAATTGATACATAAGAGAATTTTGGCATAATCTTACTCCTTGGTGGCTCTTATAATTTCTTCAATGGTGGTTTCGCCGCGCAAGGCTTTTATTAGTCCGTCGGTTTGCATTGTTATCATGCCTTCGGCTATAGCTTGCTCTTGTATTTGATTACTGGTGGCGTTATCCATAATTAGTTTTTGGGTATTAACTGAATTATGTAGAACTTCGTAAATACCGACTCGGCTAAGATAGCCAGCGGTTGCTCCATTGATATTGTCGTCTTTGTCGGCTAGCCATAGGTTTTTTATGCCATTTTCATCTGTGCTTAGTGGAGTGTCGCCGCCAATTCCCTCGGCTGCGGCTTGTTTTTCTAGTTCGTGAATATAGCTAAAGTTTTGGCCAGGCTTTAACCTAAATAATTTTATTATCATCTGTTTTTCTTGCTCGGTTGGCTGGTATGATTTTCTAGTTTTTTTATTTAGACACCTGACTAGCCTTTGACCAACTACAACTCTAATAGTACTAGCAATTAGAAAAGGCTCAATCCCCATGTCAAGCAATCGAGGTAAGCAGGTTGCGGCATTATTGGTGTGCAATGTAGAAAACACTAGGTGGCCAGTTAGGGCGGCCTGGACACTTAAATCGGCTGTTTCACTGTCTCGAATCTCACCGACCATTATTATATTTGGGTCTTGTCGCAATAGCGATCGCAGACCGTTTGCAAATGTCATGCCAGCTTTGTCATTGGTCTGGGTTTGGTTGACGCCTGGTATTCGATATTCGACTGGGTCCTCAATAGTTGATATGTTGACGCTTGGAGTATTAAGGCTTGATAATATGCTAAATAAACTTGTAGATTTGCCGCTGCCTGTAGGGCCGGTAACTAAGACCATTCCATTTGGGCTAGTTATAGCTTCTTTTAGGAGTTTGAGTGGTTGGCCCCATGGGCCTAAAGACTCCAACTTAACCGCCTGATTTGATTCGTCCAAGATTCGCATAACCATTTTTTCGCCATCAGCAACTGGCAGGGTGCTGACACGTAAGGCATATTGCTTACCGATAACATTTATTTTAAAGCGTCCATCTTGCGGTATTCGGTGCTCGTCAATTTTTAGATTACTTAGGATTTTTATGCGGCTGATTAACGCGTTTAGGACATTTTTAGGCAATCTATTAACTTCTTTTAACATACCATCAACTCGGTATCTTATTTGGACAAAATTTTCACGAGGTTCGATATGTATGTCGCTAGCATTTGACCTGATGGCGTATTCTAGCAATATATTTACAGTCTTGGCGATTGGTGATTTTTCATCAATTTCAGCACTTGATACTTTTTCGTTTTCGACGTTATCGCTAGATTTTATATCTATAACCTTGTTTAGTTCTTCATTGGCATTGCTGTGATAGGCCTCTAGCGCCGCCATTATGTTTTGATTAGTGGCAATGTATACTTTTGTATTGGCGCCAAGTTCTTTTTCGAGGAAGTTTACGGCCTGGATGTCGTCTGGGTCATCCATTGCTAGGTTTGGCGTCCCATCATCGTCAATTTTAAATAAAACAGCCTTGTATTGTCTGGCGACTGCCTCTGGTATTTTGTTTAAAATATCAACTGGTATTTCTCGAGGCGTTAATTCGACATAAGGTATTTGTAGATACTGGGCAAAAGCTTTTGTTAGTGTCGTTTCGTCGGTGATTTTCTTTTTTATGACAATATCTTGAATGGAGGACTTCGATTCAATAGCCTCTTGTTTTAAGGCGTTAATTTGCTCCGCGGCGATAAGGCCGCTACTGGTTAATATTTTTTCGATTGTTGTGTCTGAGATGCGCATAATGCTTACGTTCTATTGTAATCTACAGATTAAAAAAACACCAGGTGTTATAATAAGCGTGAAATGTTTTTAAATATAATTGATGAAAACGAAATGAAGCTTTTTGGAAATAAGCTTGGTTTATTGTTGTCTGGTGGTGAAGTCATCGAATTGGTCGGTGATGTAGGTTCTGGAAAGACAACTCTGACTAAGGGCATCGCCGTCGGTTTAGGTGTGTCTGATTATGTTCAAAGCCCAAGTTTTACGATTAGCCGTATTTATAGTGGTCGAGATAATCTAAAATTGGCACATTATGATTTTTATAGACTTGACGATGCCGGCTTGATGCAGGATGAACTAAGCGAGACTATGTCAGATAACGGCACGGTTACGGCTATTGAATGGGCCGGGTTAGTTGCTGGAGTTTTGCCAGTTGATAGATTGTCTATAAAAATTAATCCACTAACTGAAAATTCACGGCAGCTTGAAATTATTGCTGGTGGCCTAAAAAGTCAAAAAGTTTTAGACGGGCTGGGTTTATGATTTTACTTTTAAACACTAGTTCGCCGGTATGTGATTTGACTATTATTAACGGCGACCAAAAAAATAATTATCAATGGCAATCTGATAGGATGCTCGCAAAAGGGTTATTGTCTTTCCTTAAAGAAAAATTAGAGGCTAACAATAAAACCTGGTCGGATATTTCTGGAATCGGAGTTTATAAAGGTCCAGGTAGTTTTACGGGCTTAAGAATTGGTATTACGGTTACAAACACAATTGCCGATGCTAGTAACGTTTCGATTGTCGGTTGTCTTGGTGATAATTGGCAGGATGAGGCTGTTTCTAAGTTAAAATCTGGCATTAATGACAAAATAGTTCTTCCTTTTTATGGCAGTGAAGCCCACATTACTCAAGCTAGAAAATAAATAACTTGCAAGCAGCATTGGAAAAAAGGTATTATGTAGTTAGTCTATTTTAAGGCTTTGAATAATTTTTGAAACTAACGCTGAACATTACTGATTTTTGATACTAATTTAATAATAAATAAAAACACCAGGATTTCGGCGAGGAAAGGATAAATATGATAGAGATTATTATCGCTATAGTTGCGGCTTTTGCTGGAATTGGCGGAACAATCGTGTACGAGAAGCAAAGACAAGCTACAGGTAAGGCTAAAGCCGACAAAGAAGTCGCAAATGCCAAAACCAAAGCCGGGGATATTATATTAAAAGCCAAAGATGAAATCGTCGAGATGGAAAATGAACGACGCAAAGAGTGGAAACGTGTCGAGACTCGCTTGGTTGAGCGTGAAACATCGCTTGATAAAAAACTTGATGATTTAGATAAACGATCTGAGAAACTACGTGCTCAAGAACGTGATGTTGAAAGTTTGAAAAATGAAATTCGCGATATTCGCACTAAGCAACAGGATAAGTTAGAAAAAATTGCTAAATTAAGCAAAAAAGAAGCGGCCGATAAGCTACTAGAAATGACTGAGCGTGATATTAAGCAAGATATGGTTGGTCTTGTTAATAAATTGCAAAATGATGCCAAAGAGGATGCTGAAGAGATTGCTCAAACGATTTTAGTTACGGCCATGGAGCGAATGTCATCCGAGGTTACTGCTGAGCGTACTGTTACGGCAATTAAATTACTTGACGAAGAGATGAAGGGTCGCATTATCGGCAAAGAAGGTCGTAATATTCAATCATTGCAACGAGCTACTGGCGTTGATATCTTAGTTGATGATACCCCTGGTATGATTGTGCTTAGTTCTTTTGACCCAGTTCGTCGCCAAATTGCCCGAATGAGCTTGGAGTTGTTGATGAAAGATGGCCGTATCCATCCAGGCCGAATTGAAGAAGTTGTGGCTAAGGCTGAAGTTGAAATTAACAAGGAGGTAAATCGTGCCGGTGAAGATGCCGCTCGTGAACTTGGTATTGTTGGTATTCCAAAAGAGATTTTGCGATTACTCGGTGAATTAAAATATCGCACCAGTTATGGTCAAAATGTTTTAATGCACAGTGTCGAGATGGCTCATATGGCCGGACTGATTGCCGAGGAAATTGGCGCCGATGTTCGTGTCACTAAAACCGCTACATTACTTCACGATATTGGTAAAGCTGTGACTCACAAGATGGAAGGTAAGCATCATCATATCGCTGGTGAACTAGCTCGTAAATACGGCATGACCGAAGATGTGGCTCACGCTATCGAAGCCCATCATGACGATGTAGAAGCTACAACACCTGAAGCATTGATAGTTCGTATTTGTGATGGGTTGTCGACAACTCGTCCTGGAGCTCGAAATATTAGCTCTGAAAACTTTGCTGAACGTATGCGTGATCTTGAAAATATTGCCCTTGGCTTTAGCGGAATTGACAAAGCTTACGCCATTAGTGCTGGACGTGAAGTTCGTGTGATTGTCAGTCCAAAAGCGATTGATGACCTTAGTGCAATAAAACTAGCGCGTGATATCGCTGTCAAAATCGAAAGCACGATGCAATATCCAGGTACGATTAAGGTCAATGTGATTCGTGAAACCAGGGCAGTTGAATTTGCTAAATAGTTTTAACTTTTAATATCTAAAATTAATATAATATTTTTGTGGGTTTATTAGTGTTAAAATATATAAATGAATATTGATCAGATGCGCGGTCTTTCTGAAAAAGAAGTAAAAATAAGGCAAGATAAATTTGGTTTTAATGAACTTCCAGACAAACATAAAAAAAGTTTTTTAAAGTTTGTTATTGGTTTATTAACCGAGCCGATAATCTTTCTGTTGATTGTAACGGTCGTTATTTATTTTTTTCTTGGTGATAAAAATGAAGCTTTGCTGCTTTTGACCTCATTTGTTGGAATTATCGGAATAGAGCTTTATCAAGAATTAAAAACCGAAAAGTCTTTAGCTGCTCTTAGAAGTCTGTCTAATCCAACTTCGGTTGTGATGCGCGACGGAGTTAGATTAACTATTCCTAGTCGCGAAGTTGTTGTCGGAGATATTATATTTTTATCCGAAGGCAGTAGAATTTCGGCTGATGCTAAATTATTATCGGTTGATAATTTAGAGGTTGACGAGTCGTTACTTACTGGTGAATCGGCCCCTGTAATGAAGCACACTCTAAGCACAAAAGATAACAATGGCAATTTTGTTTTTTCTGGCACTTTGGCGGTTAAGGGGCACGCTACGGCTGAAGTGGTTGGCATAGGTGTTGACACCGAGATAGGTGAAATAGGCAAGTCGCTTAATTCAATCGAGACTGAAAAGACTTTATTACAGAAAGAAGTTAATAAAGTCGTAAAATTTGTTGCTGTTTTGGCGGCCTCGGCGTCACTAATTTTAACGGCTGTTTATTGGCTTGGTAGTGGCGACTTGACTAGGGGATTTTTGGCTGGCTTGACACTTGCTATAGCCATATTGCCAGAAGAATTTCCGGTTGTTTTGACTATATTCCTGACACTGGGGGCTTGGCGACTTGCGAAAAATAATATATTAGCTCGTCGATCGCATACAATCGAAACACTCGGTAGCGCTAATGTTCTTTGTGTTGATAAAACCGGCACCTTAACTGAAAATAAAATGCAGATTGCAAGTATTATTGATGCTGACGGTAATGCTCATATTGATGATTTTGACTATGCGGCTGATGTCGTAGAATATGGTGTTTTGGCATCTCAAAAAGATCCATTTGATCCGATGGAGGAGGCTTTTATTATTGCTGGCAAGAAAGTTTTTCGTGATATTGATGATATTTACAAAAATCAGCAAATCATAAAAGAGTATCCATTAGAAGATAGTTCACTTTCGGTTGTTCATGTTTGGGGTGATGGTGATGTAGTAAAAACGGTCGCCTTAAAGGGGGCCCCAGAGACTGTTTTTAATTTATGCCATCTTGATGATGATAAAAAAACTAGGTTTGAAAAAGATGTTAAAAAATTAGCAAGTAATGGGCTTAGGGTGATTGCAGTAGCTAAGGGAAAGGCTAGAACCGATATCCCTGCCGACCGCCATGATTTTAAGTTTGAGTTTCTTGGACTTGTCGGTTTAGTCGACCCAGTAAGAGCTGAAGTGGTACCGGCGATTAAAATGTGCAAAGAAGCCGGTATTAGAGTTATTATGTTGACCGGTGACTATCCAGAGACTGCAGTAAGAGTTGCTAAAAACATCGGACTGGATTGGCATAATGCAATAACTGGCGAAGAGTTTGAAAAATTAACTGAATCCGAAAGAGCTGAATCAATTAAAAATATATCTGTTTTCAGTCGTGTCAGGCCGGCTAATAAACTAACGATAATCAAAGCCCTAAAAGCTAACGGCGATATTGTATCTATGACTGGTGATGGTGTTAATGATGCGCCAGCTTTAAAGGCGGCGCACGTAGGTATCGCTATGGGCAAAAATGGTACGGATGTGGCCAGGGAGGCTGCCAGCATAGTTCTACTAGATGATAATTTTGCTTCTATCGTGCACGGCGTAAAAATCGGTCGTCGAATTTATGATAATTTGCAAAAAGCCATGTCCTACATTATTTCTGTCCATATCCCAATTGCTTTGCTATCGCTTTTGCCGGTTATATTTAAGTGGCCAATAGTTTTAATTCCGGCACATATTGTGTTTTTGGAATTTGTGATTGATCCAAGCTGTACGATTATATTCGAGAACGAAAAAGAAAGTAAGGGTATTATGAATCGCCCGCCTCGTAAGTTATCGGCGCCAATTTTTAATAAAAAGATGATAATGGGTAGTTTATTGCAGGGCTTGGTTGTGGCGGTGATTGTAGTTGCATCATTTAAAATATTATTTGATATGGGCTGGAGTGAAGATAAATCTCGCAGTATGACATTTTTGATTTTAGTAGTTTCAAACCTGTTTCTTGTTTTTGGTATAGCTGGCAAGCAGGCGATTGCGGACATAATCCATTTTGAAAATAAGGCGATGTTATTGATATTGTTAGTGACATCAGTATCTTTGGCGTTGGTACTTTGTGTGCCTTTTCTGAGAGATTTGTTTCATTTCGCGCCATTAGCTTTAAGTGAAGTCTCTATCGGTGTTTTGATTGGGGTTTTGTCTATATTTGGTATATTGCCTATGAAGAGGTTAGCTAATAGGATTTTTTGAGGCTTTCTATAAAAGTAGCTTGAATGAAAATAATATCCTGTAATCTTAATGGAATTAGGTCGGCCTATAAAAAAGGCCTGCTTGATTTTATTTTAAAAGAGAATCCGGATATTGTTTGTTTCCAGGAAGTTAAGGCTAATTTAGCTGATTTGCCAGAAAAATTATTAAATCTTGATGGCTATAATCTATATTTAAATTCGGCTGTTAAAAAAGGCTACAGCGGTGTGGCGGTTTATTCTAAATCAAAACCCGTTGTCGTTGATTCGGTTTTAGGTCTGGAGCGTTTTGATAATGAAGGTAGGTTTTTAGAATTAGAATATCCTGATTTCACACTCTTGAACTTGTATTTTCCGCATGGCGGGCGGCAAAAAGAAAATCTAGATTATAAACTAGATACTTACCAGATGATTACTCGGCGTTTAGAAGGTTTAAAATATAAAAATGTAATTTTGATTGGTGATTTTAATATTGCTCATAATGAAATTGATCTAACCCGACCAAAGCAAAACAAAAATAATATTATGTTTTCAGAAATTGAAAGGTTACAGATTGATAAGTTAACTGCTCTAGGTTTTGTTGATAGTTTTAGGCATTTAAATAAAGAAGATAATAACTATACTTGGTGGCCTTATGCTTTTAACGCTAGGGAACGTAATATGGGTTGGCGGATTGATTATTGTTTCGTGTCTAAAGAATTAGCTAGAAATATTAAAAGTGTAAAGATCTACAGGGATGTTGTTTTGTCAGATCATTGTCCGGTCGGGATAGAGCTAGCTTAGTTCGCTTAATACGTCGCGTAGGTCATTTGTGACGTGGGCGGTTTTTTGATTTGGCTCGTGTCTATATTATGGGTGCTTGTAGAAATAGTTAATTATTTAAAGATAGCATAAATAGGCGAAAGAATATTGCGACACATCCCTGTCTATTTACAAAATTTGGGTTGATGGTTTAAAGGCTTTTAACTCGGAAGCCAAATAAAATATCCGGCATAAAAGCCGGAAATTTTATTTGGTCGGGGTGAAAGGACTCAAACCTTCGACCTCACGGTCCCAAACCGCGCGCGCTATCAACTGCGCCACACCCCGATAGTGTGCTATGGTGCTTACTTGATGAATTATACCGCACTTAAGAGATGATTTCCAGTCCTAAATAGTGGTATAGTATTAATTAACTATGTTTAATAAATTTTTATTGAAAAAACGAAATATATTTGGTTTAGAAATTAAGGATTGGATTTTATTGGCAATTGGCTTATCTGTATTTGCCAGTATATCGCTTTGGACGATAACAAAATCATCAATCTGGTTTGACGAGGCTTTTGGCGCTTATATGATAAGGTTTAATTTTTGGGAGATTGCCAGGTATACTGGCACTGACGTTCACCCGCCGCTTTATTATTGGCTATTAAAATGTTGGGGCATAATGTTTGGAAATACCGAGCTGGCACTTCGGTCTATGAGTGTATTTTTTGGCGGCATAGCTATAATCTTTGGATATTTGTTAACCAATAAATTATTTAACAAAAATGCGGCTCGGATTAGCTTAATATTTATGTCGTTATCGCCAATGCTGGTTCGTTACGCCCAAGAGATGCGTATGTATACATTGGTGGCAGCAATATCATTGGCGGCAACTTATGTATTGGTTATTTCGCTAGAATCAAAGAAAAAACTACCGTGGGTTATATACGGAATTTTGGTTGCGCTTGGTATGTGGACGCATTATTTCTCGGCAATTGTTTGGATTGCGCACTGGATTTGGCGAGCTGATAATGTGCGTCGCGTTGCTAGCAAAGGCAAATTTATAAAACAGTTCTTCTCAAAACAATGGATTATGGCTTATGTGACTGCAATCTGTGTATACGGGGCTTGGATACCGGTATTCCTCGCTCAATCGCAAGTTGTCCAATATTTTGGTTTTTGGATACCAGCTGTCACTCCCGACACATTGATCAACTTCTTGACCAATGTTATTTACTACCAGGATGTCAGTCAGGTCAATGGTTGGTTTGCTTTGGGCTTGGTTGGCATTATTGCTTTATTATCTTGGTTGTCTTTAAAAATTTATAAATCACAAAATGATAAGCAAAAACAAAATTACAGATTAATTATGGCGTTAGCGTTTGTGCCGTCGATTATTATATTTCTTCTTTCGATGCCGCCACTTCGATCGATGTTTGTTGATCGCTATCTTGTGCCTTCGGTACTTTTTATCGCAATTTTTATTGGCGTAACTTTATCACTTGGGTCTGATTTTATAAAATCCAAATGGCGGATTTTGGCAATAGTTTTAGTGGCTTTTTTTATGATGGTTGGCGTCGGCAACGTTTGGTATTACGGCAATTACAGCAAAACCTCAAATGCCTCTAATAATACAAGGGATATTTTTAATGATGCGGTGGCTAAGTCTGAGGTCGGTCAGCCGATTATCGCTGATTCGCCGTGGTTGTTTTATGAGGCTTCATTTTATGGTACCGATAAGCATCCAATCTATTTCATCGACGCTAACACGTCGTATAGTTTCGGATCGCTTGATATGCTTAAATATAACGACCAATCAAAAATTAAGGATATAAATAAATTTACAACCGAGCATCCAATTGTTTGGTATATGGGTTTGCCTCGCGGCGGTGACTTTAGTGCCCCATATCCGAATTGGCAGCCATTACAGACTGTCGAGGTTAATGATTCCATCAACGGCAAGCCAGCCTACAAGGCGATACAGTATAAAGTTATAAATTAATTTATCTTGGTCGTTTGATTGCGCTTTTGCGAGCTAATTCGGCTAAACTATCGTCAATTTGTTTTTTATCGAATTTTCCATATCTTTTTATTACAGCTTGTTCGATTAAAAAGTCGGCTATTTTAGGATTTTTAGGCAATAATGAACCGTGCAAATAAGTCCCGATCACATTACTATATCTGGCACCTTCGGTTCCTTCGGCCATATTATTGCCAGCACCTAGCCTGACTTGTCCTAGCGGAATTACGCCTTTACCCAAGAAAGTCTGGCCGCTGTGATTTTCATAACCAATAATATAGCCAAAGTCTTCGCTGTTGGTGATTATGTTGCCGATTAATCTTTCAGATTTGCCATAGGTTTCAATATCTAGTATGCCAATGCCTTCGATTTTTTCGCCTTCTACTGTTTTGAAGAATTTTCCAAATAATTGATACAGGCCGCAGATAACCAACATTGGCGTGCCACTATCGGCTAATTTCTGTAATTTTGGCCCAATTTTTAACAAATCTTTTTGGATTTTACTTTGGCCGCTATCTTGTCCGCCACCGCCAATAATAATATCTATTTCATTAGGAAATTTATCACCAGGATTATACTCGAAGATTTCTGGCTGATAGCCATATTTTTCAAGTCGTTTTTGTAAGACTAATATGTTTCCATAGTCGCCATAAATATTCATATCATTGG
>CAYVRA010000007.1:0-21047 GCA_964452965.1 uncultured Saccharimonas sp. (SeqCode) | reverse complement strand
AATCCATACTGGTAAAATTAATATAGTCAAATTCAACTGTCGGTAATTTATAAGTAACGACATGTTCGCGAAACGAACTGGCTGGCGAATAGCCAATAGAGAAACCCTTGCGATCTTTAATGCCAAAAAAACCTTGCGCCGCATACCAAGGCAATCCAATTGTCGCTCCAGTCGTCAAAGTTTTACCGGCTTTAGCAATCGCCACGCCTAAATCATATGCTAATTGATGCGAAGCTTCTACTGTTTCGCCTGATGCTGCACCTGAAACGCAAATCTGATATCTCACTGATTAAAATCCTTTTTTGATTAATACTTATGCTTCATAAAATTATACACCTAAAATGACTTTTCGCTAAGGGGCATCGCATGTAAAACGGCGCCTTTATGTAAGATTCCGTCCTTGGCGCCAATTTTTGTTACGACAGAAGTTGAATTGGCGCTAGCAAAAACAATCGAATCTTTTAATGATTTACCTTGCGCAAAATAAGCCAAAAAACCAGACCCAAAAGCATCACCTGCCCCAGTTCGATCAACAACTTTTACATCCTCATACATACCCGCCCTAACAATTGTATTTTTATCACTAGCTACAACCCCATTTGGGCCATCACTAACTATTGCCATTGGCACATAATTAAGTAATCGTCTGGTCAGTTCTTCCAGGCTATGACCTTCGACAATCTGCATCGCTTCCTCTTTATTAACCGACAAAATATCGACATCTTCCAGTAGTGATTTTAATTCTTTCATTTTTCCAAGCTCACCTTTTCCGGGATTCAAAAACACCTTCATGCCTTTTTCTTTGGCTTGGCGTAAAACTTTATCAAGTAATTCAATATTGCCAGCTAAACTAGATAAATAAATCCAGTTAGCCTCGACCTCATCAAGATTAAAATTCTTTAATTCATAATGAGTTGACGCGCCGCGATATGTCAAAATAGTGCGCTCACCACTAGGAGCTAGTAGTAGCGTAGAATAACCTGTGTTAAATTTATCTGAATAACTAATATGGGTAGTGTCAACGCCTTCTTTGTCCATGTCAGCCAGCACCGCCTCGCCAGCCGGATCATGCCCAATTGTGCCCATGAATAAAGCGTGCAACCCCTGACGAGCAAAAGTCACAGAGGCATTAGTCGCACCTCCACCAGTGCTAAAATTTATATTATTAACGTCCGCCTTGGCACCTAAATCTAGTTTCATAAAAACTTCGTGTGCTGGAATATCAGTTACTGGTTTAAATTCAACACTATGGCTTAAAAATACATCCTGAACCGCTGCGCCAATTGATAAAATTTTAATTGTCATAATACAGCCTTGCCGGCGCTACCAAAGGCGCTAATCTTTTCTTCAACTACTACTTGAACTGCATCGTAAACTTTTGGCATTAATTTTACTACCGCATATTCCTTTGGATTGTCCTTCAATACTTGGTCGAGAGTTGTTCTGAATGTATATCGCAAATCACTATTAATATTGATTTTACTAACGCCAATCTTTGCAGCGTCTTTAAAATAATGCAGCGGCGTATCACTGCCGCCATGTAAACTAATCATAACCCTTGGATCAATTGCATCACGAACTTTTTGTAACAAATCTAAATCTAAAACTTTTGGTACTGGGTACTTACCATGCAGATTGCCAATCGCCACAGCATAAATGTCAGCACCAGTCACTTCACAAAATTCAACTGCCTCCTTAGGAGTACTGAATGTTTTTTTTATCTCTTCATAGTCAATCGGCTTATCAAAAACATCTGATGATCCGCCAAAATAATGCGGCTCGGCCTCGACAATCGCACCGGTAAATTTAGCATACTCAACCACCTCTTTAGTTTTGGCGATAATTTCCTCGTCGGTAGCATCATGATCGCCCTGAGAAACATCAATATGAATAAATTCGTAGCCAACATCTATCGCGCGTTTGCAATCGTCAACCGTTGGGCTGTGATCAAGATTAATATACATCTCTATGCCATATTCTTTTTTGTAATTATCAACCATATCGCGAACATTTTGCAAGCCCATTGAAGTCGCTTCGTTCTTACTAAGCTCCACTAGCACTGGTGAATTTAGCTTTTGAGCAGCCCGAGCAATTGCAATTAATGTTTCTTGATTATCAATATTAAAAGCGCCAACTGCAAAATGTTGGTTTTTACTGCGCTGCAATAAATGCCTGGCGCGAATCACATTATCTCGAATTTGATTTATAGTTAAGCCCATATTACCTCCTAATAGTCCCTATGGTATTGTGATTTTTGATGAACAAAGTCTTCGATTTTTTTAGCCATATGTTCGCCAGTTAATCCAAAAAAATCGAACAACTCATCAGGCTCGCCACTTTCGCCATAGCGATCATCAATGCCAATCCGCAGTATTGGCGTTGGTAGATGTTCGCCCAAAACTTCAGCAATTGCGCCACCTAGCCCACCAACTACTTGCGCCTCTTCAGCAGTTACAACTCGTCCTGTTCTTCGGGCACTAGCAATTATAATATCCAAATCGAGTGGCTTAATAGTCGGAACATGGATAACCTCAGCGTTAATACCTTTTTCGGACAATATATTTGCAGCAACTAACAACTGGCAAGTTGTTATGCCAGTGCCAAATAAACTAACATCATGCCCATCTCGCAGGATATAAGCCTTGCCAATCTCGAACGGTGATTCAGGAGTACTAAAGACCGGCGTTTTGGGACGAGCTAGACGCAAATAGCTAGGTTTATTGTTTTTAGCAATCGCAAGTGTCGCTTTTTCAGCTTCAATACTATCGCCAGGCACAATCACCACCATATTTGGCATAACGCGCATCATAGCAATATCTTCCAACATCTGGTGAGTCGCGCCATCCGGCCCAACGCCAACACCGGCATGCGAAGATATAATCTTAACCGGTTGATCGTTCAGACAAATTGTTGTTTTAATTTGCTCCCAGTTCCTTCCTGGGCTAAAAGCAGCATAAGCAGCAGCAAATGGAATTTTACCAACCGCAGATAAACCGCTAGCAACCGACACTAAGTTCTGCTCGGCAATGCCAACTTGAATAAATCTATCTGGATATGCCTCAGCGAATAAATGTGTTTGAGTGCTTTCAGTTAAATCAGCACAAAGTGCCACTACGTTTTTATTTTGTTCGCCAACCATTTTCAGCCCGCGACCATAGCCTAGTCTAATAGGCTCTTGTAAAACATCTTCGTCAAATAATTTCGAATTTAATTGATAATCGCTCATTTTGAATCCTCTGAATTTATTTTGCCATCCAGTGTATGAAGTTTCTTCAATGCATCTTTTGCCTGATTACTATTTGGCGCTACGCCGTGCCATTTATAATCATATTCCATAAAATCAACACCCTTGCCTGGAATTGTATGAGCAATAATTACACTTGGTCGATTAGTAATTGCCCTAGCAGTACTAGCAGCATCAATAATACTTTCAATATTATTGCCATCGATTTCCAAAACATGCCAACCGAAAGATTCCCATTTACCACGCAGGTCTTCTAGCGGCATAACATCCTCAGTGTTTCCGTCAATTTGAATATTATTTCGATCAACAAAAACGACTAATTGCGATAATTTATATTTACCGGCGAACATTGCCGCCTCCCAAACATTACCCTCATCTAACTCGCCATCGCCCATAATCACATAAACAAATCTATGTTTTTGATTATCTAAATACTGAAAAGCGTATGCCATCCCAGAGGCCTGTGATAGCCCACTACCTAATGGACCACTGGTGTTTTCTAGACCCGGCAATCTAGTTCTTTCAGGATGACCCTGTAAGCGACTGCCTAATTTGCGTAAAGTTTTAAGTTCTGACTTTTCAAAAAATCCAGCCTCGGCCATAGCCGCATATTGGACCGGCACAGTATGGCCATTACTTAGCAAAAACATATCCCTGTCGTCCCAGTCGGGCTTTTTGGGGTCAATATTCATAATATTAAAATAAAGCGCCGCGACAATATCAGCCAAATCAAGTGAGCCAGCCGTATGACCACTGCCGGCCAATGTTAACATCTCGATAATATCCTCACGAAGGATATTAGCTTTATGTTTTATTTGAGGAATCGTTAATTTTAGGCCCACCTTAACTAAATCACTCCTTGTTTATTTATTTCGCGTGTCAACTCGGCAAATACACCAGCTGGATCCTCGGTATTACTTAAAGCGCCGCCCACATTTAAAACATTTACACCACCTTGAGCTAGAGTAAAAGCATTATCAAGTGATACGCCGCCATCCCAACCAATTTCAATTTCTGGTTTTATCGCCCTAATCAGACGAACTTTTTCAAGTTGCATCAAACTAGCCGTTCCGCCATAATGGCCTAGATCTCCCGAAAAGACCAAAACATGATCAGCCGCTTTAATAGCATTTTCAATCATTGATGGCACAGTTGGCTTTAAAACCGCTATTCCGGCTTTGATGCCAGATTTTTTAATCTTTTCCAAAATCGGCAAAATCATATTTTCACCATTTTCAACATGAAGAGTAATCATATGCGGCCCAAGTGCAATCAATCTCTCAATATACTCAGCTGGCCTGCTAACCATAGCATGTATATCAACTATCCATTCACGTGGCCACCATAAATCATCAACTGAAAACAATAAAACCGGCGCAAACTCACCGTCACTAACATCGATATGAACTCGCTGTGCAAACGGTCTATACCTATCAATCGCCGCCTTGTATCGTTCGGCCGTTTCGACAGTTATGCTTGGGGCAATTACGCTAGTCATTAAAACTCATCTATCTGCTCGTTGCGTCTTTTAAATCGAGCCGCACCAGCGAATGGCGTATTTAGCCAAGTTTCAACTATGCCTTGCCACTCATTACTATTTTCTAAAATCCTAGACGGCAAACAAAGAACATTGCTTTCGTTATCATTTCGAGTCATTCTTGCCTCATATGCGTCCCATATCACACTAGCTCTAATACCGCGGAACCGGTTAGCCGCCATAGCCATACCTTGACCGCCTCCACATAGCAAAATTGCCCGCGGATCTTTGTCTTGACTACCAATAACTTTTAGAGCCGCCATCTGAGCAAACTGTGGAAAATCATCATTCGGGTCTAAAACCTTATCACCAACATCCTCAACCAAATAGTTATGTTTTGCTAAGTATGCAAAAACTTCTTCTTTTAAATGAAAGCCCTGGTGATCGCTACCAATAAAAATCTTCATATATAAAGTATAAGCTTTATGGGGTCAATTGTGCAAGCTTACCGCTAAATAAAGTATAATAATGTCATGGGAAGATCTGAATTAATTTCATACGCCAAATCACGCTACAACGAGTCAGAAGTCTCGTCACTTGAAGCTGCAATAGATTTTGCCACCAAGGCCCATGCAAGTCAAAAACGAGCTAGTGGTGAAAAGTTCATAACTCACCCGATGGCAGTTGCTGGAACTTTAATGAATTGGGGTATGGACATAGACAGCGTCATTGCTGGAGTTATGCATGATGTAGTTGAGGATACCGATATAGGTATTGACCAAATTAAAGATTTATTTGGCGATAATATAGCCTTTTTAATTGATGGCGTGACAAAAGTGTCGCAAGCTCGCGCTGGTATGCGGAACCTGGATGATTACTCACAGCAAACAAAAGATAACTTGTCAAAATTGCTTATTGCCGTCGGCCAAGATATTCGCGTCATCATAATCAAACTAGCCGATCGCCTGCACAACCTAATGACGCTGCAATATTTGCCAAAAGACCGGCAAGTTAAAATCGCTCGTGAGTCGCTAGAAGTGTTCGGACCAATTGCCGATCGCTTAGGCATGGGACGCGTCAGAATGGAAATTGAAGAATTAGCCTTTAAATACCTCGACCCTGCCGAATTCAAAAAAACACAAAATTTGATGAAAAAGCGATTAGGCAAAAGTGCCAGGAAATTAGGTTCAGTTCGCAATGAAATCGCCGCCGAACTAAAAAAACAAGGGATATCTGCCGAAATAAATGGCCGTGTTAAAAGCCTTTACAGCCTTTATCAAAAATTAAAAAAAGTTAAAGATATAGATAGCATCTATGACTTGATGGCATTACGTATACTGGTTGATAAAAAAGAAGATTGTTATTTAGTGCTCGGCGCAATTCATAGTCTTTACAGGCCTATGATTAGTCGAATCAAAGATTATATCGCCACACCAAAACCAAACGGTTATCAAAGCCTGCATACGACAGTATTAACCCCCACTGAACAAATTGTCGAATTTCAAATTAGAACCCACCAGATGCATGAGTTTGCCGAACGAGGCTTGGCAGCTAGCTTTCATTACCACGAGCAAAAGTCTTCCAAAAACTACACCGAGCGAAACCAGCCATCTTCACTGCCGGCAAATCTGCAATGGATAAACCGATTACAAGAGATAGCCGCCAAACTGAAAGAAGGTACTAAAATATCAAAAGACCAGCTTAATATAGACCTATTCCAAAATCGGATATTCGTCTATTCCCCAAAAGGCGATATTTATAACCTGCCCGAAAACGCTTTGCCGTTAGATTTTGCATATTTAGTACACAGCGATATTGCTAACCATGCCTATGGATTCAGAGTTAATAATAAAATTCACTCACTTGAAAAACCACTTCAAAATGGTGATATTGTCGAGGTCATAACTCGCAAGACTTCACACCCAAAGCAAGACTGGAAAGAATTAGTTACGACAACACATGCCAAAAATAAATTACGCAGTTATCTTCGACAGTCGGATGCAATTAATGTGATTAAAAAAGTCGGCAATATATTCGGCAAAAAATAAATCAATCTTCTTGAGATTCATTCCAAGCTTTAACCGCTCGATGAATAGATTGCCTAGCCTCAGTCTTACCACCCCATTCTTTTATGATAGTAAGATTCGGACCAATAAAATCTTTAGAATGGCTAAAATGATAAATAATCTGATCCATTTTATTTTTAGGAATATCATCAATACTGTTTATATTTTTATAAACACCGACAGCATCTTCGGGCACGACAATAATCTTATCGTCCACAATACCCTCATCTTCAAAACTCATCACGCCAATAACCCTGGCCTTCAAAGTCGTTTCCGTTGGCAAAGGCCGATCATTAATAATAATTACATCCAGCTCATCGCCATCAGCGTTTAAAGTCTGTGGGATAAAGCCATAGCTAGCGGGTTCAGCCGAGGACTCAACCCGATCAAGTTGCATAATTTCTTCATCACGATTCCACTCAATCTTGTTGACGCTGCCGGTTGGGATTTCGACCACAACATTAACAATGCCTTTTTCAATATCGCCCGGAGTTAATTCATCATATAGCGCCATAGGTTGAAGTTATTATAGCATGTAAAAATCATCAACTTGCTAATAGAAATTTTACTAAAGAACCCTATCGACTATCATTAATATATGATGATTACATCTGAAATTAAAAAACTCATAGAATCAAATCCCGTATCAGTTGCAACCGTCGATTCAAGCAATCGCCCAAATGTAATTGGAGTAGCTTTTGTCAAAGCAGTCAATGAAGATCAGCTACTTATAACTGACAATTTTATGAAACAAACCAAAGAAAACATACAAGCCAATAATAATATATGTCTAGCTGTCTGGAATAAAGACTGGAACGGCTATAAATTCGTCGGAACAGCTGAATATTTTACAGATGGGCCGTGGAAAGAGTATGTCGAAAAGATGGCCGAAAACGAAGGCCTGCCCGCAAAGGGAGCAATTCTAGTAACCTTGTCAGATATAATAAAACTTGGTTAATTTAAATTAAAGGCTACTTAAATATTCACGAATCTCAAGTGCGGCCGTGGCGCCTTCGCCAACAGCACTAGCAACTTGCATAGTCGAGCCGCTGCGGACATCGCCGCTGCAATAAATACCAGGAATGTTGGTTTGCAGATTACAATTAGTTTTCACAAAACCAATCTCATCAAGTTCAATCTCGCTACCAACTAAAAATTGAGTGTTGGGTTTCAAGCCAGCAAATATAAACACGCCGTCAATTTCAATTAAATTAGTTTTACCGTCCTTAGTGACTCTTACCGAAGAAACTTTATTATCGGTTGCGACAATTTCATCCGTTGTCGTGCCTATATGAACCATGATTTTACCTTCATCAACCATTTGCTGCAATTCTTTTTGTAAAACATCGCTTGCTTTAACTGTGCTGCGAACTAGTAAATGAATATGTTTTGTAAATCGAGTTAAATAAATTGCCTCCTGTACTGCAGAATTGCCACCGCCAACTACGGCTATTTCTTTGCCGCGATAAAACGCACCGTCACAGGTTGCACAATAATGAACACCGCGTCCGTAATATTCTAACTCACCAGGAATACCGATTTTGTTATAGTCGCTGCCGGTAGATATCAAAACCGCCCTGGCTTTTATTTCTTTACCATCAACCGTTAAAATTTTAACACCATTTTCATCACGCAAAGCCGTAACATGTCCAGCTTCGATTTTAGTGCCAAATTTTTCAGCCTGTTTTTGCATTCGATCGGTCAATTCAAACCCATCAATACCGTCAGGGAAACCGGGATAATTATCAATCTTGTCAGTAATAGCAGCCATACCGCCGACAACTGCTTTTTCATACAAAATCGTCTCGATATCTTCGCGTGCCGTGTAAATTGCCGCTGTCAGAGCACTTGGACCGGCACCAATTATTACTAAATCATGGATTTTATCTTTCATATCCCTCCTTAGGCTGATTGACTATTATCTATAGCGTGGACTTCGACAATAAACTGCAATGGAGAGTCAGCCGGAATAGCCCCAGACCCTTTGGCGCCATAACCCTTGTCAGCCGGAATAGTTAATCTAACTACGCTACCGACCTTGACACCAGTCAGACCTTCTGTCCAACCAGCGATAACACCGTTAAGTGGAAATGTGATTGGCGCATCATCATTGCCAGCTTTTTTACTACTATCAAAAATTGTTCCATCTGGTAGCCAGCCAAAATAACTACAATTAATCGAGTCCGACCCCGCAACTGCCGAACCATCACCCTGTTTCAAGACTTCGACATTTAATTTTGTAACCGATGCGTCAAAAGTCTGAGCGGCATAGCCGCCAAAACCTTCAGAGCTGGCAGCATTCGCCTGAGATGCTTGATCTTGTTGAGCCAAATAATCGTCATAAGCTTTTTGCTGTGCATCGTTATCAATCTTTTGATTATTTAAACTTAAGCCCATCACTAAAAATGATCCCAGTGTGCCTACTGACAAAACAATTGCAATTATCCAAATTCCAATGCGCTGCGCTTTTGGTGTCGCCATAAAAACCTCATCCCTATTTCAAATTTATTAATATTATTATATCAAATAACAGCCGCGCCAAGCTTGGCAACAACTGAATTTACAACATTATTTACAACTTCTGTCACCTCATCGCCATTTAATGTATGACTATATGAGACTAATTTAATACGGACTGTCACGTTCTTTGTTTCAGATTCTTTTTGATAAATATCGATCACCTCGATCGATGATTCCAAATCGGTTTTTAATAAAATTTCGTTAGCGCTATCGATAATTTGACCACAGTTAACTGATTGATCAACCTTAAAACAGATATCTCGGTCGGTTAATGGGTAACGGCTTAATGGCTTGTAATTTTTACCGACTGTTTTTGCTAAATTAAACAATTCTAAAGTATTAATTTCAAATCCAGCCGAACAAACTGGTAATTTAAAATTCTTGATAACTGATTTTTTATACTCACCAATAAAACCAATCGTTTTGCCATTAGCGCTAATTAATTCAGCACTCCGCTTAGGCTCAAATGGCGATAGAATTGGGTCACTAGATTCATTAATTTTCTTATAGGTAATATTTAAATCACCCATAGTAAATTCCAATATGCGCTTCGCTCGATAATAAGCCGTGCCGCTACCAGCTTTAGCAGTAAAGATCAAAGCCATCCTATCAATTTCCACTGGCACTTCTTCATCCGTTAGCCCATCTGGTTTATAGTGACACTTATTAATCTCAAATAAAGCAAACTCATCGTAACCCTGTCTTATATTTGGTTGCGCGATACTTAATAAACTTGGCGTCAATGTTTGGCGATAATATTGAAGATCTGGACTAATTGAGTTTACTAATCGATAAGAATCTTCGGGATTTTGACCAGCTTTTTTAATAATATCACCGTGAATAAAGCTATAAGTCAAAACTTCATTTGCACCAGATTTAACTAAGGTTTTACGCAAATTATTACGGAAAATATCAAAATCACCTGGCATTACAGCTGTAAAATCTCGTAACGGCAAAGTTGATTTAATATTGTCAAAACCATTAATGCGACCAATTTCTTCAACCACATCTTCTAGTATATGAATATCCGATCGCCAATATGGAACTTCGACATTCATTGTTAATGGATCTTCAACTTTGACACCAAATCCAGCATGACCGATTGAATTAGCTACATCCGAGATACTCATATCAACGCCCAATATATCATTTACTTTTTGTAGTGGCACTTTTATAGCTTGTTTTTCTCTTTTGCCAGGATAAGTATCGGCCACAGCCGTCACCGATTGCATGCCAGTCCATTCACGAACTAATCTAACAGCTTCGCCTAAAACTGGTGCCGTCAGCTCGGCCGGCTGACCCTTTGTAAACCTTGTAATCGCCTCGCTAAAAATACCGTGACGCATTTGTGTGGCTCGTAATTTATACAAGTTGAAAGAGGCCGATTCAATAATTATAGCCCTGGTGCTGCCATCAATTTCAGTGTTTGCACCACCCATAGCGCCAGCCAAAGCAATCGCAGTTTCACCAGCTGCAATTACAATATCATCAGTTGATAATTCAATAACTCGTCCGTCTAGTAATTCTAGTTTTTCATTTTCATAGCCAGCTCTAACATAAATCTCGACATTATCACCGCAAATTGAACGGACCTTGTCAAAATCAAAAGCGTGCAAAGGTTGACCGGTTAACATCATCAAATAATTTGTCGCGTCAACAATAGCACTAATAGGCCTGACACCAACTCTAGCTAAATACGTCTGAATTATCATAGGTGATGACTTTTTACTGTCACCGTCAGTCATAACAATAGCCTGGTAGCGATCGGATAAATTTGAATTATCAATAGCTACGCTAATATTACCAGCACCTTCGCCAAAATAAGGGTTTAAATTCATTATCCAATCTGGGCTGATGAAATCTTTATCCAAAATCACCGAAACTTCTCTGGCAAAGCCAATAATTCCAAAACAATCAGGCCTATGAGTTAATGATTTATTCTCAATATTTAACAGATAATCATCTAATTCGTATTCCTTAGCGAATGAAGTACCGGGCGCTATATCGTCATCAAGCACTAATATGCCAGTATGCTCATCAAATAAGTCCAATTCTTTAGCGCTAGCAATCATGCCGTTACTAACAACTCCGCGCAAATTGCGAGTATCTAACGTAAACGACTGCGCAGTGCCAAAAGTTTGAGGCACAACTGATTTTGGAGGCAGCCAAACGACCATTTGGCCTGATATAATATTTGGCGCGCCACAAACTACTTGAATTAAATTATTCTCATCCCGTTCAACATCGTGATTTGCGCCGCCATCGTCAATTTTGACGACACTTAGATGGTCAGAACCTTCAAGCGGCTTAACTTCAACGGCCTTAACAATTAAGATGTTTTTATATTTTTCGCTCATATTAACTACCGACTCAATTTCAACCAGCCGAGTATTAATTAGTTCAGTCAGCTCATCAACCGAAATATCAATATTGGTGAATTTCCTTAACCAATTTAGTGAAATAATCATAAATCAACCCCTCCCGTTTCTAGCTGCTAAAGCATACTGCATAAAATAATCGTCTAATTTATCAGCATCTTTAAAATTATCATCAAAAAACAAACTCAGAAACTGATCTTCAGCACGCAAAACCTCTTTAACTCGTAGTGATTTGTCAGAAATTAATATTTCCGTAGTAGCATTGAATAAATCTAAAGTTCGATCTATTGCACCAATCATTAAATCATTATCACCGTTACGTTTAGCCTTTATGGCACGACCAACCTCTACGCCAATATTACCCATCTGCTCTAAGATTGTCATCCTACCCCAACGACCACGATCAACTTGATAATTATTCATGAATTACTCCTGCGATAATATCTATGATTTGTTGTTTAATTTTTTCATCCTCAACTGTGCGCGAACGATTATTTTGTCGTGGACGGATATTTATCATCGAATCAAATTCGACAAAATCATCCGTTTTAAATTTACCTGGATACAAGTTGATGCCCCATAAATCTTCTTGAGCCGAGCCTCTTTCTAGCAAGAACTGTTCCAAATCAACATGCATCTCGGCGTCTATCGCGACTGATTTATCTTTAATATCAACAACCGCCTTTACTAATAACCCGTACATTTTTTCGGACATAGAACTTAAATCTGAAACGCTTATTCTATCAACCAATTTCATATAAACTTCCTTAAAAATGCTAATTTTCCAGCTTCAAAATGACGGATATCCTCGATACCATATTTTAACATCACCAAACGATCAATTCCGCCGCCCCACGCAAAACCACGATACTTTTCAGGATTAATACCCGCCGATCTTAAAACATTAGGGTGAATCATACCGCAACCAAGCATTTCAAGCCATTCTCCAGGCCTGCCGCCTAAAGCTGCCGGTTTTTCAATTGCAAATTCCAAACCTGGCTCAACGAATGGAAAATATGCCGGTTGAGTTTTAATCTTTAATTTTTGACCATAATAAACTTCAAAAAAGCCACGCAAAGTGCCAAGTAGCTGGCCTAAGTTAGCCGATGAACTTACAAAAACACCTTCACATTGATAAAAAGTATGCTCATGAGTTGTGTCGACATCCTCATTTCTAAAACATCGGCCATAACTGACAGCGGCGATTTGGCCACCGGCTTCTAATTTTGCCTTGCCGGCTTTTAAAATACGATTTTGCATTGTGCTAGTATGAGCCGGCGGAATAAAACCTTCTTCGGTACGAAAAGTATCATAACCATCGCGCGCTGGATGATTATCTGGGAAATTAAGCGCACTAAACATATGCTCATCATCATCAATCTGTCTAGATTCAATTGCCTCAAAACCCATACGCGTAAAAATATCGACAACATCTTCAAGCTCTGTAGTTAATGGATGCTGCGACCCATTATCAGTTGGAAGCAATCCCGCCTTACCGCCATTTACATCAAAAGGCGCAGTGACATCAATCGATTGGACGGTCAAATCTTCCATTTCAGCCTCTTTAGTCGCTATCGCATTTTCCAATACAACTTTTAAATCATTAATCGATTTGCCATAGGCGCCACGCTGCTCAGGCTGCAAAGATCCGATCGCTCCATAAAGCTTTTTTAATTCCGAAGATTTTAAAATTTCTCGCGGAGTATTACTTTTCGCTATTTGCGACAATAAATTAGTTCTGACATCTTCAATATTCTGCATGTTATTAATTATTATACGATAAAAATACTAAAATCACGCCATACTATTTAACTATCAGCCAAATCGAAATGCCTACGGCAGCAAATAAAATAAAAATCCAAGCCCAAGCCAAACTAGTCGTATTCTTTGTGCCTTCAATATATTTCGAATCGCCTACGCCATCTGGCAAATCGGCTGTTTTAGCTTTTAATTTTGCCTTTTCTTGCAACTCCATTGCTAATTTATTTTGCAATTCAGACCTTGAATCAAAATCCTGTTTTAAAAATAAAGCCATTTTTTTTATTCCTTAATTTTATTAACTAACTCTTAGTATAGCACTAGTGTTTACTTTCGAAATATTATGTTATACTAAATTTATATTTCACTTTAAGGAGGGGAAACAATATGGCGAATACTAAAGCCAAAAAGACAGTCAAAAAAACGACAGTCAAAAAGCCAGAAACGGCTAAAGCTCAAACATCAAATATAAAATCAGTTGGCGCAAGCATAAAAAAAATGCTTACCTGCAATTGTAGCGCCATACCAGGCATGCCATCAGTGGGTGCATTAATCGCCGAATTTATTGGCACTTTTTTATTGGTCGCCTCAGTCTTTACGGTCCAAGGTCAACCATTATTCGTCGCCTTTGCGGTCATCGGTATCGTTTTGATAATTGCCGGCATCTCAAAAGCACATATCAACCCAGCAATTACAATCGGTTCTTGGATAACTCGTAAGATTTGTTCAGTTTGTGCAATTGCCTACCTAGCCGCTCAAGCCCTAGGTGCTAGTGCAGCATTCTTAACACTTAGCGCATATCTAGATGGAACAAAAACCGACAGCCTATATAGCGCAGCACCTGCATTATTCCACGCTGCATCTGTTGCAACAGACAAGGAATGGTTCATTCTATTTGCCGAATTAATGGGTATGTTTATAATCAGCTTTGGCGTGGCTAGAGCAATAAAAGCCGGTAAATTATTTTACGCCGTCACCTACGGTTTTGCCGTATTGGTAGCTTTGTTGATCGCAGGATCACTAACATCAATGCTACTAACAGAACAAAATACTTCATTAATATTCTTAAACCCAGCCACGGCATTTGCTGCTGATGCAGTAAAGTGGAGCCTATGGCCAATTATGATCTATGTGATCGCTCCTATTATTGGTGCAGTTGCTGGATTTGCAATTAACGATTTACTTACAGCCGATTCTTGTGACTGTGAAGATGGTAAATGTAACTGCTAAAATTTAGCTAAACTAAAAATCCCCGTCTGTTTACAGCGGGGATTTTATTATCCAAATAAAAAAGTCTCCGAATAAATTCGAAGACTTTTGGTACCAGAAGAACCAAGGATAAAAATCCGAAGTCCTTCTAGACACCGAGTAACCAAGTACATCCCCTAAACAAATGAAGGCCTCGCACAAATCCGATTAACATTGCCAGAGCTGTACGAGCCGAAGTAGACCTTGCGATCGTTGCGATTCCAGTTCGAGTTGAATGCGCGAGAGCCGTCATCGCCAGACAATTTGCGTTCTTGACCACCATTTTCACCAGATTCAGACACATCCAAATCTTGTATTTTATGCGAAACATAAGTTTCTAGCCAAGAACACGGAGTGCTCGATAGTTTGCTTGCGCTCTTTTTATATCTTAATGACGCAAAAACTCTGTCAGTTGCAAAATACCAGACTTGGTGATGCATATCCTTGAATACACATTCAACAACCTTATCCATAGAAATTATAGCAAATTTAAAGCCCCCAATAAATTGGGGGCTAGGGCACAGTAAGAATCAAGAGTCGAAACCCAAAATCCTTAAAGACCAAGAATCTAAGAACTCTTAGTACTCCCTAAACGAATGAAGGCTCCGCACAGAACCGATGGACATCGTCAGACCTGCACGAGTGGAAGTAGACCCTGCGATCGTTGCGATAACAGTACGAGTTGAATGCGTGAGAGCCGTCATCGCCAGACCTTATGTCTGCGATGTCGAAATACGGCAGATTCTCGCCATCTTGTTTCTGATACAGTTCGGAATCTTGTGCAGCATAAGCGCCGACAGCAGCAAGACCAGCCAGTAAAATACCGTTAGCTGATGCTTGCTTACGTGCCGAATCGACTGAATAGCCGTTTTTTGAATCCCAATAGGAAACCAAGTTAATACGACGTCTGAATATGCCACATTTTTCAAACATAGCCTTATCAGCAGTTTCGTCCAGATAGGCCGATGCGATCTCACTGTTGAAACTCGATGAGCGCCATATTGCAGGCTGCGTCAATTCAACCAGTTTGACCTGATACTCGATAGCTGCCTTTAGCGTGCCTTGTTGCGGCAAGATAAAGAAGAATTCGAGATCCTCAATCATCTGGGTGTGGTCACTGTTAGTATCAAGATGATTTTCATCGAACCAACAATCAGGAACACGTATGCCTTTTGGCATTTGCTTGTTGAGATTGCGGAGTTCTGTGGCTTGGATTGAAAGCGGACGCAAAAGATGAGCGAATTGGGGGAAATTATCCTTTTTTGTAGGAAGTTTTCCATCCAAAATTGCTTGTGTCAATGAAAGAGCGTCTAATATAGACAACCCTCCATTTTTCACTCTTTTAACAATCTCGCCTTGCCTCGCAATCAATGCGAATAAATTTTCAATCGTGATGTTGTTATCCTTCATAACAAATACCTCTTTTGCCGTACAAAATTTTCACCGATGCATCTACATCAGCGATTTCAACTTTCGTTGAGAACGGCATAGTATGTTTAGCAAAAACAATAAGCACACAACACCATTCTCAGGAAGAGTACTAAATTGTTAAGGTTCTAAAGATAACTATACCACAAAGTAGTGCTTCTTACAAGTGATGAATTAAAAATAGCTACTCGTCACTTCGTGGTTTATCGAGAAGCAACGGATCAACACCAGAGTCGGCGCCAGTAATTTTAATAACATCTTTATCTACTTTTCCTAGCTCTTTATGGGCGGCATTATAATGATTGACCGTTGTACTAAGCGAATTGCCAAGCTTTTGCATAAACTCGTCAAACCTACCAATATGCTGACCTAGTTGACCAACACGGATCTGAATATCCTTAGCCTGTTCTTCAATTTGTAAACTTCGCAGGCCTTGCAAAACAGTCTGTAAATATGCCATAAAACTAGTCGGGCTAACAATAATAACCTTTTTATCCCGAAATGCATATTCAATTAAATCTCTGGCGCTCGAACCAGTGCCAACATCGCCAATTAATAAATCATAATATAGCGATTCGCTTGGTATAAACATGAAAGCAAAATCCATTGTTTTTTCGGCTGGTCGAATATATTTACTAGTTTCGTCAATTCTAAGCTTTAAATCACTACGGACTTTGGCTAGTAATTTTTCACGCTCGGGCTTACTAGACTCGCCGACCATACGGTTGTAATTTTCCAGACTAAACTTGCTGTCAATTGATAATATTTGACCTTTGTCTAAAAACACAACTGCATCTACAATTTCACCGTCCTTAAATTTATACTGCATCTGATAATTTTTTGATGGCAATATATTTTCTAAAACTGACTCCAAGTAATACTCACCAAAAACTCCGCGTTGCTTTGGATTTTGCAAAACATTTTGCAAGGTCTTTAGTTCGTCCGCGACATCTACAACGCGTTTGTTTGTTTCGTCTAGTTTTGCTAGACGCTGCGTAACATCGCTAACCAACTTCGCGCTCTCGCTAAGCTGTTTTTGCATCGATGCCTGCATTGAATTGTTGTTATTATCTAATTTATCTCCAACGACTTGCTGTAAATTATTAATACCTCGTGATAACTCGGTCACATCACTTTTTAATAATTCAACCGCACTTGAGCTTTTTAGCTCTTTAAGCCGCTGATTTAAAATATAGATCACAACCCCAAACCCTAATAAAACCACCACTAAGATAATTATTTGTTCCATAAAACTAGTATATCATCATAAGCCGACAACGACACGGGCCACGATGACTATTAGAATAATTGCAATCAGTGCAAAAATCAGCCTTAAATAATTAATTAAGCCAGAGAACAAAACATAGGCCATCGAAAATAGCACCATACACCAAATCGCAATCTCGAACCAAGCCAATCCATCAAACCAGACAGCCAAACCCCATAAAAGAACACTGATAGATACAGCAATAATCAAAGGCTGAACCATTTTTTGCCAGATCATAACCGAAATACCGGTCACGGCGGTCAATATCATGGCAATACCGCCAGCCGCCACTAACGGCAATAACGGCCTAAAAGCTAAGTAAATTAAGATGTAAACTATGCCTAAAATCCCGCCTATAGCTGCGTTTTTCCAAATCGAATAAGATGAGTTATTTAATTGATTAAAATCTGCACTGCTGCTTATAATCTGTGCCATTTCGAAAAGCTCCGTTTAATAACCCTATTATAAGCTTTTATTGCTATTTTAGCAAAACTAGTTTAGCTAGAATTATAAAACGCTAAATGACTCCTTTGGGGCCGATGACAGTTATCGATTTCAGCCGAACGCTCAAGTAGAAGTGCGATAGCGCTTCTACTTGAAGAGTGTGATGGGATAATGCTTTAGAGTTCGTACTAATACAATTAAGGACGAAGCGTGCCAGCAAATACTTGCCAGGCCAACAAAGACTTAGCTACAAGGCTTAAAACTATATAAGCAAATTCTCCATAAAGATAGTTTTTCCAATTACCAATCTTTTTGTATTGCAAAATCATATTGATAGCAAAACAGTTAAAGAATATAAAAATGCTGACAAATATCCAATAAACAAAATTTGGCGCAGCCTTGCCATTGTCAGCACTCATCCAAAAATAAAATGCGATCACAACCCAAGGAATAGCACCGGCCACACAACCAATAATATAGCTTAGCCAATTGGTTTTATTTGTTGTCTGATTGTGAACCTCCATGACCAAGCCCATAAGATTCATAACAGAAGTTAAAGCAAATATCATAACCAAGCTCATAGCGTCATAAACGCCAACCAGTAAGGCGATTGCAACCATCATTATACTGGCAGATATCGAATATTCTATCCAGCGAGCTTTATTAATACCTTTTTCAAGACCCGAATTATATTTTTTATTATAAACTGTAGCAATTATCAAGTGCGCAGTAGCCGATAAAAAGAAAAATATTGCAATTAACATCGGCAAAGGCAAATCGAACAAAACCTTTGTCGCTGGCTCTAGATGAAAAGTAGCCTCGTTAAATTTTAAAAACGTCCCATTTATCGGTAGTGTAAAAACTTTGCTTAAAATTAATATTGCGATACCCTGGGCAAGATGAAGGCCGCCCATTACTAAGTTAAAATTCCTTAACCTGTTTTTTGTGATTGGTTTACTCATAACTTAAATATAACATAACCGTAAAAGATTTTGATATAATTAAATTATGATAAACTTAAACTTCTTCAAGGACCACGCCAATAAAAAAAACCTTTACGCGACCATGACAATATCCGCCATCATAGGCTTTGTCGCCTCTTTTTGGCAAATGATCGAAAAAATTGCCATTTTAACAGCCCCAACCGAGCCACTAGCTTGTAATATCAATGCCTTATTTAACTGCTCGAACATTTTGAAAGCTTGGCAAAGTTCAGTCTTTGGATTCCCAAATTCATTAATGTGCATCGTTTTCTTTGTAATGATAATAGCTATTGGCCTGGTCGGCTGGACTGGCGGCACAATTAGTAAAAACCTACGCCTAACGCTGCAAGCTTTCACACTATTTTTCATAGGCTTTGGCTTTTGGTATTTATGGCAAAGTATTTTTGCCGTCGGTGCTATCTGTATATTTTGCCTATTCTGCTACGCAGCCGTTTTAGCAATCAGCTTTACTTGGCTACGAATCAACCAACACGACCTACCTATCAGTAAAAATGCTAAAAGATTTATTGACGCTACAATCGCTGATGGCTCAGACCTATTCATCTGGCTATCAATCGCTTTAATAATTATCGGCGAAATGGTTTGGCAATTCGCCTAGGGAGAAAAATATGAAGGCATTTGTCCCAGAACTAATAAAACTAAATGACAGAAAAATGTTAACAATAACTAGTGTTGGCGATCCAAATATAGTCGGCAAGAATATATTTCCGATTCTTTATGGCACCGCCTATGGAACTAAATTTAAAACCTTTAAACCAAACGGCATTAAGATGGAACTTGGCAAATTATGCGCACTTTGGCCTGACGCTCACATTAAACCAAAAAATCAATGGACTGGAATTTGGGCAGTGCCAGTACCAGATTTTGTTACTAAAACAGATGTAATCCAAAAAGACCTAAAACAACCAGTCGAACTAATCGTTTGGCCAGGTGGAACCTATGCCCAAATACTACACAAAGGTAAATACACCGACGAAGCCCCAACTATTGCAAAACTTCACGAATTTATCGAGAGCAAGGGAGTTAAAATGGAAAACGTCATTGGCGCCCACGAGGAAGAGTACCTTACTTCGCCAGATGCCAAAGAGATAAAAACAATTATTCGTTACCGAATTAAATAATATTATTCAACTATGATATGGATGCCACTTTTATCGATATCAATTTGCTTACTTGGGGAGCTAACAACATTGCTGTCGCCAAGTGCTACGAAGGCTATTGCGCCCAAGGCAAATACAGCTAATATAACTGACAATATCTTCCAAACTATATTATGAAGAGATAAAACCGATAAGCCGGCAGCAATAATAAATAATGGCCACAAGCCAACAATACTAGACCAATTTATATGCGCAAAACCAAAATTACTAGCAATAAGCATAGAGCCAATCAAGACTAGTAGCAACCCCCAAAAAATCCGACCGACTCCCCACTCTTTAGATTTTTTATTTTCGGTCATTTTAAAATTATTTTCCATTTTTTACTCCCTTAGCAAAAATAAATATGCCAGCAAAAATTAATATAACCGGCCAGATAAATTCCCATCTAAATATACCCCAAGCAGGAAAAAGCTGCGCTAATAACAGCCAACTACCAAAAATAACCAGACCACAACCAAGATAATTTCGAACTCGACCAGCCGATCCATTAGATTGCATTTCGTGGCCTAAATCTTTGATCTTCTTGCCAATTTCTTCACCATCAACCGAAGCATGCGCTTTAAGCGTTGCGCCATCGTCAACTGGTAATATTATTGCTAAAATAATATAAAGTAAAATCGCAGCGCCACCAGTAACAAATATACCTATAATAAAAATAACCCTTATTAGAGTTACATCAAAATCAAAATAATCCGCCAAGCCGGCACAAACACCAGCTATTTGCCCATGTTTTGGCAATCGATACAACGGCCTTTTTATATTAACCATAAAATCTCCTATTTATATTTATTATTCTACTACCAATCATTAAATTACTTCAATATTATCGTAACTTAGCTAAAACCAAAAAGCTAGCTCATATTAATAAACTAGCTTAATGAATTATAATCTTGTGAACTTATTTTTTAGCCTTAGCGCCGCCACCAACTGGCAATATAAGAGCCAAAACTATATAAAGTAAGATGCCTATACCAGTCAAGAAAGCGCCAGCGACGAATAATACTCGCATTAATGTAACATCCATATCAAAATAATCTGCCAATCCAGCACAAA
>CAYVRA010000006.1:18131-21723 GCA_964452965.1 uncultured Saccharimonas sp. (SeqCode) | reverse complement strand
CGCCAAAACACCCAGACAAAATCTGCGATCAAATCTCGGATGCAATACTAGACGCCCATTTATCCCAAGATAGTAACGCTCGCGTTGCAATTGACGTTGCTGGTGGCCACGGAAAAGTCTTTGTGACCGGTGAAGTTACATCCACAGCCACAGAAATTGACATTAAACAAATCATCAAACGACTAGCTGGTAATGTAGAAGTTATTGAAAATATCGCAACCCAAAGTCCAGAAATCGCCAATGGCGTAGATGCTGGCGGCGCCGGTGATCAGGGAATAATGGTTGGCTATGCAACTAACGAAACAACCGAATATTTGCCAATTGAAGTCGTATTATCCAGACGGCTGAACCAAAATATATACGAACGCTGGCCATATGACGGAAAAACCCAAGTAACCATAAAGAATGGCAAAATTATTTCCATCGTGGCTAGTTTTCAAAATGCGCCACGAAATGAGTTAGCGGCACAAGTCTTGACTTGGCTGAAGAACGAACCTTTGGCTGTTGCGAAAAATGAAATCGTAAAATTTCATATCAATCCAGCAGGCGATTGGGGCCTAGGCGGATTCGACGCCGATGCCGGCCTAACTGGCCGAAAACTTGTCGTCGATAATTACGGCCCACGAATCCCAATTGGAGGTGGTGCATTTAGCGGCAAAGATCCCAGTAAGGTTGATCGCTCAGCAGCATATATGGCCCGAAAAATTGCGATTGATTATCTTAAAAAATTTAATGCTAGTGAAGTTTTTGTTTATCTGACATACGCCATTGGATATAGCCAACCACTTGAAGCGACCGTCGTTGTTGACGGTAAAGAAAAAATAATTAGTGGCTATGACTTATCGCCAAATGGAATCATTAAATCTCTAAATCTGCGCCGCCCGATCTACGAAGAAACGGCCAAATATGGTCACTTTGGCAATAAAAATTTTAGCTGGGAAAAATAGATAACAATTTTTACTAAAATTATCAAAAACATAACTGTATTGTATAATAATTATTATAATGCAAAATCAAAACGCGCAACCTGGTAACTCATCAGAATATGACAACCCAAAAAACAAGTCAGAACATTCTCTATCAGATAGGATAAATGAAAAAATCTCAACAGTAAAAAACTGGATAAACGAAACCATACATCCAAAAACAAACAAAGAGTTAGAGGAACAAACTGGTGACGCGTTAGCTCATATAGCAGAAGAAACTATCGAAGCAAGTAGAGAGTCTGGCAACATAACCGAAAAAGAAAAGAGTGATATTATTGACACGGTTGGCGCTGCCGCCGAACAAACTATAGATGGTGGGTTAACAGGTAAGCTAAACAACCCGATTGAAACCCTAGATAAAGACGGCTACGGCCCAGAGCTCATTGAAACAGCAGTCGCAATCGCAGAAACCAATGGACCAATGGCAGAAAAAGTCGCCAACGAAATCGACCGTGTTGAGGGTTTTGAAAATAATATTGAGGACATAATGAAATATCGTGAGCGATTATTAAACGGTGAGGCGACGGCTGCTATTCATATTAACGGCGGAGAGAGTTTGACATCCGCTGAATTGAAAAAACATAAAAATCGAGCAGAATCATGGTCAGATCAAAGGCAAATCTTTCACCAAGAAGAATTAATAATGGCAGAGGAATCAGCCTTAGAATTGTCAAAAAAATTAGGACCACCATCTCGCATTATTGCTATGCGTGGCTGTTGCGGATCGGGTAAATCATTTGCTGTTAAAAGCATGTATGGCGATAGGGGCATTTTTGACAAAGAGGGTGATGTTCCTGGTGCAGTCAAGCCAGATTATTTTAAGACTCGTATTAAGCAGCATGAGGTGGAATCACCGCCACCGCCTGGCATTGTCGTGACATCCCTACAGGCCCACCTAGAGTCAACAGGACTGAACAAAATGTTCCAAGATAAATTAGCTGCCAACCCGGAGATGTCGCTTTTAATTGATAAGCAACTAGAAGAATCTGGCGACATCCCCGAATTAATTGAAATGGGCAAGGAACAAGGCAAACCTGTCGAACTTTTAGATAATGACGTACCTGTAGAGCTTTCTGCTTATCGTGTACTTAAAAGGCAGGTCGGAGGGGTTGATCCAAATATCCCTTATAATAGTGTTTCTAGTGGCTTCAAGGGAGTCAGATGTAATCGTGAATCTGTTTGTAGCATTGTTAATAATGAAGAGATAGTAGATACCTACAGCTTAAGAGCGTTTGACCCTAAGACTAAGAAACAGGTCGAGATCGCCAGCAAGGTTGATGGTAAAATTATGATTAGACCCGGCATGGAAGAGTTAGCAAAGAGTGTTATATATCAAACCGAGAAAAAAGTAATGCTCGAAATCGAAGAAACTCGTCAGCAGGCTATTACAGATGAATACATTGAGAGTTTCGTAGCAAGAAATTTTGATGATTCGGAATCTTCGCAAAAATATCGTGATGAGGCCAGAAAAATATTGGGTGCATATGCTGGTTTAAATATGACCTTCGAACAGGCCTTAGCCTCCAAGGCAGATGGCATCGAAGCTGACCCCGACTCGCCAACATTTTTGCCAGATTATCGTGACAAGTTAATCACTTGGCAGCAAACACACAAAGAACTATAATTAATGATAAGGAGTCATTATAATGACAAAACAATTTGAACATTTTAACTACACAGACACAAATAATATGCCCAATAAGACTTGGGATGAAATTTCAGCTAGCGCATCTGAGGAAAAAAGATCATCTGATGCAGCCGATCTTAACGAAATGATAGAAAACGCAATAGCAAGCGGCAAAGAAGAATTTAACGTCGACAAGGCGCTAATGTACTACTACCCAAATGATATTACTGATGATGAAGTTATGATGAAAAAAACTATTATTGCCTTAGAATCTGATTACTACTACAGTAACGCCCGTACAATTGAAGATTGGGCAAGACAACGCGAACAGATAAAAGCCCATGGTGATTCATAAATACTATTTAGAATTGTGCTTTTCGACTATTTTTTGTAGCTGCTTAACTTGCTCTGAAAAATAACTCATTAGGCCATCTGGTAAGTTTTTATCATTTAGTACGCTCAATATGGTTTCGTAATACCATAATTGTCGCTCTTTAGGGGCATTAAAGCGTGTCCAAATCTTTTCTCCGATTTGTTGATAATCATCGAGCATAGATTGTAGATTACTTATTTTATCGGCAGTAGCAATAATTAGAGCATCACGATTAGATGAACTTGATAGATGGTTAATATACGAGTCCTTGCGTTCTTGCCATGATTTTTCGATTTTATCATCAGCCCTCTTATCTTCTGAAACCATCTTAACTAAATTTGTCGCTTCCTCGCCAAAATCTTGAATCATCTGATACTCAGAATAGCGACTTTCTGGCACATCCTCTAATACATCATGAAGCTCGGCCGCTATGACGGCGTTTTCATTATCGGTATATTGTGTGACAATGTCAGCCACGGCATGACAATGATTGCTGTATGGCTCCCTGGACCCTTTGCTGGTTTGTAAGGCATGTGCATAATCAGCTACTTTTCTTGCTTGTTTTACGTTATTCATAATCTAATAATAGACTAATTATAATAAAAA
>CAYVRA010000006.1:10413-18031 GCA_964452965.1 uncultured Saccharimonas sp. (SeqCode) | reverse complement strand
GCCACTTAAGCTTATGTTAATATACAATTATGAATTTCAGAATAAAAATGAAAAGAATACTTGGCCTAATAACTCATTTTGATCGAAAGCTTAAAAGACTTGCTGAAAAAATATTTCACCTCAAATGGCATCATAAAACTCTAATTTTAACTACGTCTTTATTAATAATCGCTGGATTAACGGCTGGAATATTATTCTTATTAAACAAGCCAACAAATGATTCGATAATCGCAGTTGTGGATAAAAAAAGCTCAGCGGCCGACATTAGCACGATTGAAAAAGCCATAGCGGGCAAGGATTATGTTGATAATGAAATATTGCTAAAAATAACTGGCGACAACGGCGAACAACAGTCTAAAGATTTTGCAGACAAAAACAAAATTGAATTAATCAACTTTGATAGCGAAATCGGCATCGCGAAATTTAAATCCGAGAATAAAGATAATCTGCTGAATGTTATTCGCAACAATGCTAATGATCGTCAAATTGAACCAAACTGGCTATATGAAACCCAAACTATTGAGAGTAACCCCGACTCAACCAAGCAATGGGGATACAAGGCCATGGATACACAATACGCCTATGACACGACAAAAGGATCTGGCGTAAAGGTAGCAATAATTGATACAGGAATAGATATTAATCATCCCGAATTTAGCGGTCGAATATCACCACTGTCATATAACAGTTGCTTAAAAACCAATAATCTTGCTAACATTCAAGATAATAATGGCCATGGAACACATGTTGCAGGTATTATCGGTGCAGCCGACAATAATATAGGTGTTATTGGCGTAGCGCCAGAAGCCGAGATAGTAGTCATCAAGGCGCAATGTCCAGGTATTAAAAGCGGTAGCTTCTCGGATGCTGATCTAATTAGCGCGATTAGCTATGTCTCAAAACAAAAAATAAACATACTTAATATGAGTCTTGGCAGCAGCGTTAGAAGTAGTCTTATTGAATCAGCTATTGCTGACGCTAGAAGTAATGGAGTGATAATAGTTGCAGCAGCCGGCAATAGCAAAAGTTCCGCGCCATTTTATCCTGCTTCATATAATGACGTCATATCAATATCAGCATTGACATATGATTCATATGACCCAGCAAATATCGGTCGAATTAAACCAGATTTTAGCTACACTAATCATGGCAGTAGGATTGATTTTTCAGCTCCTGGCACAGACATCTATTCAACTTATCTAAATGGTGAGTATAAATCACTCAGCGGTACATCGATGGCTAGCCCTCAAGTCGCAGGTTCAGTGGCCTTAATATTGTCAAGAAACCCTAGCTTTAATCTCGATCAGGTTAAAAACTTAATAAAAGACAATGCGATTGACCGTGGAGAACCTGGTAAGGACCAATATTATGGATGGGGCGCCGTCAATGTTGGTAATATATTTTCAAATAATACAAAAACCATAACGCTAGATTACCGATACAATAATATCAAGATAACTTTTAAGGCAATCGTCGGGGATAAACTTAATTATCCAAACGACATTTACCGACAGAGCCCATTACCAGAATTTTGGTATAAAGATAATCTACTAAGATATGGTTGGAATTTTAATAATGACACAGTTAAAGATAATATGACGATATATCTAAAGTGGTACGAAGAGCCAAATCAGGTGCTTGATGAATTTACGCATCTTTCACAAGATGGCACAAATTACATCTTTGGCTTTGATAGCAACGCTATGACTTACCAGGCCGTTATGGCTAAAATTAAACGATCATGGAACGAAACATCAATCATATTTCATGACGGCAGTCAGGTAATAGCAGCTGACGCAAAAATTAGCACTGGCGATATAATCAGAACAACCATGGCCAATAAAAGCACAAAAGATGAAACCGTAATGTTAGTCGGTGACATATCATCAACGGCAAACCGTTACGACGAAGAGCGGGCAAACGGCATAATAGACAACTATGATTTGTCGATGCTTAACGATATGGTAAGCGGCATATTAGAATTTTCACCATCAAATACTGATTTAAAATCTGCCGATATTAATAATGATGGCAAAATTGACAAAGATGACGCTGCGGCCTTACAAAATAGTATAGAAAATAAAACAGTTATCGATCAAAAAATAAGGACGATCTCAACATCTTCGTTTAAATACCAGACAGCAATGATAGGCGATGTCTATCAGGATGGCAGAATAAGTATCGCTGATGCAGTAACAATAGAACAATACCTTGAAAAAATGCGAGATTTGAATAATTTTCAAAAATATGTTGCCGATACTAATAGCGATGGCCAAATTACCCAGATTGATTCTGTAATCATTAAAAGATATCTAGTAGGGACTTACTCAAGTCTACCGGCAGTCGGAATAGTGAGCGTTTGGGGTGACGCCAACTGGGATGGCAAAGTTGACGCAGCTGATATATCGCGCGTTCAAAGTTACCTAAGATTACACACCGAAAACCCCGACGATTACCCGTGGTATAAATGGTATATCGCCGACGTTGATTTAGATGGGGTGATTACAACCACTGATACAGACTATGTCTCTCAGTATATTGCAGGCACTATCGCTAGGCTACCAGTCTCAAGATAATTTTAATAAAATATGCTTATGCTATAATCAAGCTATATAATCAGGAGAAATCTATGAGCAAAAAAATACAAGATAATGAACTAAAATATATAAATCTAGAATCAACACCGGTTTCATCAAAAAAAAGCTCCCTAGCCATTAAGCATACGGTATCCGGCATAGTCATATTAATCTTAATTATAGGATCAACCGCTGGTGCTTATTTTTGGCGAGACAATCAAGCAGTAGAATCTGAAAAACAGCAAACTAATAATATAGCGAGCTACCAAAAAACTATAGCAACACTTGAAAAACAAATAGCAGACACAACAGCCGGAGCGCCAGATAATAATCCGACTCCATGTGCCGAAATAGCACCCGACGAATTAGTGATAGAAAATATCCAATTATCAATAACTTCTGGCAACACGGCAGCGCTTGAAGGATATATGGCATCGAGTGTCAATGTAATTTTAGCCGCTTCTGAAGCCTATGGTGCGCAAACACCCACTCAAGCAATTTCAGACATATCCCAATTTATATCAGATGATATAAACTCATGGGATTATATTTTTACACTACCAGCCGCAACCTTAAATACATATAAGACAGGTGGCTATGCTCAATATTTTACAAATACATCCATAATAGGCAAAGCATCAAACGACAAGGTAATATCATTCTCATTTAACTGCCTTGGAGAGATTGACACCGTGTTCCTATTAAACGACGTAAATTTAATTTAGTGTATTTACAATATAGCAAAAACCATAAGGAACAAAAATAAAGTATTTAATCGCCACATAATTTTAATCAATAACTAGGAGGCAGAACGTGGACACCCCAAACCAAGAAGATAATATAGAAAATCAAAATCAAGATAACAACAACCATTGGGACCCTGTCACCGCAGAAATTACAAATTACGAACCGACACAAAATACCGCAATAACGCCGACTCAACCCGTCGAGCCGACGCCACGGCCACAACAGCCAATTGCACCGATCCAACCAATCTCTGAAATAATTGTACCAAGCCCTCCATTGACACTAATTTTGCAATGGCTGACTTATGATTTTTGGATAGCCTCAACTATATCCGTAGTTATACTAACTGGATTCGTAGCCTACTATTTTCTAAGTGGCGGTAAAGATTCAGGCAGCTCGATTGCTTATTCGATTGCAGCCGTATTGTCGTTTGTCACATTTGCTATAATTTGTGATTTACTTTACATAAAAAAAGAGCCAGCACAAAAAGCAAAGGGCGCATCAGCGCTAATGATAATCCACGCCGTAATTTTTGCGCTTGGTGGCGTTGGGGCCTTATTCACTATAATATTTAATCTTGTAAGCCTAATGACTGGCGAAAATTCGAGCTATTCTTATTATTACGATAATTATAACTCTACAGTTAGTATATTATCAGCGATATCTGGCCTAGTATTCTGTATTATTTTATTCTTCCGTACGATCGCAATTAAATGGGTATTTAAATTAAGAAAAATAATAGTTATCGTCTTAACAGCCTTATCTCTATCTCTAGTAGGACTTGGAGTTTTTGGGCCAGTTGTTAGCTCTGTCGCAGGCAAGGATGATAAGTTGATAGAGAACAACTTATCGTCAATTTCTAACGAGATAAATAATTATATATCAGCCAAAAACACGCTCCCTCCAGATCTTAATGTTTTGTCGCTAAAAGGACCAGCAAAAGACCTAGTGTCTAACAATAAAGTGACCTACAAACCAGAAATTAGTTCGAATTATTCATATCTTCGATACCAACTATGTACAACCTATAAAAATGCGAGCACCTCTACTTCATACTCGACGAATAGATATGAAGACGAATATTCCGCCTATGCCGACACAGACGGGCACCCTGCCGGAAATGTATGCTATAAGCTAGAATATTATTATAATGCCGACACATATATTGATATGGCCGACGAGAGAAACTATCTCCAAGAAGTAGACTAATAATTTAGCAAATTGCCAGAAAACTACAGCAAAGCTCGAAAAACAAATAACAGACACAAAATACTGGGCGCTAGACAATAATCCAACTCCATGCACTGAAATAGCGCCAGAACACAACAGCATTTAAAGGCTATATGGCGTCGAGTGTAAATATAATTTCAGCAACTCCTGGGACTATAACTTCGCGCTACTAGCTGTAGCATCAACCAACTATAGATAAGGTAATTACTTCCAATATTTTATCAATACGTCAGTAATCGTCAAAGTATCAAACGACAAGGTAATATCATTCCTATTTAACTGTCCTGGAGAGATTGACAACGTATTTTTATCTACCAACGCCGACTTGATTTAATAATCTTTATAAAAAGATTATATTCGACCGCGCAAAAACTCCAAAATATTGACTACTGAAAAACGCAAACCATATCTACCAACAAGCCTTCTAATAACTTCCGGCGCCTGGTCACCTAAAGTCACAATTGGCTTTTCCTTCTCGCCATTGTAAATCTGACCCAAACCAATGGTTGATAATAATCCATTACACAAGCATAATCTGCCCATTGTTCTCTCGATGCTGCCATTTTTAAAAATGTATTTAGATTCAGGCTCGGCCGGACAACGATAAGCAATTTTTTCTAGACCATCGACAGTCTCACTGACATAAGCTTCACGCAAACCGCCCAAATCACATAACCGCTTCTCTCTATCTTGAGATAGACCTTCAACAACCTTGAAAGGGAACCCTGTTGGCGATGCCTTGCTGCTAGTCAATATACTCATATCGCCATCTAATATTCGTCTTATCAGTTGCTCTCGCAATAACGGATCAATGCCAGATTCTTCACACAAGGCAAAAACACTACCTGCCTGTATACCATTAGCACCTTGTCTTTTTGCATCTATTAATCCCTCTGGCGTACCATAGCCGCCAGCTAACCAAAAAGGCAGGCCTAATTTAATAATTTTTTCAATCACAACCTTGTCACGATCACCATAAATAGGTTGATCGCTCTCATCAACAAACTTATCCCTAGCTGGCGCATTATGGCCACCCGCAGTTGGACCTTCAATAACCAAACCATCAGCTTTAATTGAGTCGACATGGCTACGCGAAAGTCTTTCAGCTAAAGCGTTGGAGGATACGACTGCCAAAAAAGCAGGTTTTTCGTTATTGTTTTCAATCTCTGGATATTTAGCTGGATCAAAAATAATATCATTTTCAACATCACTACCAGTAACATAAAATTTTGTTCTGGCCGGTTGTCTATTAGCCATATTCTCAATCGCCTGAGGTATATCTCTTGGTATACCAGCCCCCATAACAACACAATCAACATCGGCCAACATAGCACCATATAAGGCGCTAAAAGTAGGTAACTGCAATTTCGTAAGCAGATTTATACCGACCATACCAGGCTGTCTGCCACTAGTGCTAGCTAAATTTTTAGCAAGCCAGACTTCTGCAAACGCTGCCGCCATATTTAAATTCTCAACCAAACCAAGCCCGTTAGCTTTAAATGTAGCCATCGGTACATTCTTATATGGCTGATCTATTCGGCGACCATCTGGCAAATAGTAATCACTAATAATCTTATTGGCAATTTTTTGATCAGGAAAATGCTCAAGCGCATAGCGCATAGCACCATCGACATCACCGTCTTGTAAGCGCCGCGCCATGACTACATCAGCCGCAGTACCAGACACGATGCCTAAACCACCGTCACCAGCGACTTCACCAGCCAAACACCAATCAGATACACCTACACCCATGCCACCCTGAATAATTTCTGGTATTTTATTAACCCGTTCGACTAAATTTAAGGTCTCCATCATCTGTGTAAATTATAGGCTAATGAGATGATAATGTCCAAAAAACAACATAATGGCAATAATCAAATAAATCGTAGACACATCATGAAGCACATCTATGTCGATGGCAGCGAAAACTACAAACATGTTTACATTTACCTTAAAGACCAAAACATAGCTCAATACTTTGCCAGACCACACAACCTAAAAGATGAACCACATGTTGAAAACTTAATCGGTAAACTTCAACAAGAGTGTCTCGATGAAAACCGTCAGCTGTCAAACCTAAACGAAAGGAAACAACAGGTAGCTAATTGGCTTAATAGCTACCATTTCTTTAGACCCCATCAAGCTCTCAACTACCAAACTCCACAAGAGTTTTGTGATATACCAGGTATAACTATTCGGCGAGCCGAAGTGCACGCGACGTAGGTAGTAAGCGCAAAATCATTTACAAAACGCTTGTGTTGTGCTATAATATCAGTATAGAACTTTAACATTTTAGTGCTTTCTTGAATTTGGCATTGTGTGGTAGCAAATGACGCATCATCTACCATAAAATGCCAAATTCAAACACGAAAAGATGTTTGACCATCGTGAACTTTGCGAATGGGGCGAAGAAAGGACGGGATGTTATGAATATAACACCTAACCAACCAACGTTTCCTCAGGTATTAAGTTTTTTGGAGCTTTTAAACAAACAGAAACTCACAACACAACAGTTTCAGAATGTTCTGGAAAACGGCGATCTAGTCAAGGCAGTGCTGAACTGCTCAAACTTGTCGCTAGTCGATAGGTCTGTATTTTCAGCTTTGCTCAAACCAAAACCAAAACTGACTATACCATGGACGCCTAAAAATCAATTTGTGTCCAAGATTATGGATCGCAGCAAATTGCGCGGTTGGGGTTTTACTCTGGCTGACTCTAAAAAGCTTGCAAAAAATATTTTGAAGCATGATCATCTCGGTGATCTACAGCCAACATCCTTAAAGGTGTGGCTCGGTAAAGATCTCAAATTCAATTATTCAGAGTTATTGCTTTGGATAAAAGACGAGGTCGAGAAGCTCGGCAAAAAGCTTAAGGAACACGACGATTATATGAATCGCCTAACATTCCTGGCGGGCAGTGAAATATCAGGCGAAAAGTTTTTGGATGTTTGCGATCTTGATTTGCAGGCGTTCTGGGACAAGGTTAATGGAACTATATTTAAAGACGTTAAGTCATGTTGCAAGACGTTGCCGAGTCTTGAAGTATTGGTTCTGTTGGCTTTAAAT
>CAYVRA010000006.1:0-10403 GCA_964452965.1 uncultured Saccharimonas sp. (SeqCode) | reverse complement strand
CCACAGGTGTATATTATGATGGACGGCGAAACCGTTCCATATCTAGTAGCACCTGGCTTTGTCATCGACTCTGACCGCCTTCTGTTCTTTGACTATGGCGACGGTGGTGAGGCGTGTGTCGCTGTCAGCTGGAGCGGTAATCGGTGGCATAGCTGGGCTGTTGTTGCCTTTAGGGAGTGCTAAAAGAACTTGGGTTCTAGGTGTCCAGAAGGACTTTGGATTTTTATCCTTGGTCCTTTTGGCGCCGAACTAGCTCTTAAGAAATTAAAAAGTCTTAAGGGCTTTTTAATTTGGCATAATTATGTCAATGGCTCTAAACAATATGCCTTTGTTTAGGTTGACATATTCACTAAACAGGCATTGATTCATATTGCTAACCAGTCATTGTACTACCAGGCGATGCTAGTCCTACAAACAACATTCAATATCTTTAGTAAGGATGTCTGTATCGTTAATGTCGATGGCAGCGAAAACTACAAACATGTTTACATTTACCTTAAAGACCAAAACATAGCTCAATACTTTGCCAGACCACACAACCTAAAAGATGAACCACATGTTGAAAACTTAATCGGTAAACTTCAACAAGAGTGTCTCGATGAAAACCGTCAGCTGTCAAACCTAAACGAAAGGAAACAACAGGTAGCTAATTGGCTTAATAGCTACCATTTCTTTAGACCCCATCAAGCTCTCAACTACCAAACTCCACAAGAGTTTTGTGATATACCAGGTATAACTATTCGGCGAGCCGAAGTGCACGCGACGTAGGTAGTAAGCGCAGTGTAATTGTAAAAGATATTAATTTATGTTATGGTTATCTTTAGAACCTTAACATTATAATACTATTTTGAGAGCGGCGTATCGTGCTGAAATACATCAGCCTAATGCGCCGTTCTCAAGAAACTTGAGATCACTGCTGCAATTTGCATCGGAGAAACCTACGGCATGAAAGGAAGTAGTTATTGTGAATAATAACTTAATGCCCATCATCGGAAAGCTTTCAGAGATTCAGAAAAGGGTGATAAATGGATCATTAGATCCTCGCGAAACCCTAGAGAATCTAATAAGAATCGCCGATGGTAAAGAGCCAATACCAACAGCTACGCCACCAGCACAATTAGTTATGGATCTTGATGAGACTATTGAGGCAGTAATAATGAGACGCATTTTTGATGAAATCGCAAATATTAGCCGGCAAGCAACAATGAAAAGTCTTGATCCGTTCTCGGCAATAGTCGGCAATCGACTACAAATGGTTATCGAAAAAAAGGGCATCATCTCAGGCAAAATTACCACCGTAAACGAAACTCCATCTTGGTATATTGATGCAAACGAGCAGGTAAAAAGGCTTAAACAACTCAATATAGAATACAATTGGGGATTCGAAGATAGTGAATTTCCACCAGTGCCAAATTTCTATCCAAAAAAAGGGGATGGGTTGTTAATATTAGCCCCCTATCTTCCCGAAAAATACGGAATGGGCGGCTGCCAAAGAACATTCGACCAGCAAACAGCGATAATCAGCATAGACAGTAGCCATAACTGCCGAGCCAACATGAATAGCGACGAAGGCTCTTTAAAATTACTTGATAACGCACCTTACAGGCCAGGCCTAAGGTGGGGAGTGTTAAATTTTTTAGCTAATTTTGACAAATATGAAGGCCATAAAGTTGAAGATCTTTCATGCGTAGGTTCTGATAAAACAAAATTAGCCGCATCGGAAATATTAACTGCCTTTATGTTATTCCAGTGGATAAATTTTGCCGATCAAGGCGTAAAATTCGTAAACCTGGCCGGATACCGATTATTTGATAATGGAAAATGGTGTAATGCTCCATCTTGGGCTTGCCGTGATTACAATTATCAAAATAAAAAGTATCGAGAGATGAGTTCGCGCAGTATTGATAGCCGAGGTCATTACTGGACGTCACCGACATTTACCGAGTTATAAATAGTATTGTAATTTAAGTTCACCAAAGCCCAACATTTTCGCAAGAAGATGTTGGGCCTTTTTAATTTTATAAAATCAATCAATAAGCACAGCTAAAGATATATAATAAGCTATACTAACAAGATGAAGAAAAAAATTTTACCGATTATTAATATAAAACTAGATAAGATAGTTGGCGGTGGACAAGCACTTGGCACACTTGAGGGTGGCCGAAAAATGTTTGTCTGGGGCGGGTTGCCAGACGAAACCGTCAATGCGCAAATGACAAAGAAGAAATCCAACCTGGCCGAAGGTATCGTTACAGAAGTTATTGAAAAATCAAAAGACAGAATTGAACCAAAAGACGCCGACAGCTATCTTTCAACTAGCCCTTGGCAGATTATGAGTTTTGAAGCTGAACAAAATTACAAAGCAGCTTTAATCGAAGAGGCTTTCGAACTACACGACATCGTTTTGCCTGAAAAGATCGAAGTTTATACTGACGACAAACAATATGAATATCGTAATAAAATTGAATATAGTTGGTACTGGAATAAAGAGTCAGACACGCTAGATCTAGCGTTTTTCCGCCGCGGAACTCATGGTAAAATTCCGATCGAGTCTACCAGCTTAGCTAATCCCGAGATTAATCGAGCCGCAATAGCTATGCGCGACCTATTAAGAAAAAAAGTGGATGTCCGCGCTTTTATGCTTAAAACATTATTAGTTAGGTGCGATCAATCAGGCAATGTCGCAATGCAACTATATGTTCGTGAACCAGATTTTCCAATACTAAAGGAATTCGAAATTGAACTACTAAGAGTTAGTGGCTTTGAATTAATATTTTCCAACCCACAAAGTCCAGCCAGCGTGATAACGAAGAGACTACAACAATGGGGAATTGCGAATTTATCAGACAAGATACTTGGAATGCCATTTACGTATGCCGTTGAAGGTTTTTTCCAAATCAATATACCGGTTTACGAGCAAGCCTTACGGGATATGAAGAAATGGGTGATTAAAAACGAACCAGTTGTTGACCTTTACAGCGGCGTCGGCACAATTGGCATGACGATAGGTGGCGAAAATGTCACACTTGTCGAAATTAACGAACATGCTGTTATAGAAATGAAACGAAACATTAAGGCCTTGGACCGCGAAAAAGCCATTAAGGCTATCCTAGCGCCAAGCGAAAAAGCCCTAGAGTATATAAAAGGTGATTCGACGATCATTGTTGATCCGCCACGCGCCGGTCTACATGAAGATGTCGTTAATAAATTGCTTGAAACAAAACCTGCCCGAATTATTTATTTATCATGCAACCCAGTAACCCAAGCTCGAGACACAGCCAGATTATCTGAAGCCTATGGAATTAAATACCACCGTGGATATAATTTCTTTCCAAGAACGCCGCATATCGAAAACCTTATTATTTTAGATCTGAAATAATAAAAAAGGTTCACACACATAATCTATGATTACCAACCTTCTATTAATTATAGAATCTGCAATAAAGACATTAATAAAATTTTTCTAGCTAGTTCTTATCCGCCGATAAGCAAATTTTACCGCTGGTCGCCAGCTAGTATTTGAGTCACTATCAAACCTATAAATATGACCATCTTTAACTTCACTAATTAAAATCAGTGCTGGGTTATAGGGCGCAAGGGTTTTATAAAATATAAGATCTTGATCACTAATATTTTTGCGACCTGGAAAAACTTCACAGAATTTACTGCGTCCAAAATCATTAAAATAATCTGGCCGACTTTTTGGCGGCAGGTAAGTATCGGCTGTTAATCCCATATTAAAAACTATCTTTTTGATATCACCAAAAGATAATCTTGTTTTGCCATTAATATATAAAAATAGTTGTTTCTTAGAGGTTAAAAACAAAGTAGCATCGGCCATTTGACTGACTGGCACATTAAATAAAATTGCCTGCCGAATGTCGGTTTCGACTCCGAACCTCTCTTTGATTGCTCTTTGTAATGATAGTTCCTCGTATGTCCTGTCGCTCATATAATACTATTGTAACACCTTTGACAAGATGGTAACTCGACTAGGCCTATTTAATCGACTACAATAAAGACATGAACTTTGAGGATAGGTACACTAAATTAAACGTCGAGCAAAAAGAGGCAGTCGATATTATTGACGGACCGGTCATGGTAATTGCTGGGCCTGGTACTGGTAAAACTGAACTTCTAAGTATTCGAGTTGCCAATATACTCAATAAAACCGATACCTTGCCTGAAAATATATTATGTCTTACTTTTACCGATAGTGGCGCTAAGGCAATGCGCGAAAGGTTAGTTCAAATAATTGGCAAAGAGGCGTATAAGGTTGCGATTCATACTTTTCATAGTTTTGGGTCAGAAGTAATTAATCAAAACGGACAATATTTCTATAATGGTGCTAATTTTAAACCAGCCGATGAGCTTAGTAGCTACGAGATAATACGCGATATATTACAAAAGCTTGATCACAAAAATCCATTAATCAGCCAATTAAACGGCGAATATACGCATTTGTCGGACATATTTAGGGCTATATCTGAAATAAAGAAAAATGGACTCAATAGTGACGAATTAGTCAAAATATTGGATATAAACGATACAGTAATCGAAAAAATTGAAAAATTAATTGTGCCAATTTTTAGCGAAAGAATTAGTAAAAAAACCTTAGCTTCAGCTAAAAATATAATACAGCCAATTCGTGATATCAATGAAAAACAATTATTATCATCGGTTGTGCCTCTCTCGCAAGTTATAGCCGATGCGCTAGAAAATGCCATAATCGAGGCCGAAACTGCCGAATCAACCAAGCCAATAACCGCCTGGAAAAGCCTATGGCTCGAAAAAGACAATAACAACCAATTTATTCTCAAAACACACAATCGACAAACTAAGTTGCGCGCCCTTGGCCTAATTTATGACCAATACATAAAAGATATGCAAACAGCTGAGCTGTATGACTTTGACGATATGATCTTGCAAATCGTTCATAAAATGGAAAATAATGACGATTTACGCTTTAACTTGCAAGAGAAACATCAATATATTATGGTTGACGAATTCCAAGACACCAATATGGCACAAATGCGCATCTTGCATAATTTAACCAATAATCAGGCCCAGGGGGACACGCCAAATATTTTAGTAGTGGGCGATGACGACCAAGCTATTTACAGCTTTCAGGGTGCCGACGTCAGCAATATCATTGAGTTCCGCAATACTTATCCAAAATCTAAAATTATTACCTTAATCCAAAATTATCGATCAACGCAGAGCGTTCTGGAAGCTTCGCGCGATGTTATTTTGCAGGGCGAAAATCGACTTGAAAATGTATTTAAAGATATAAACAAGAAGTTAACCGCTCAAGATTATACAAAAAATAGCGTAAAGATATATGAGGCCGAGACGACAGCTGGCGAATATTATTTCATTGCCCAAAGTATAAAATCAGCCATAGACGCTGGACAAAACCCAAATGAGATTACAGTTCTTACCCGACATCACAAAGAGATAAAGGAATTATTACCTTATCTTTATCAAACAGATATAAGCGTAAATTATGAGCAACAAGATAATATCTTAGACCAAGAAATAATAGTTTTAATCGAGCAAATTTCTAAACTGTTAATATATCTAACCGATAGTCGCCATGATAGCGCCAACGCCATTTTGCCTAAAATTTTAGCTCATCCAGCTTTTAACATTGAGCCAATAAAATTATGGCAATTAAGTTCACAAGCCTATGATAAACACAAGCGATGGTTAGATGTGATGGCTGACAATCAAGAATTTAAGCCGCTACAAGATTGGATCATAAAAGCCACTGCACTAATCGATCAGACTCCAGTCGAGCAAATGCTAGATATTATTATTGGCAGTTCAAAAGACAAAAATGATGGTTTTAATAGTCCAATTTACAATTACTTCTTTTCGACAGAAAAAATGACAAATAATCCGGCGCAATATTTAAATTACCTCGAATCTTTACGCACCTTACGCGATAGATTACGCGAATATAAACCCGGCCAAGATCAAACACTCAGAACTTTGACCGAGTTTATATCTTTAAATCGTCAAATGAATCGAACAATCAATCTATCCCGACAATCAGCTAAATTAGACTGTGCTGTCAATGTTATGACAGCGCATAAAGCGAAAGGATTAGAATTTAACACCGTTTATATTACAAACGCTACCGAAAAAGTCTGGGGCGCCAAAGCACGAAGTCGTAATCGACTGATAAATTATCCCGAGAATCTGCCTTTGGCACCGGCTGGCGAAACTAGTGACGAAAGATTAAGATTATTTTACGTTGCTATGACCCGCGCCAAACAAAATTTGAGCATAACTTATAGCGAAGATAGCAATGGCCGAGGGAATTCAATCGCAGGATTGTTAATAAACGATAAGCTCAAACCAATTAAAATCGATACAAAAACCGACATCAAGCAACTAGTTGAAACCGCTGAAATAAATTGGTATCAGCCGATTGTTGATCCGATAACGTCGAAGATGAAAGATTTATTGGCGCCGAAACTTGAAAACTACAAATTAAGTGCCACACACCTAAATAATTTTATAGACCTGGTTAATGGTGGGCCCGCAATTTTTTTGCTGCATAATCTACTAAGATTCCCGCAAGCCAAAACTGTTAACTCTATCTTTGGAACAGTAATCCACGATACGCTTCAATCAGCTCATAATTATCTAGCGACTAACGGCAAAAAGCAACCAATTGAGGATATAATTAAAAAATTTAAATCCTTAATAAAAAGACAACATCTTCTAAAACAGGATCTGGATTTTTGTATTAAAAAGGGAAATGATATATTAAAAGTTTATCTGGAACAAAAATACGAGACCTTTGATCAGGCTCAGCGAACCGAGTTGAGTTTTTCTGGTCAACAATCAATGATAAACGAAGCACATATCACCGGAAAATTAGACCTGGTCGAAATTAATAAAAAATCCAAAACTATAATAATCACAGATTATAAAACCGGAAAACCGGCAGAGTCATGGAGAGGTCAGGCTGATTTTGAAAAAATAAAATTACATAAATACAAGCAACAATTATTGTTTTATAAATTGCTGGTTGAAAATTCGCGCGATTATCATAATTACAATGTGAGTCAGGGGATAATGCAATTCGTCGAACCGACCAAAGATGGCCGAATATTAAATATCGACACTGATTTTACAGATGAAGACATGGATAGATTCAAAAAGTTAATCAGTTCGGTATGGTTGCACATATTAAATCTTGATTTTCCAGATATATCTAATTACAGCCCAAATTACAAAGGCATTTTAGACTTTGAGCAAGATTTGATAGAAAATATAATTTAACTATTGACGACTGATGCTGCACTCTGTTAGTATTGTCCGTAACACCGAAGAGCAAATGCTAGGAAAAACCAAAGCTGGCAGCCTTAATTTCTAGGCAGCCAGTCATTTCTAGAGCCTATCGGTATAGTACGTATTACAGTTTATTGTTAGTAAGACTAAAGAACCGGGGAGTCTCCAAAAAAGGAGGTCACATTATTGCATTTTGAAAGTTCAATAATTTTCTCCGCACTAATTCTTATGGCAGCGATGCCCGCCATAATGCCGACGCTATTATCTATGGACGCTATTATGAGCGACCAGATAGCGATGCAGCTAATAGGCGCCTGTTACCGACAAGATTTAAAATCGCTCCTATCAAATGATGAGGGCAAAATAACACCTGACACTAAACCGTCAATCGAGCATACGAAAGTGGATCGTATAAGCTTAATATCAACGGCTTAGTGATCTTCGGAAACAACCCAAAACAATAAACTGTACTGTACGTGAAAAGCCCCCTGATTTATCAGGGGGCTAGTCCTCCCCAAAAAGAATAAAGGAGGTGATATGGTTGAGTTTTTTAAATCCAGTGTCATCAGACCAAAGAGATGAAGCAATCGCCAAAGTAAAACTTAACGGCGTCGCTAATTCTAGCAAATCCGATCTGGCAATTGTCCAAGAAGCAGCAAAATATGCCGGCTCGGCAGGCAACACAGCCAGAGATGCTCTCGGCAAGGCATGACCCTGCCAAACCCTCGCTAAATCAGCGAGGGTATTTTTTACCCTTAGATATGAGATAATAAAGATTATGAATAATTTTTGGCATAATTTACCAAAACCTTTTAGCGCTCTTGCCCCAATGGAAGCGGTGACTGATATCGTATTTCGCAAAACCATCGCTAGCGCCGCCAGGCCAGATGTATTTTTTACAGAATTTGTAAATGTAACCAGTTTTTGCAGCCCAAAAGGCCGTCACAGCACCAGTGGGCGACTAGAATTTGACGCGACCGAGCAGCCAGTCGTTGCTCAGGTTTGGGGAAATAAACCGGAGGAATTTGCACAGATTAGCATAGCCCTAGCTGAAATGGGCTTTGTCGGTATTGATATAAATATGGGGTGCCCGGACAAAGCAGTGGTTAAACAAGGATCAGGCAGCGCCCTAATTCGCACCCCAGATTTAGCGTGTCAAATAATCGCCAGCGCCAAAGCTGGTGGACTACCAGTAAGCGTCAAAACCAGAATAGGCGATACAAAAACAACCGAATGGCACGACTGGATAAAATTGTTATTACAACAAGACATCGCCAATTTAACCGTGCACCTTCGAACCCGCAAAGAAGCCAGTAAAGTCCCAGCTCATTACGAGCTAATCCCCGAAATCGTAAACTTGCGTAACGAAATTGCCCCTACTACACTAATAACAATCAACGGCGATATTGCCAATTACCAAGATGGAATAGAATTAGCTAGCCAATACGGTTTTGAAGGTTTTATGATTGGTCGTGGCATTTTTACCAATCCGTTTGCATTTGAAAAAGATCCAAAAACACACTCAAAAGAAGAATTGATAGATTTACTAAAACTGCAATTAGATTTACACGATGAACACGATACCGATCAAACACCGCGAAAATTTGACCCACTAAAAAGATATTTTAAAATCTACATCCGCGATTTTCCAGGCGCTAGCGAACTGCGCGACAGATTAATGCACACAAAAAACACCAATGAGGTTAGAATGATTATTAAATAAACACATAGTCAATAATAACTATTTGTATTTGCCATTTCTATATCTGACAATAACAATACCCGAACCACCACCGCCACCACCAAAAACAACTGCGGTACCGCCAGAATCAACTCCGGTGCCACCACCGCCGCCGCCGCCGCCAGTGTTTGCGTCTCCTGGTTCTGCTTTTTTACAAGAACCGTGGCCACCACCGCCAGCACCGCCAGCACCTCCAAGACAGTTCGCTACACAATGATAACCTCCTTCGCCGCAACCACCGCCACCGCCACCACCACCATAATAAGTTAGTGTGCCAGAAATATCATATCCTAAGCCGTCTCCACCCTTTCCTGCCTCTTTTTCTTGTCCATTTTGCCCAGCAGCACTGGCGCCACCGCCACCACCAGCAAGATAGTGAGAGTTACCATAGCCACCATTTTTACCTTGTCCAAGCACACCATTGCCACCGGCCAGAGTCAAGTAGGAGGAGGCGCTGGCGCTAAGGCCAGGGCCAGAGCCAGCACCACCACCACCAGAACCTCCAGGGTTTCCAGCACTTCCATTGCCGCTGCCAATATAGTAACCGCCGAGGCCACCGCCAGATGCCGAATACTCTCCAAAAGAAGATTTAAAACCGTTTTGTCCAAACTTGCCACCGCCATCACCACCACTACCAACTTCTATTCCGTAGGCTCCAGCATCAAGTTCTAAGGAACTATAATACAGGACACCACCACCGCCACCACCACCGCCCATTTTACTCCCACCGCCACCGCCACCACCGACAATCAATAAATCAAGCTCACAAGATGATTCGAGCTTAAATTCAGATGAACCTATACTAGTAAATTTATGTATTTTATATTCACCAATCTCTTCAACCGCATCCCCCCCAAATGCCGAGCAAGAAGTTACTATATTTCGATCATCACTTGCTAGTGAAATGTTTATATAGCTTGATTGATTATATTGACGCCAAGGATTACTAATATTACCACTATCAACGTCCGATGATCGCAATAAACTAGTTAATCCAATTGACACGATATCAGACACATTACCACTAGACGGATAATATACCTTAAAAGTAGTAAAATAATTATCACTTAACATTACGAAGTGACAGGGAACGTTAGCAGGTGATATAGGACAAGTTGTTGATGTTAGCAGATCTCCGCGACAATCTGTGTCTGGCTTTAAAGGCTTATTAACCTTCCATAAAATGTCGCCGCCATTAGAATCAAGACAAGCCCTCGCATACTCCACCCCTGCATCCGCCGCCGTTTTTGCCAACTGATTATAATATTGATCATCCAGATTAGTCCGTACTGTCGATGACGATACAGCCGCAAATGACAATACCCCCAGCATAACCATCGATGCAATTAAGACTGTC
>CAYVRA010000005.1:18549-23290 GCA_964452965.1 uncultured Saccharimonas sp. (SeqCode) | reverse complement strand
AGGCGGTTATGGCTCACGAGATAGGTCACGTTCAGAATTATGATATTCGTGTTGGTATGATTACATTTGGCCTGGTTAGTGCGATTGGATTTTTGACTGATATAGTCCTGCGAATGTTTATGTTTGGTGATCGTGATAATGATAATGCCTCGCCTGTAGCTATGATCGTTGGGTTGGTTGTTATTATCTTGGCGCCAATAATCGCTGTTATTATCCAAATGGCTGTTAGCCGACAGCGCGAATATTTGGCCGATGCGACTAGTGCAATGACGACTCGCAATCCAGATTCGATGATTTCGGCTTTGGATAAACTACGAAAGTTTGGTAAACCGCTTAAAAAACAGAATACATCAGCGGCTCATTTATTTATATCTAATCCTTTAAAGCCTGGTATTATGGGGCGTTTATTCAGCACTCATCCACCAATCGAAGAGCGAATTGCTAGACTTCAAAATAATGAAGGCAAGTTTTAGTTATGTCGGTTAGATCTACTAAAAAAAATAAAGTTCAATTTAAATTTTTTTTTAATATCATAAAAAAGCCTTTTATTAAAATTAAACAGAGAGTATCTTCTTATTTAGCTCGTCGACCTCATCGTAGTTTTTTACGGACTCGTCGACGTGATTATGTTAGGGAATTAAAATTACCAGGCTATTTTAGATTTACTAAAATTGTTTTTGATACAATTTGGGATAATCGAAAAATATTCTTATTGTTATCTTTGTTTTATGCAATCTTTACAGGCTTAATGGTCGGCTTGGCATCACAAGATACATATCAGACAATCGCTGATACATTATCGGTAACTGGTGGCGATATGATAACTGGATTCTGGGGGCAAATCAGTAAAGCTGGACTTTTGTTTGCTAGCACTGCTACTGGTGGCCTCAGCGGGTCACTATCCGAGAGCCAGCAAATTTTTAGCGGCATTATCATGTTAATGGCTTGGCTGGCCAGTGTTTGGCTTCTTAGAAATATTTTAGCTGGTCGTAAGCCCAGATTACGCGATGGTTTGTATAATGCCGGCTCTCCAATATTGCCAACTTTTTTAGTTGCTTTGATTTTGATTATTCAACTTTTACCAGCTTCTTTGGCTCTGATTGGTTATGGCGCTGCTTCGGCAACTGGGCTGCTAAATAGTGGCGTCGAGGCAATGTTATTTTGGTTTGCGGCTGGGCTTTTAACTTTAATCTCACTTTATTTTATTACCAGTACGATTTTTGCCTTGATTATTGTAACGCTGCCTGGCATGTATCCTTTTAGGGCTATAAAAATAGCCGGTGATTTAGTTTTAGGCCGAAGAGCTCGTATTTTGTTAAGATTTTTATGGTTGCTTGTTTTGACTGCTTTGGCCTGGGCGGCTGTAATGATACCTGCTATTTTATTTGATGGTTGGATAAAAGGTGTCTGGCCGGTAATAGCTTGGCTGCCTATAATTCCCGTATTTCTTCTGGCTTTGGGCTCTTTGACTGTTGTATGGTTCTCGAGCTATGTCTATTTACTTTATCGCAAGGTAGTTGATGATGAATCTGACAAAAATTAAACAACGTGCCGAAGAACTTCGCGAGCTGATACTAAAATATAATTATGAGTATCATGTTTTAGATAATCCATCTGTTAGCAATGCTGTTTGGGACGGTCTGTTCGCTGAGTTAAAACGTATTGAGGCTGAACATTCAGAATTAATCACACCAGACAGTCCGACTCAACGAGTAGGTAGTAAATTATTGGATGGTTTTGAAAAAGTCACCCATAAAACACGGATGTTAAGTTTGAACGATGTTTTTGATCGGGCTGATGTCGAGGCTTGGGTCAGGCGAATGGATAATTTACTGCCCGGCGTAAAACATGAATTTTTCACAGATATTAAAATGGATGGTTTGGCATGTTCGTTAATTTATATTGATGGAGTTTTTAATCAGGCGGTTACGCGTGGTGATGGTTTTGTCGGCGAAGACGTTACTGATAATGTTAGGACTATTCGTAACGTACCGCTGAAGTTGCGATACGAAAAAGGCTATGAGCAGTTTTTGGTCGGTCGCACTGAGATTCGCGGTGAAATCGTGATGCTAAAAAAAGATTTTGCGCAGTTGAATCGGCAACGGGTTGCAGCCGGCGAAACCGAGTTTGCTAATCCTCGTAATTTAGCAGCGGGCACTATTCGCCAACTAGATCCACAAATTGTCACGACACGACCATTGCATTTTAGGGCATATGATCTGATTCGTGATGATGTTTTGCAGGTCCCTAGTTGGATGTTTGCTTACAAAGCAGCTAGCGTTTTAGGATTGAGCTGTAATCAACAAGCTAGCGTGTTTAGTGACCTAAATGGTGTCATGAAATTTATAGATGAATGGGATAAAAAGCGCCATGACTTGCCGTTTAATACTGATGGTTTGGTTGTTAAGGTTAATGACAGGGCACAATTCGCTAAACTTGGCATTGTTGGTAAACAGCCGCGTGCAGCTGTAGCATATAAATATGCGGCTGAAAAAGTCACAACGATTATCAAGGATATATTTATTGGGTTAGGTAGAACTGGTGCAGCTACGCCAGTGGCTATTTTACAACCCGTAGCGCTGGCCGGTAGTCAAATTCAGCACGCTAGTTTGCATAATGCTGACGAGATTAAGCGTAAAGATATCAGGATCGGTGATACGGTTGTAATCTTTAAGGCGGGTGATATCATTCCTCAGGTAGAGTCGGTTGTTTTGCAGCTTCGTCCTAAAAATTCAGTTGCTTTTGATTTTGAAAAAGCGCTTAGTTTAGAATACCCAGAATTAAAGTTCGAAAGGCCAGAGGGTGAGGTGGTTTATCGAGTTAAGGGTGCAACTGGCCCGATTCTACTAAAGCGATCTATTGAGTATTTTGCTGGCAAGGGTGTGATGGATATTGATACCTTGGGCAAAAAAAATGTCATCGCTCTAGTCGATGCCGGTTTGGTTAGTGACTTGGCTGATATCTATCAATTAACCTTTGAGCAGGTAGCAAAATTAGATAGGTTTGCCGATATATCAGCGCGTAAACTTATTGATGCGATTGCTGCTACGAAAAAGCCAAAACTAGACAGATTTATTCTTGGGCTGGGCATCCGTCATATCGGTTCGCAGACTGCGGTTGATCTGGCAAATAAATTTCAATCCATAGATTCGATTAAAAAAGTTACAATTGAAGATTTGATGGTGGTTGATGGTATTGGTAGTGTTGTAGCCGAGAGTATTATAGTCTGGTTCTCAGATAAGGATAATCTTGAATTGTTAGATAAGTTTGATGGTCTTGGCGTCAAGCCATATTATCAACCTGCAACTGGAAAATTAGTTGGCCAAAATTTTGTCATAACCGGAACATTAAAAACTATGTCTCGTGACGAGGCTGCGGATAAGATTCGATCTTTGGGCGGGATCTTTCAATCTGCAATCGCTAGAGATACGACCTATTTAGTTACTGGTGAAAATATTGGATCCAGTAAGCTTAAAAAAGCCCAGGATTATAGTGTTAAAATTATTAAAGAAGATGAACTGAATAATTTAATAAGGGGATAAAATGCCAAAATTTAAACTCAATAAACTAGTTCGCGATAAATTGCCGGCCGATTATGAACGAACTGGCCAAAAAGCCACTTATCGTCAATTGACTACATTTGAACATAAATCAGAGTTAATCCGTAAAATTATCGAAGAAGCTTCGGAAATTAATATTTATAACAGTAACGAAGAAATAGTCGGTGAGATTGCCGATATTCAGCAAGTGTTGGATGATTTGGCGTCTATTTGCGGCATTGATCAAAATCAAATAAATCTCATAAAACAGGCTAAAAATGACAAAAAAGGCGGTTTTAAAGCTGGCGCTTTCGTCGATACGTTAGAACTGGCTGAGACGGACGAGTGGGTTCAATATTATCGTAAGCGACCAGATGTATTTCCAGAGGAATAATGACTGTTTTTTTAATAATCTTAGCTACGGCAATTAGCACCTTACTTGGCGGCTTGTTTGCGATAAGACTAAAAGATAAATTACATCTAATTCTAGGTTTTAGTGCAGGCGCTGTTTTGGGCGTGGCTTTATTTGATTTATTGCCAGAATCGATCGAACTGGCGGGTGAAACTTATGGGATGCAGTGGATATCAATCGCTATAGCTATTGGTTTTATAATTTATATGTTTTTAGATAGGCTTATATCTTTTCATAGTCACGACGAAAAACATTGTGATAATCCAAGGCACAAAAAACAATTTGGTGCGGCGGCCCTGGTTATTCATAGTTGTCTTGATGGCTTATGTATAGGCCTGGCGTTTAAGGTTTCGCCACAGATAGGCTGGGTAGTGGCATTGGCAGTTTTAGCACATGACTTTTCAGATGGCATTAACACTGTAAACATGGTTATGCGTAGTGATGGCAAAAAATCTACGGTCATTAGGTGGTTAATTTTGGCATCCTTGGCGCCAGCTATTGGTTTTGTCGCTACATTCTTTTTTGCGGTCTCAGCGCCGACTTTAGGGATAATTCTAGCAGTATTTATAGGGCTATTTTTGTATATTAGCGCCAGTGACTTAATACCCGAAAGTCATCATCGTCATCCAAAAATATGGACAACAATCTCGACGATAATTGGTATTTTGGTTATTTTTATATTTACTATGTTATCTTCTAGCAATTAATCTATATGGCCTGTTTTTGACATTCGTTAATTATTTATATATGATAATTAAATAATCATTATCAATATAAAAAAGGATATAAA
>CAYVRA010000005.1:9244-18539 GCA_964452965.1 uncultured Saccharimonas sp. (SeqCode) | reverse complement strand
GAAGTGCCAGTTCAACAATCCCAACCAATTGCGCCGCCAATTCAACCTCAACCAATGCAACCACAAATGCCGCTTCAACAAATGGCGCCTAACCAGGATCCAGGCGCTACTCTTGGTTTAATTGGGTTAATCTCGGCCTTTGTATTTTGTCCTTTAGGCGTAGCCCTGGGCATAATTGGTTTTATGAAGTCAAAGAAAGCAGGCTTTAAAAACAACAAAGCCTTAGCTGGGATTATTGTAGGTTCGGTCTTTATGGCGATATCACTTATTATAGTAATATCTGCATTCTCATCAGTGAATAAAGCGTTGGATGATTTTAAAAAAGATTGTGCTTCAAAGAACGGTACCTATGAGGAAGAGGAATCAGGTTCGTATAAATGTGAGTATATTAAAAGTGATTATTAGCATATAAACATAAGTATGATAAAAATAAGATAGTAGCTAATAATAAATAACTAAAAGGTGCGCCAAATGATGGCCCAAACCATTTGGGCAACAATGTCAACAATATTAGGTATGTTTATTATTTTTATTGCAGTATGTATTGCTCGGTAGGGCTGTATTTTTAAAAATAATAAGCTTATGCTATTATTAAAAAATCAAATAAATGGAAGGGAAAAAATGAATAAAAATAAAAGACAACTAAAAGAATTACAGACTGGCGGTCCTGGTTTTTGGATGGGCGTAGCTGCTTTAGTGGGGTCAATCTTTCTTGTTCCTGCTGGGTTAATATGCGGTATTATAGGTAAAAAAGAGTCCGAGGATGCTGGCTATAAGAATAACTTTGCATTGGCCGGAATAATAATTTCTTCGGTATTCATGGGACTGGGTCTTTTGACTTGGATAATCTTTGCTGTTTTTGCTGGTAGTATGTTTAATGAAATCAAGGATATACAAAAAGATTCTATTAATGCTGAAAGTAGTATTCAACAGCAGACTATTGAATCGACAAGCGCTAGTCAGCAGGCTGCACTTGATGCTGCTAGAGCAAGACTAAATCAATAATATTTTTTATAAATAAAAAAATACCTCGCTTTTTAGGGCGAGGTATTTAGTTCGGTTTTGGTAATTAAATTACCAGCTTCGTTGGCGGAATGAACCACCACCGTTGCTGCTGCGATCACCTGAATCACGGCGAGGTCGATCTTCTTTTGGTCGAGCTAGGCCAACGCTGATTGCGCGTCCGTCTAATTCTTTACCGTTAAGTTGGTCGACTGCTTTTTGGTTGTTTGCTTCATCTTTGTATTCAACAAAGCCGAAGCCTTTTGAACGGCCGCTGTCGCGGTCTGTAATAACTCGTGCGCTTTCAACTTCACCTATTTGGGCAAAGAAAGCGTTCATTGTGTCATCAGTAGTAGCGTATGCTAAGCTACCGATAAATAGATTTTGTGCCATATTGTTTGGTACTCTTTTCTTCTTATCTGATTATAATAATCGTCAGATCGACCGCTTGCAGCGATTTTTTGCGAAGAAGAGAGTTTACCTACAAGAGGTAAGCGCCCGCCTTTTGCTTTGATACGCGTGTGCTTCTGAACAACATTATTTAAGCATACTTTAATAAAAAATACTAGCATAAGTAATAAAAGTGCGATATCATTATAAATGAGCTGGTGCGCATAAGGGGTAACCTTTGCGCTAGTAAAAATAAACAGATTACAAAAACAAAATCGTGCCCCGGGTGGGCGCGCAACAGCCGTCAACTCGCTTCCTTAAAAAGGGGGCGAGTTTTTGGTTTAAATTCGACAACAATTTTTTAATATTTGTCATGATATTATTTATATAGGACGAGTTTAAAACAAAAATAAAGGGGAGGTGTCATGGCTATAAAAAAGATTGTTATTACTGGTGGTCCGTGTTCAGGTAAAACCACTGGCATGAATTATCTTAGCGAAAAACTGCGCAACATAGGATATGTTGTTTTCATTGTTCCCGAGATGGCAACAGAGTTAATAAATAGCGGATTTAACCCAGTAGGAGCATTAAACGAAGATATAATAAAATTTGAAAAGCTAATAATAAAGAGCCAAATTTGGCATGAAAAAATTATACTAGAGCTAGCTAATTATGCGAGCTGTAATGGTAAAAATGTAGTCGTTTTGATGGATCGAGGAGCAATGGACGCTAGTGCCTATGTTGGCAGTAGTGAGTTCCAAGCTATCTTAGATAGCCTACAAAAAACAGTCGTGAGCCTTAGGGATAAAAGATACGACGCAGTTTTACATTTAGTGACAGCTGCTGACGGTGCGATTGATTTTTACACTTTAGAAAATAATACCGCTCGTTTAGAATTAAACCCTAAGGACGCTATCGCTGCTGACATTAAAATTAAAAAAGCCTGGGTTGGTCATCCGCACTTGCGAGTAATTGATAATTCAACCGATTTTGAAGGTAAAATCCGTAGAGTTTTTCAAGAAGTTTGTAATATCATGGGCGTCCCAGAGCCACTTGAGCGTGAGCGTAAATTTTTAGTTTCAAGTTTTAAGCTGCCAAAAAATATTGAGGTTCAAAAAATTGACATTGAACAAGTTTATCTATTACCAAGAGTTAAAGGGTACGAGGAGAGGGTGCGGCGTCGTGGCCAAGATGGAAGTTTTGTATATTATAAAACTTGCAAGATGCCTACCGGTCAAGTTGGAGTGCGCATAGAGACTGAAGAGCAGATTACGGGTTATGAATATATTGACGCTATTAAAAAATTTGCCGATCCAATAAGACATCGGATTATTAAACAAAGAAATTGTTTTTTATGGAACAACACTTATTATGAACTAGACGTGATAAGTCAGCCAAAGTTTAAACAAAGGTTGATATTATTAGAGGTGGAGTCTACTGACTCGGGCCAAAACCTATTAATTCCGGATTTTATAAAGATTGAGCGTGAAGTGACTGACGATAAGAAATTTGAAAATCATAGTATCGCTAAGATGTAGGTCGTGTGTTTGGTATGGGTGTATGTGACTTTTATTGTACTTATGCTAAAATAGAATCTAAGTTTATTAAACTCTAAATAGGAATATAGACATAAAATATGCAACCGCAAGATCAAAATCAACCAAACGTAAATGATACTTCACAAGACAATCAGCCGACAGAAATGCCAGGGGCGCAACCATCACCAGGAGCTCAGACTTTGGTCATTGAGGAAGCATTAAACGTGGCACCTTTCGTACCAACAGAGCCCGCACAATCGGTGAATGCGCAATATGGAGACCAACCATCATTACCAGAACTGCCCCCTGTACCGATCGAACGACCAATCGAATCAGCTCAGCCGGTTGTCGAGCAGCAATATTTTGCACCTGCGCCAGTTGTTGACAATGTAGCTGTAGTTAATCCTGCTCCAGCCATGGCTTTAACTCCCTTGGCCAAAACACCAAAGCCAAAGATGAAAAATTTAAAGATGTGGATCATAATCGCATCAGCCGTAGTCTTTTTGTTCGGTGGCACAGCTTCGGTTTATGGTTTTTGGTATTCTAATCCTAAAAAAGTCGTAACTGATGGCATCACAAATCTTTTCTTTGTTAAGACGGCAGTTTATGAAGGTGACATAACAGTTGACGGTGGAACTTATAAGGTATCAGTTAATGCTACGGCTAATCAGGGCGAGGTGGCTGGCAGTTTTGCTGCTACGACGTCAATCGATTATTCTGGCAATAAATACAACCTCGACGGTAGTATAATTTATGATAAAAATGGCGACATTTATTTTAAGATCGGCCAATTAGACTCTATATATCAACAGTTTAAAACCACTTTTAATAATAGTACAATTGATAAGCTGGTGGCTAAGATTGATAATAAATGGATTAGAATCTCTAATGATGATATATCCTCAATTAGCAGTGATTATACCAAGACTAAAACTTGTGTAAGTGATGCAATGAATAAATATAAAGAAGATAAATCAGCAATCAGTGAGATATCAACTTTGTACTCTAATAATTCATTTATTAACATAGATAAAGAATTAGGCCAAAAAGATGGTAGTTTTGGCTATGAAATAAAAATTGACAATAAGGCCGTTAAGACTTTCGCTGATGGTTTTAAAAATACTAAACTATATTCTTCATTAAGCAGTTGTGGTGATTCAACGATCGATATTGGTAGCTATATTGATGACGCAGGCTCCGGCTCAATTGATAATGGCGGAACCGGAACGGTGAGCTTATGGGTTGATATGTGGTCGCACAAGATTACAAAAGTGGCTTATCATGGTCAGACCGAGGGTACAAGCTATAGTCCAAAAGTTACTATGGATGCCATCCTGAAGACTGATTTTGACAAGGTAGTTAATATAGATTCGCCAACTGATTATATAAGTCTTAAGGATTTAATGTCTGATATTTCAGATATCTTTTCAGAGGTATTATCTTTATCGAGTCTTGAGCCCGTCTCGCTATCTGATGATAGCGCAATTACTACGATTAGCCCAGATCTTAATTGTAGTGATGCAACTGATGGATTTGGAGCTTCTTATACTAGCTGTAATTAATTAGTTAGATATATGACAAATGTAATATCAACCCTTGTAGAATTACAAGGGTTGATTTGGTATACTATATAAATTATGAAGCGCTACAACCCAGTTGAGATTGAAAAAAAATGGCAAAAGGTTTGGGAAGATAATCAAACTTATAAAGTAGATTTTTCCGATCACTCAAAGCCTAAATATTACGGTATGAGCATGTTGGCGGGTGTTACTGGCTCTGGCATCCACGTTGGTCATGGTCGAACTTATCAATTTAGCGATGTTAAGGTCCGAGCTAAGCGTCAACAAGGCTATAATGCCTATAATCCAATTGGTTGGGACTCCTTTGGTTTGCCGGTTGAAAACTTTGCTATCAAATTAGGCAAAAAACCTCGTGAGGCTCACGACGAAGTCTTGGGTAAATTTAAAGAGCAATTAAAGCGCCTAGGCTACAGCTATGACTGGGGCAAAGAAATCAGCACCGCTGATCCGGCTTATTACAGATGGACACAGTGGATTTTTACGAAGTTATTTGAACATGGTTTGGCATACCAGAAACAAAGTCCACAATGGTGGTGCGAGACAGATCAAACGGTATTAGCTAATGAGCAAGTTGAAGGTGGTAAATGTTGGCGTTGTGGTAATCAGGTTTCAAAACGCAATTTAAAACAGTGGTTTTTCAAGATTACTGATTATGCCGATGAGATCTTAGAGGCGACCGATGATTTAGATTGGACTGAGATGGTTAAGACTATGCAGAAGAACTGGATTGGTCGATCCGAAGGCGCTGAAGTTGATTTTAAAATTGATGGTAGTTATAAAAACTTGACAGTGTTTACAACCAGACCTGATACTTTATTTGGTGCAACTTTTATGGTGATTGCACCTGAACACGAGCTGGTTAAAGATTTAACGACTGATGATAATCGCAAATCTGTCGAGGATTATGTATCACAAGCTGCTTGCAAGTCAGAAATCGAACGAATGAACGAAAACCGTGAAAAAACGGGCGTCTTTACTGGCAGTTACGGGATTAACCCAGTTAATGATTCTAAAGTTCCGATTTGGATAGCTGACTATGTATTATCTGGTTACGGAACTGGTGCAATTATGGCCGTCCCGGCTCATGACGAACGTGATTTTGAATTTGCCAAGAAGTTTGGAATTGAGATTAAAGAAGTTGTCTTGCCTCATCGTATTGATAATATTAATCCACCACAAGAAAACAAAGATACAGTTGAGCGTCAAACTATCCACGGCATAGTTTATAGCCCAAAAAATGATAAATATTTATGTCTAGACTGGAAGAACTTTCCATGGACTACGTTTATAGTGGGTGGGGTTGAACCAGAAGATGATGGTGATGTTATTGCCGCTGCTAAACGCGAGATATTGGAAGAAACTGGTTATAAAAATATTAAATTTGTTAAAATCCTAGGTGGTCAGGTTATAGCTGAATATTACGCTGCACATAAAAACCAAAACCGTAAAGCCTATACGAGTGCTGTTTTATTTGAATTAATAGATGATCAAAGAGACGACGTAACAGATGAAGAAAAGGCAAAGCATGAGATAAATTGGTTAAGTAAGAATGAACTTAATAAAGAGCGCATGACTTGTGCTGAGCTTGATATATGGCTAACTAGAATTGAATTAAAAGATGCGGTTTATTCAGATGAAGGTATCTTAACTAATAGTGGTGAGTTTGACGGTATGACCTCAAGTGCGGCTCGGGAAAAGATCGTTGCTTGGCTTGAAAAAGATAGCAAGGGTAAAGCAAAAGTAACCTATAAAATGCGCGATTGGCTAATTTCTCGTCAACGCTACTGGGGTGCTCCAATTCCAATTATTCATTGTGGTGATTGTGGCGCCGTGCCTGTGCCAGATGATCAATTACCGGTAGTATTACCGGAGGTTGAGGATTTCAAGCCAAAAGGCGGTAATGTCTCGGCCCTAGAATCAGCTACTGATTGGGTTAATACAACTTGTCCAAAATGCGGCAAACCAGCTAAGCGTGAAACCGATACTATGGATGGCTATGCTTGTAGTAGCTGGTATTTCTTAAGATATCTTGATCCATTTAATGATAAGCAAGCTTGGGATCCAGAAATCGAAAAATATTGGGGCCCAGTGGATTATTACAATGGCGCCGATCATGCCGTAGCTCATTTGTTATATTCTAGGTTTTGGCAAAGATTCTTCTTCAAATTAGGGCTAGTTTCGCATCCTGAACCGTTCAAGCGAATGATGTATAACGCCTATATTTTGGCAGCCGATGGCACAAAGATGAGCAAATCACGTAATAATGTAGTTGATCCGCTTGAAATTATGAACAGTGGTTATGGCGCTGACAGCCTAAGGGTTTATGAGATGTTTATTGCGCCTTATGATATGGAAGCGCCTTGGGATACTCGTGGCGTTCCTGGGACTTATCGGTTCTTGAATCGAGTTTGGACTTTGGCCCAAGAGTATATCGAGGCGGGTGAGTCGAAATCGGATGAAAAAACCGAGCGCGAAGTACTGACGATTGCCCATAAACTTGCCAAGAAGGTGACCGAAGATATCGAAAATGAGAAGTTTAACACCTCAATCTCAGCTATGATGGAAGCGGTTAATGGATATTACAAATTAAAAAACGGTATCGGCAAATCCACTGCTTGGGACTACGCGATTGAAAACTTGTTGATGGTATTATCGCCATTTGCACCACATATCACCGAAGAGTTATGGTCGCAAATTGGTCACAGCGACACGATTCATATCGATCATTGGCCAAAATGGGATGATAAATATTTGCAATCTGATATGTTAACAATTGTAATCCAGGTTAATAGTAAACTTCGTGCCAAAATTGAGGTTTCAAGTGAGATGTCAGCTGATGATATTAAGCGTTTGGCGCAAATTCAGGATAATGTTTTGAAATATACAGACGGCAAACAACCGACTAAAGTTATCTATATTCCTGGCAAATTAGTCAATATTGTCGTCGCTGAATAAACGTTTTAAAACACACTTGAGTCAAAGTGATTTATTCGGTATAATGTATACAAGTTTTATTATAATAACCTACAAAGGAGCTCTTTAAATGGGTCAACCAAAAAAGCAAACTAGCCCACGAAAAACCGGCTTACGTCGCAGTCACTTGCGTCTTGAACTAGCTCGTCGTGTCAACAAAAAATCACCAGTCAAGGCATATACAACTGCTAAAGAATCTGGCAAAGCACTTGCTAAGAAAAAAATAGCAACAAATTAAATCACCTTAAAACATAATAAAGAAAGAATCAAAGCGCTATGGCATCTAATCGGCATCTTGGTCGCATTGTAGCACTCCAGACACTTTACGAATATGAATTTCGCAAACAATCAGCTGATGATTCGGTTGATGTTGATGAAATTTTAGCTCGCAATCTTGCCAGGTATGAGTCTACAATTGACGACAAGGACTTTGTTGAATCGATCGTAAAAGGGGTTATCGAAAATCAAGATGATCTCGATGCCAAGATACAGCCAATTGCTCCGGAATGGCCAATTGATCAAATTGCCCGAATTGATCGCAATATTTTGCGGATTGGCTTATATGAATTGCTATATCAATCAAAGATAGTTCCGCCAAAGGTTGCAATCAACGAAGCCGTCGAGCTTGCCAAAGCATTTGGTTCTGATAACTCAAGCAAGTTTATAAATGGGGTGCTCGGTACCGCCTATCGGACGCTTGTGGAGGATATGAATAATGACAGTAGTGCCACAAATTGAGAAGTTAAAAAAATACTTTAATCGCAAAAAGCATCAAATTCAAGAAATAGTCCGCGAGCCAACATCTGGTGGTATTATTTTTCGTCGCGATAAGGATGGTGGTGTTGAGATTCTTTTGATTCAAGATGGTAAAAATCGCTGGACGATACCAAAAGGTCATATCGAACCAGGTGAAACTGCAATCGAAACTGCCAAGCGTGAAATTGGTGAAGAGGCTGGTCTTAATGATGTAGAAATCCTAGGCTGGTTGGGCAAAATAAATTTTCGCTATCGTCGTATCGATCGTTTAGTATTAATGACAACTCAAATATATCTAGTTAGGGCTCTTGGTGATACTGATGCGACTCAAAAAGAAGAGTGGATGAATGACATTAAATGGTTCAAGTTTCAGGACGCTTTGGATGCTATCGAGTACGATGATATAGGTAAATTAATGTTACTCGCCATGAAGCGAATAAGACAGGAGAATTTATGAGCGGGATGCAAACAGCGCCGTATCAAGAATTTGCAAAGGAAAAGCTTGGTTTCGAATTTAAAGACTTGCAGTTATTAATCACGGCCCTTACCCACCGTAGTTATGTTAATGAGCATAAAAAAAGCGTCAGCGAGCATAATGAACGTCTGGAATTTTTAGGTGATGCAGTTTTAGAGCTTGTCGTAACAGATTATCTTTATAAAAATCATTCTGAGCCTGAGGGCATTTTGACTAGTTGGCGCGCTGCTTTGGTGCGAACTGAAAGTATCGGTGCTGCCGGTGTTGCTTTGGGCTACGAGCCACTTGTGCGAATGAGCCGTGGCGAAAAGCAGGGTAGCGAAAGGGCTCGCCAGCAGATATTGGCTAATGCCTTTGAAGCTGTAACTGGTGCGATTTATTTGGAGCGTGGTTATGAAGACGCAGCTGCTTTTATTGCAAAAAATATCATAAGTAAACTAGACAATGTTTTAGATACCGGTAGTTGGCGTGATGCAAAATCTCACCTGCAAGAGGTTTCACAACGAGTCGATAATCAAACGCCGCAATATCGTGTTCATGAAGAAGTTGGCCCAGATCATGATAAAATCTTTACACTTGGT
>CAYVRA010000005.1:0-9234 GCA_964452965.1 uncultured Saccharimonas sp. (SeqCode) | reverse complement strand
CTTGGTGTTTATGTAAACAATAATCTAATGGGTGTCGGTAGTGGTCCTAGCAAGCAAGTTGCCCAACAGCAAGCCGCTCAAGCCGCGCTTGAAAAATACGCCGAGCGTGAAAAATAATTTTAACAAATAAATTAGGCTGCAGATTGCTCTGCAGCCTTTTTTGGTTAAAATTCAGTTAGTTTAGGCTGTTAAAGTGTGCCATCTGTATGATTTCAAGTTCAGTTTTTGTAGAACTTGAATCCACTGTCACTCCGTGTCCGTAAATCAACTTTGTCGGTTGGTCGATGGCTATCATATAGACGCCTTTTTCGGTAACAGCAATCCATTTGGATAGTGAAATCATTATAAAACTGACTTCACGGTCTTTATTTGGACTTGACGCGGTCACCATCTTAAATAGGCCGCCATCCTTGCTTTTTGTTGAAATATCCCAATTTATTGGGAACGTTACTTCAAAGCCGCTAATCACTAGATGACCTAACAAACTTTCACTTTTTGGCATTCCGATTCCATAATCGGGAGGCGTTGCGGTAGTAGGCAGGGTCACTTCCTCTATGCCATTTGCGGTAGTAGGTAGTCCAGCCGCCGGTCCGCCTGTTGAGGCGTAACAGGGCATCGCCATTGTTATAATAATCGCTAATGCAATTATTATTCTTACCATTTGTTTTTTCATTAAAAAAACACTTCCTTCTTTTCAAATTTTTTTTATAAAAAAGCCCTAAGGGCTATTTTTAACAAACTAACTGAATTTTTAACGTGCTAGTAAACTCCTAATTCACTCGCATTATTATAAATAATAGCATAAACATAATAAAATGTCAAATCTTTTATATTTGGCTTAATAAAAAATATGCTACACGATAATACGTGTAGCATTGTGGGATTGACAGATCTGGGGTTGTGTTTAGAGTAAATTGTATTAAGATGTTATCGCAGCTATTTTTTAAGTTGTTCTTCTGTGTAGCAAACTGCCTCATATGTCTTAATTGCCTCAAGATCGCAGTTTGCAGTCGCAATCATTGTCAGAACAGCTAGAGCTAGCATATTTAATAGCTCGCCTTGTTCTGTGGCCTTAATGGTTTCAAATATTTCTTCCGCTCTTTTGAAGCCTATACTGGTTTTTGAGGTTAGTTCTTTAAGCATTCCCAGCTCTGACTCTAATAATTTACTTTCTTGTTCCAGATACTTTTTAGCTTGGTTAGAAAAATAACTATAACTAGCTTTTTTATTGTCAACCATACCGAACATTTTTTCACCACCTTCTTTATTCCCCCAGATTGTCAAAAATACTAACTTAGCCAGAGAATTACGATTATTATAACTCTATCTGTGCAATGTTAAGTGCGCCCAGTTTCTCATAATTTTTTTTAACTTACAATCATAAGTGATTTGTGAAACTTTTAACTGATTGACACCAGATGTAAAACAGTGTAGTATTGTCAAAGAGTTAAAAATTAATTTTAAAGATAAGAAGAAGGAAATTATAATAAAATGCTAGCAATCCGTTTGCAACGTGTTGGCCGCACAGGCTATGCAGTCTACCGAGTGGCTGTTCAGGAATCTCAACGACATCCATTAAGTGGTCGTGTTGTTGCTTATGTCGGCACATACAACCCTCATACTAAGGAAGTTAAAATCCAGGTTGAAACTGCTCAAAAATATCTAGATAACGGCGCACAGCCATCACCACGAGTCATCAAGCTTTTGGCTGATGCTGGTGTTAAATTACCAAAATGGGTAGTTAAAAGCGACAAAAAAACTAGTGCTATTAAAAATTCTGAAAAACTTCGTAAGAATCAACCAAAAGTTGAAGCTATCGAAGATCCAGCTGTAGTTGAAGAAGCTGCTGAAGTCGAGCCTACTGTCGCTGAATAATAAAAGTGCTACAATTAAACTATTAACAGTATTGGCCGAACAGGCAAGGGGGCATTATGTCAACAATAGACCAACAATTCGTAGAATATACAGTTAAATCACTCGTCGGGCATCCCGATGACGTCGTTGTCGAACGATCAGTAGACGAAAAAGGTGTTTTATTAACACTTACAGTCAATCCAGAGGATTTAGGCCGAGTTATCGGCAAACGCGGCGTTACTGCTCAAAGCTTGCGAACACTTTTACGTGCGCTTGGCACTAAAAATGACGCTCGTTACAACTTGAAAATTGTAAATACCGATGAGCAACAAGGTCCACGCGAAAACAATACAGCGCCATCAGGAACGACCGAAAGCGAGCCTGTGAACAATTCAACAGATGAAGCTGTGGAAAACGAATCTGATTACGCAAAAAGCACTCGCGAAGAGCTTGCAGAACTAGACGACCTCGATATATAATCATAAACAGTTACAGGTAAATTGCCTGAACTGCGAGAAGAATAAAGCTCTATGCGAGCAACAATATAATTGTTGAGAGATTTATATGTCAAACGAACCACCCTTGGGGGTGGTTTTTTTGTGGTTTTAGGTTATCATTATATCTGATGATAAGAATCCAAGTAATTACATTGTTTCCTGAAATGTTTGAAGGCGTTTTAAATAGCTCGATGATGTGGAAGGCGCAAGATAAAAAGTTGGTCGAATTTCGACTGGTTAATTTGCGTGAATTTGGTTTAGGTCCGCGTAAAAGGGTTGATGATACGCCTTATGGCGGCGGTGACGGTATGCTATTAATGGCCGAACCTCTGTTTGCTGCGGTTAATAATGCAAAAGAATACGATCCTAGCGCTAAAGTTGCATTAATGACGCCCCGTGGGAAACGTTGGGTGCAGGCTACGGCTCAGAAGTGGGCTGATAGTAATAATGGCTATATTTTTATATGTGGTCGCTACGAGGGTGTAGACGAGCGCATATTAACATTAGTTGATGAGCAGGTTAGTGTAGGTGATTATGTCTTGACTGGCGGAGAACTGCCCGCAATGACCGTAGTCGATAGCATTGTCAGATTGATTCCAGGAGTTTTGGGTGGCGAGAATAGCACGGCGATTGAGAGTTTTAGCGATGGTGAGACGCTCGAATTCCCTCAGTATACACGCCCTGAAGTTTTTAACAGCCTAGAAGTGCCAAAAGTTTTAATTAGCGGTAATCATGCTGAAATCGCCAAATGGCGCGCCCAAAATTCGTTAAAAGCTAAAAAATAAGGAACCCTGTCATAAAGACAGGGGTTGTGGTGGATATCGTATAGCGATACATTACATTTTTGTGGTGTACGTGTTTGTTTTTGTAACTTCGCTTATTGATACTTTACGCCCGGTGGCGTAAAAGCACAAGGGGAATGATAAAAATAACAACATTTTATCTATATATTAAATTTTGGTATACTAAGCATAAGATAATTAGAAAAAGTTAGGTTATTTTATGATTCTTAAAAAACATACAAAGAAAAAAAGTAATCCAGAAGATTTACAAGAGATTGCCGAATCTTATGAAAAATGGGGTAAAAAGAAAAAGATTATAATCGTTAGTGCTACTGTCGTAGTTTTGATATATGTTTTGGTCGTAGTGGTCTTTAATGTTTTTAAGCCGGTTGGCTACGAATCTGCTGAGATTGCTAGATTTCGTGAGTTGTCAAAACAAATGTTATTAGTTATGCGAAACGAGCGAGTGGTTGAGAATATAGTAGGGAGCTACCGAAGTCGCAAGGGTAAATATCCAACAGAGACAAAGTTACTAACTATGGATAGTAAGATAAAAATACCTCTTGATATTGTATTGTTGGATTCATCGAAAGATAAGCTAACTGCAGATAACGGCAAAACAATGATTTGGTACCAGTATAGTAACGGTGCTAGTGAGGGAAGTGGTGCCAGGATCCAATATTGGGATTACAGGTCAAATAGCATTAGTCGTGAGGTTATTTATCTTGGCGATGCTACAGATGGGTCTGAATTCTTTGATATGAAATAATTTTGGCAATTTTAAAGGGCCCTGGATTAGGGCCCTTTAACTCAAATCGCTTGTTTTAGGAGTTCAGCTAACTCAAAACAGTTTCCGGCTTTTTCTTTCCAATCTTCTACTGTTTTTTCTGATATTCCAAACTCTAGCGCCCGGTTTTCTATAATGGATTTACATATATCCGCTAATGTTATGAAGTCAACCATGTGTCCCTCGCAATAGCATTGATGAATTTGGACCTCGGGTCCTGTAATGTGCGCATCATTGAACTCAATGTAGCGCGTGAATATACCATCTCTTAACTCTGCTACTCCGTTGATTGTCCATGCTATGCAATATCCGAATTCTTCAAATATTACATATGCGGGCTGTTTTTCATCATAAGTTTCTACCTCTACCATGATTTGCATAGTAGCTATTTTGCCTTTATCGTTGTTTTTGAGAATCTCTTTTGTAGCTTCTCTCGCTATAAATGCTAATAGGTTGTATTTCTCTCTTTTTTCGTGGGCTTTAGCGGCCGCAAGAAGTGATGATGGTTTTCTGCAATGACATATTTTTCCAGTCGTACTTGCATGCCCGTGTTGCTTTTTTGACATAGATCAAACACCGTCCTTATAAAAAATTTTTGAGTTACAATCAGGAGTAATAAAAAAATATCGCTCAACCGATTGGCTGTATATTACAACATAAAATACACGCCGTCAATGATTTTATAAAATTATATTTTACTCTGTTTTTAGATATGATAAGCTGGTTTTATGCAAAAATCAGAATCAGTGGCGGACGGCGAATATTGGGAGAAACATTGGCGACATACAGATATATGCGCGTCATCGGATAATCATCCAATATGTAGATGGTTGGATAGTCAAATTTGTCCCGGCGAAGGCCTTAGCTGTTTTGAGATTGGCTGTTATCCTGGAAAATTTTTGGATTTAATAGGCAGCAAGGGCTATGAGCTGAATGGCATTGATTTATCTAATAAGACGATTGATATGGTTGATTGGCTCAATTTGAAGGGGTTCAACGTAGCTGATATCAAAGAAGATGATTTTTTGAAATTTAAGACTAATAAAAAATATGATTTAGTTTGCTCGTTTGGCTTTATAGAGCATTTTAATAATTGGTACGAGATGATAAATAGGCAGTTGGTTATGACGGCAAGTAGCGGGCTTTGTATAGTAGAGGTTCCAAATCTAAATTCGCCACTTTATCGTCTTTTGTATGGCATATTTGAGCCAGATATATTAAAAAGTCACAAATCTGATGCTATGTCGCTAAAAAACATCACTAACTATATCAATGAATTGAAATATGATATTAAAACTGCTGATTATGTTGGCAATTTTTATTTTAGATTCGTAACAAAAAGCGGCAGGAAGTATAGATTTATCGAAAAGGTTATTAACGGTTTTGGGTTCTTCTTTAATATAATACCCAGATCGGTATCTGCAAGGTATATAGGAGTTATAGTAAGAGCCAATTAAGTATTAATTAAATAATCAATTACTACATCCCAGCCTGTAAATTTTTCTGACCCAAATAATATTAATTCACCTCTAAATTTATCAGCACCGTTCTTAGTTCTGTCATCAATCAATATATCACCGTGATTTAAATCTTTGCGAGGGCTTAGTATTATCTTTTTATAAAATATATTTTTATTACCCTCGCCAAAGTGTTTCTTTACCCATTTAATCTTATCGCTCCAAGCGCTGTGGTTGTCCCATGGCGCTGTAGATAAAATAAATACATCGTAATGAACGGATAATCTTTTTACGGCTTTTATCGCGCCAGGCATTGGCTCCATAAGCTTAAATATTCCAGGGGCTTCATCATAGCGGCCAATATATTTTGATTTATGCTTATCGGATAATTTATTAATTCCACTATCAAAATCAACAATAACTCCGTCTAGGTCAATATATAAAACCTTTTTATCAGTAGGCTGCTGTGGCATTTACTGTCATCTCCGATCTAGGATCTTTACCAATCCCGGTTATATTAGAAAAATCTCGGTAATAATCATATTTTTTACCTGGCAGGTCGCGGTAGCGTTTTTTTTGGCTCTTGTCCGCGGGCAGATTATCATATTCGATTACTTCATGCCATTGGTTTGGCGTTGAAATCATTGGTGTGCCGGGACAAACGTTAGATATATGTAATACGGATAGACTTTTCATCCCTAGCTTTCTAGCTAGCCAGACTCGATGTGTTCCGTCTAGTAGGCTGGGTCCCATTTCGTAATCATCTTCTACTACTGGGGGCATCATTCCAATTTCTACGCCAGCGCTTTTTAGCATCAAGCCCCCAAATAATCGTAAGGTGTCATGATATTTATTCAACAATTCCTGTCGGAGTTGCTCTTGAAATTTTATATGGTTCCTCAAAATATAAAGTTGTGTCGGCATAAAGTCATCTATACTTATGTCTTCGATGCGTATGATGGCGTCCTTGTACGGATATATTGTTTTGTCTGTTAGCATAGTTACATTTCGAACCTGCTCTATTAATTTGTTTTCTGGTGTAAAACTTAGTATTTCCATGAACCTCCTTATCTTGTTCTTATGGTTTGATAATAATTGATGCTAAAATATTGAAATAGATAGGAGGTCTTGAGTCAAATATGTTTGAGCAAAATATAATCGAACATCATATACAAAAAAGCATAATGCAGGCTTTGGTTTTTAATGAATACGCTAGGTATAGTGATATGCGCCCAGAAAATGTAGATAGTAATTTATATGCCTATCATCTTAACAGATTGATATTGTCTGGACATATTGAGAAAATAGATAAACTTTATAGACTTAGCTTAAAAGGTCTGAGTTATGTTGAACATACTAGTAGCAGTATAAAAATAAATAATCAACCTAAAATTACAACGGCAATTTTAGTCAATGATGGTCGCGAAAATATTTTATTGACAAAGAGGCTGAAGCAGCCATATATAAATTATTATGGTCTTCCGCTTGGTAAAATACACTCCAATAAAGATAATAATATTTTGGGTTCTGCTACTAGAGAGCTTTATGAAAAAACCGGAGTTAAATATGAAAAAATGAAACATATTGGAGATATCTATCTAAAAATCTACATAAAAAACGTTTTAATATCAGATTTATTAGCTCATATATTTTCGGCTGTTATTAAAAAAGAAGTTCTAATTAATAGCTCTGCTATGTGGGTGGCAAAAAAAGATTTGGCAAATGTTAGATTAATACCAGGAGTTAGGGAAATAATAAAATTAGCAGATTCTGGTGATAGGTTTTTTGAAGAGATGAGCGTTTATAATTAGGGATAGATAGTATTGTTTTAAATAAAGTTATTCTATAATTTTTCTCGGCTATAACTTGATGTTATTACGTTTCAGGTTATGAAAAAAGCCAGACCGAAAGGTCTGACTTATTTTATGGCTGAGTATGTCGGTCTGGTATCAAATCCCGAAAGCCTGGACTTGTGCGATACAGAATACGAATCAATTCATTGAGACGGCAAGTCTTATGCACTATACTATTCCTATGAAGACAAATGCATGGCAAAAATTACTTGTTTCCATTATTAATACTGGCTGCGTAGGCATATTGTCCATTCCTTTCTTGATCTTATTTGGATTTACGTTTGAATATCGTCTCATTCTTGTACTTATATTTCTCGCGTACCAAGTGATAATTTTGCTTTTTCCAGGAAGAAGAAGCATCGGGGCAGTGCTGACGCATAGTTTTTGGAATAAGAGCTACCCTATTAAAAACCATCTTATTTATGCTTTCTTATATTCACTTAGCTTTTCAACTCTTGTTATATGGATTATATTTCCATTTGATCTATTACTTGTAAACATCTTACTTATACAATGGCCTTTTGTGAAACAGACTGGATATACTCTCCATGGCTATCTAAGCGGGAAGATGGTTGGGCATATAAAAAAATAAGTATTTATTAGCATGAATACTTGTTTGACTTTGGTTCAAATCTCTTGTGGCTGGGCATGCGGATCTAATAAAATATCATTTTTAACTAATAATGGTGAATTAAAATTGTCATTATTGATAATAATGTTGGCAAATTCTTCGGGTTTTTCTTCATTGTAATAGATTGTTTGGCTGGCAATATATCGGTCTATGTATTTTTTGCGCGCGTCCTCGTAACCCCCAATACGTTTTGCATCTCGTGACGCACCACGCTCAATTAAGATTTCGTCATTCGTTTCGAGTAATATTTTAAGATTCCAATATTTGACTAGGTCTTTTTTGAATAAAAACACTCCATCAATTACAATAATTGAACTATTGTCGGCTTTTTTATCATCTGATATCATATCGCTATCCGTTGGTTGATCAAATATTTTCGTTTTGTAAATATGGCTGCCGTTTGGTTGAAGTGGTTCCAATACAAATTGCTTAAGGGCATCAAAATTAAAAGTATACAGATAACAGCTCTCGCCTTCCGAACCAGTGACCGTACGCCTTATCGAGCGGTTATTCATAAAGTCATCAGCACTTATCCTGATTATTTATCTGTTAGTTTGTTTTTTTAGATATTTAGCTAATAAATCTGCCATAACTGTTTTGCCTGATGCGTCTTTTCCGCTAATTGCAATTAGTTTTGGGTAATTTGCAGGTGAATCAAGAATAATTTTTGTTAAAAAATTATATATTATTTTCTGTGCGTCTGTCATAAGATCATTATAACAAAATAAAAGAACCGCATCTCTGCTGTTCTTTTATATATACTAATGCCACATCAGAACTAGGGACATGGGTCACTATTTCTGCTGTCGCATCTGGCTGGGATGGAGGGATTCGGACCCCCGAATGCTGGTACCAAAAACCAGTGCCTTACCACTTGGCGACATCCCAATAACAATAAAGATTGTACACTAATCTGTTTATTACCTCAAGATAAAAATAAATATTGCTTTTGTTTTAATTGTTACTATAACCGTCTTCTGCCGCAAAATAGTAGTTAGGTGAATTAAAAGCTGCGCTTGAGAACATGGCTGACTTTTTTATATCTAAGTTAAAGTTATCAATAGTGTTATTAAAATCTTTATATATATTGCCAAATTGTTCCTCGACGAGGTAATTGCCGTGATTTGATTTTATAACTCCCCGGCATTCACCACTTGGGTTGATAATGAAGTTTCGCCCGGCAATATTGCCAAGATGCCTGATAGCTATTTCATTAAATTTTTTACCAGCTGTATGTATTTCTTCGCTGAAATTTTTTGCTCTTGTTTCGTATATAGATATTGAATCGGTGGCGATTAATTTGTCATATTTGCCAGGGGTTTTGACGCGCTGATTTAGTTCGTACAATATCCATCTTAATCGTGAAATATCGA
>CAYVRA010000004.1:0-28244 GCA_964452965.1 uncultured Saccharimonas sp. (SeqCode) | reverse complement strand
ATACCAAACGATGTTGGCGGTTGGAGTTTTTCAGATCATATGATAGATGGCGTCAGCTACAGCCGCATTGATAAAGTTTTGGATTGTTGGTTTGAAAGTGGATCGATGCCATTTGCTCAATTCCATTATCCGTTCGAAAATGTTGAAAAATTTGAAGCAAATTTCCCTGGCGATTTTATCGTCGAATACGTCGGCCAAGTTCGTGCTTGGTTTTACTATGTCCACGCCGTCAGTGTTGGCTTATTCGGCAAAAACGCATTCAAGAACGTCATCGTAACTGGCAATATTGCTGGCAACGATGGTTCTAAGATGAGCAAAAGTAAAGGTAACTTTACCGATCCCGAAGAGTTAATGGACAAATACAGTGCCGACAGTTGGCGATTCTTATTGCTGTCATCGCCGTTGTTAAATGGTGAAGACTTTGCTTTGCAAGACAAGGATGTCGCCGATGTCGCTCGAAAACTTTCAATGATCTGGAATATGTACGATTTTTTTACGATGTATGCCGAAGTTGATAAATGGGAATTTAACGGCGAGGTTGCCGATCCAAGTGCCGATCTGACTAATCCGCTTGATTTATGGGTGATTAGCCGAATGCATCAGTTGATGAATGAAATTGAAAAAAATATGGACGCCTATGATATCCCAAATGCATTGAAACCGATTTTGCCGTTTATAGAGGACGCCAGCAACTGGTATGTTCGTCGCAGCCGCCGTCGTTTTTGGAAAGCCGGTGACGATACCGATAAAAATAACGCATACCGAACGCTTCATTATGTTTTGGTCCGATTATCTGAGGTTTTGGCTCCATTTGTTCCGTTTTTGGCCGAAGAATTGTATCAAAAAATAACCGGTGGAGAGAGCGTACATTTACTAGATTGGCCAGAAGCTGGTCGAGTTAACGAGCTTGTGACGGCTGATATGGAATTAGTCCGTGAATATGTAAATCAGGGCCTCAGTATGCGCGCCAAGCAACAAACCAAAGTTCGTCAGCCGCTAGCCAGCGTGACTATTCCAAAATCTGGTCAATTTGTTGATTTTGCGGATATTTTAAGCGAAGAATTGAATGTCAAAGAGGTCAAAATAGGTGACGAATTTGCTATAGACTTTAATATAACTCCAGCCCTAAAAAGCGAAGGTTTGGCTCGTGAAGTAATTCGTCACATACAATCGGCTCGCAAAGAAGCCGGTCTAAATATTGATGATCGTATCGAATTAGTGTTATCGACCGACGATGACGAGCTAAAACAGGCGATTGTCGAACACAAAAAGACGATAACAGATGAAACTTTGGCGACAGATTTTGCCGATATGGGCGAAAAATCATTTCAAATAGATGTGAAAATAGACGTTTTTTCACTTAAAATTGCGCTTCAAAAAATTTAAATAAAGGAGTTAAGCGGTGGACCAAAATCAAAGTTATCAAACACAAGACCAGCCAACGGCAGGGACAAAAATAAATAATTCAAACTTTAAAAATTTAACACAGATTGTGGCATATGCTGTTGCATTTTTGTTATTAGTCGGAGGGGTGTCGGCTTATGTTATTAGGGATAATCAGGCTAATATTCAAAAAGCTGATGATTCCGTAAAAATAAAAACGCTTCAGGATAAAGTTGCGGCTCTAGAAAAAAAAGACTATGTTGCCGGTCCATCGTTAGTCGAGTCGCCAGCATTATCCGAGGAAGTAGGGCGTGATACTCAGCGTAAAAATGATCTTAATAGGCTTGTCACAGCAGCTACGGTATACGCGGGTAACAACAGAGGTGCTTTTCCTTCTGGTATTAGCGCAGGCTCTTCTTCATGGGATGGCTTGGTGAAAAATTATATATCTAATGATGGTGATGTTTTTACGGATCCGTTGGGTGCAGAATATATTTTATCAGTTTCGTCGGACTCATTACCAAGTGTTTTTGTCCAAAAAAATCCAGTGATATTAATCACGGATGGTGCTACTTGTGGGGATAATGGGGAAATTACAGTCGGGCAAAGTTCTCGCAGGATCACTTTACAGATGAGGCTAGAGGCGGGCGGCGTATATTGCACGAGTAACAACTAATCAGCGGCGAGCGTAGCGTAGCGTAGTTGACAATTCATCTCGTTTATGCTAATATCAAAAGTATAAGGAAATAAAAACAAAAATGTCACTATTAAACTATTTACAGCCACAAAAAATTGATGAAATGTCCGACGAATTTTATGATGGTCGAATGACTGATGATCAAATTGAATTAAATGAACAAATTGACGAAGACTCATTAGAGCAATTTTGGGATAAAGTTGTTGATGATATTCATAAAGATCCTAGTTGGTTCAACTTTGACGATAAATAATAAATAACGAGCCGAAAAAGGCTCGTTTTTTAAACATAACTGTTTTATAATATTTATGTAATGTCCGGTAAAATGGAAAACAAAAAAATAACACAAAAATCTTTCTGGAAGGTCACAGCCAATGTGGCCAAATTATTATTTATTCCTCATCATGCTAATAATTACAAGCCACATATTATTCGTAATTACGGAATAATCTTGGTCCTCGCGACGGTTATTGGGCTGAATTTTGGTTATAACGCTATCAAGACTGGTGATGTTTTGGGCCAAAAAACCGAGGTTACGATTAGTTTATTATTGGATCAGACTAATTTGCAACGACAAAAATCTGGCTTGCAGCCATTGGCTTTGAATGACAAACTTGACCAAGCGGCTTATTTAAAAGCTCAGGATATGTTTGCAGATCAATATTGGGCCCATAATGCGCCCGATGGTACTCAGCCATGGAAGTGGTTAGGCAATGTTGGCTATAACTATGATGAAGCTGGCGAAAATCTGGCTAAAAATTTTACAACTACAGCTGCTGTCGTCGCGGCCTGGATGGACTCGCCCGAACATCGGGCAAATATTTTAGAGGAAAATTATAGTGAAGTTGGTTTTGCGGTTATGGATGGACAACTGGATGGTAAGCCGGCTTCAATTGTGGTGGCGCTTTATGGCGCGCCAGCTAGTAGCGCGGTTCTGGGTATGAATCGCTTTAATGGGGCGGATTCGATTGGGCAGGTAGGTATATTGGACAAATTTGGCATAGCAATGCGTTCTGTTACCTTGTTTATGTTATTTTGTATCGGTTTTATTATTTTAGTTATGTTGGTTTCTTTTGCGTCACATATCAAGCGACATAAGTTACCAAAGAAGCTGGCAAAATCTTGGCGCAAAAATCATGGAATGTACAAGGCGGTGGGACTGGCTGTATTTGCCACGGCTTTGATTTTAATCAGCAGCGTCGGACAGATATAGGGCATTTTAGGGTTTCGTTATGAATTACATTTTTATCAACAGCACACTCTACGTGTAGCCCTTTGGGCTAGCACGTGAGCGCTAGAGCTGCTTCGCACAGTCTGTTTGGTAAAAAGTAAGTCATACCGAAACAGCCTTGTCTTGTTATGGTCAATCTGTTATAATCAACAATCGATTAGTAAAAATAATAAGGAATCATTATGAAAAAAGCAGTCGTTAAGATCGGTGGAAAACAATTTATTGTCGCCGAAAAAGAGACCCTACTGGTGGACCTCCTCCAGGAAGGCACAAAAGAGCTCACGCTTGATGCACTGTTGGTTATCGATGGCGATAAAACGCAAGTCGGCACACCAACTGTTGAAGGGGTCAAAGTAACCGCCGTGGTTATCGAAGATCTTGTCAAAGGTGAAAAAGTTCGAGTAATTCGCTACAAAGCGAAAAAGCGCGTCCACAAAGAAAACGGACATCGCCAAAAGTATAGCAAAATCGAAATTACTTCAATCAAATAATTTCCGATATAATCCCCGCCTAAAAAGCGGGGATTTTTAGTTATAAACTCGAAGACGCTCGTGGTATAATAGACCAAAAGGATAAGGGTAATATTAACAGTGGCAACGATTATAGCTGTGACTAATCAAAAGGGCGGTGTGGGCAAAACAACCACGGCTGTTAATTTGGCTTATTATTTAGCAAAATCTGGCAAAAAGACGCTTTTGGTTGATTTTGATCCACAAGGTAATGCAACCAGCGGTCTGGGCGTTGATAAGCAGGCTTTAACATTAACAATGGCCGATGTTGCAATGGAATCAGCGACGCTGGATCAGGTTACGCTAGATACGGCTTATAAGAATTTATTTTTAGCCCCATCGGTGCCATGTTTGGCGGATGTCGAGGTGCAACTGGCTCAAGCTGAAAAGCGTTTTTCGCGTTTAAAGATGGCGATTGAAAAAAGTACCGGGGCCTATGATGTGATTGTTATCGACAGCCCACCTAGCCTTAGCTTGCTGACAGTTAACGGCCTAATAGCTGCAAAATACGTGTTGTTGCCGGTTCAGGCTGAATTTTATGCCCTGGAGGGCCTGGGACAGCTACTCGAGACAATGAAGCTAGTTCGCAAGATGATGAATCCAACTTTGGAATTATTGGGTGTTTTACCGACAATGATGGACAGGCGTACAACTTTAAGCGGCCAAGTTCACGAAGAGATTAAAAAGCATTTTCCTGGTAAGGTTTTTGAAACGACTATTCCGCGTAATATTCGCCTAGCTGAGGCCCCAAGCCATGGTTTGCCAATTGGTGCCTATGATCAGTTTTCAAAAGGAGCTAGGGCTTATAAAGCATTTGCAAAGGAGGTAATTGGTCGTGCCAGTATCTAAACAAAAGATTCAAAAACATGGTTTAGGCCGAGGTTTTTCCAGCTTAATTCCAACTGATTTATTAGATGAGTCTTTTGACCCGACAGCCGATCAAGATCAGCAGATTAGTGAATTGCGCCAGATAAAACTTGATCAGATTCATGCTGATCCAGATCAGCCCAGAAAGGTTTTTGAACAAGATGCCTTGGACGATTTGGCAGCTTCTATAGGTCATCACGGCGTCTTGCAGCCCATAATAGTGACTCCGGACAACACTGGTTATAAGATTGTTGCCGGCGAGCGTCGATATCGTGCCGCCAAGATTGCGGGTCTAGATAAAATTCCAGCATTAGTTCGAACTTTAACTGATCAGCACAGGCTAGAGTTATCTTTGATAGAAAATTTACAACGTGCCGATTTAAACGTAATGGAAATTGCCACAGCTTATTTAAAATTGCGCGATCAGTTTAATATGACTCTAGAAGAAATACGTAAAAGTGCCGGTGTTAAATCGGTCAGCGCTGTCTCTAATAGATTACGTTTGTTGAAATTACCCAATATTGTAATCGAAAAGTTGGTTGATGGTAGTATTACCGAGGGTCAGGCTAGGCCGTTAATTATCCTTGACGAAGAAACTGTTGGACAAGTGCTAGATAAGATTATTAAAGAGGATTGGAGTGCTCGTCATATTGAGCAATTTGTTAATAATTACAAAAAGAATCTTGATAATAAGGAATTAACTAAAATTAAGCGAATTACGGCCAATCCTTATGAGCCACAGTTAAAAAAGTTACAGTCGAAATTAGGTTCGGGTGTTAATATTACCATTAACAATAAGGGTGCTGGTTTTATAAAAATCAAATTCAAAGACGAAGAAGAGTTTGAGCGGTTACAAAAAATAATCTGTTAATCTAAAAGTTGCGTATTTTATCGAATGGAAATATTCGCATGCTAACCGGGCCGATAACATCGTAAAGTGGAATTGTGCCAAGGCCGTTGCGTGAATCGTATGAATAATTTTCTTGGCGATGGTCACCTGACACGAACAACTCACCATTCGGTACAGTTATGTCAACTTTACCGCTAGTTGGGCTGCCAGGCTCACCATTGTTGTTATCATCAGGATTAAACCCGTCAAGTTTAGTCTCATTAAACACTACATATTTGCCATCTTTTAATGTTACGCGTTCGCCAGCAAAAGCTATTACTCGCTTTACGATATACTCATCACCAATACCTTGTGAATACTTTGGGTTTTTAAAAACGATTATTTGGCCGCGCTCTGGTGTATATGTTTTATTTTGTAATTGAGCCCAAGTTGCAGGCAGGCGACTAACGATTAGGCGGTCATTGGTGTATAAGGTTTTTTCCATACTGGCACCGACTACGCTGAAACTTCGAAAAACAAAAGAATTTATTAAAAGCGTGCCAGCTATGATGCATGCCATAAAAATAGTAATACTAATGGCATCTTTTAAAAAAGGGTGCCGCTTGAAAAAACTTGCTTCCATATATAATAACTATACATTGGTTGACTGTTTATAACTAGAGATAAGCTAATGTTTAATGTTCCAAAATGGAACAAAGTTCGGTATAGTAGATGAAGTATTTATGAACAAACCCGAAAAACGAAAAGTTTCGATTGATGGCTTTATCCCTCGAAGGGCTGGCGACCAGCTTGGTGGATCGCATAATCTTGATCGTAAAAAGATTAGCCCTAATGCCAAAGGGCCTAAATTGATGCATACTACTGGCAATAATTTGACGCGCGATCTTGGTCAGATTAATCCCGAATATGATTTAGCTAAAGCTAATATTTCCGAAGATATTGAGTTTAGCTTGCCTGAAAATGATAATTTTTTTACGGACAAACCTAAAAAACTCAGTCGTAAAGAGAAAAAACTTCTAAAAAAGCAAAATAAAAAGCCTAAATCTTTGACCAGGCGGATTATAAAATGGACGATATTGACTATTGTTTTGGCATTAGTTGGTTTTGGCGGTTATTTTGGTTATAAATTTATGAGCGCTGGTAATAATATATTTCTTGGCAGCAACTTATTTGGCATTTTACAAACTAGCTCAATAAAAAAGGATGTTAATGGCCGAACTAACTTTCTAGTTTTAGGCACATCCGAGGATGATCCGGGTCATGAAGGCGCTAGCTTAACTGATTCGATGATGATTATTAGCATCAATCAAGACAAAAAAGATGCCTATATGTTCAGTATTCCGCGCGATTTATATGTCGAGTATGGCATGGCTTGTAATTCTGGCTACCAGGGAAAAATAAATGAATATTTTAGTTGCTCTAATCAGGGTGATTCTGTTTTGGACGAGCAAGATCGCTTGAGCCAGACTCAAAGTTTTATTGGCGGGATTTTTGGACTAGATATTCAATACAGTATACATGTCAACCAGACTGTTATCAAAGAAATTGTTGATGCAGTGGGCGGCGTTGACGTTGACATTCAAGGTAGCGGTGGCGCGCCTGGGATATTAGATCGTAATGCCGATTGGCGTTGTAATTATACTTGTTATTATGTGCAGTATGATAATGGTGTTCATCATTTAGACGGCGAACATGCGCTGTATTTGTCGATGGCGCGCGGGCATGAGGCTCCGACTTATGGCCTATCTAGATCTAATTTTGATCGCGAAATAAATCAACAAAAAATCATCATGGCCGTCAAGGATAAAGCCGTCAGCACAGGTATAATTACAAATCTTAGCGCTATTACTAAATTGATTGATGCTTTGGGTAATAATCTACGAACAAATATAAAGATAGAAGAAATCCGTACTCTTATGCAAATTGGTGGCGAAATAAAGGCTAGTGACGTGCATTCGATAAGTCTAATAGAGGGTAATGAAAAGGTTATGACGACTGGTATGTATGGCGATGCTAGCGTGGTTATGCCATCGGCTGGAATATTCCAATACGACGACCTAAAGGTATTTATTCAAAAGAACTTAACAAATTATGCTGTCTTTAACGAGGCTGCGTCGGTCGCTGTCTTGAACGGTTCGGGCATTGGCGGTTTAGGCCAGCGCGAGGCTAACAAATTAACCGATGCCGGTTTTAATGTAATTATAGTCAGCACTGCGCCCGATGGTAGTATTGCTGAAACAGAGAGGGTTGCGATTTATCAGATAGGTGATAATGATGATGGCGGTGATACAACTGCTAAAAAGCTAGCCGAGATGTTTAACGTTTCAGTATTAAGATCAGATCCACCAGTTCCAGTCAGCGGTGATGTTAAATTTGTTGTTATTTTTGGGCCAGCTAGTAACTAGTTCGTGATATACTGGTAACAGATATGGATTTTTTAAAGATTGTTAAACGTCGCTCTTTTTTGCACGAGTTTACCTATATAGCGTTAAATGTCGCTTTGGCTGTTGGTCTGATGTTTATCGTCAGATATGCTAATTCAATATGGCCAGCTTTCTTTTTATTACTGCTTAGCAAATGGCGAGTTTTGGCGGTTCGCCCCAGGTATTGGTTTGCTAATATTCAAAGTGACCTTGTCAGTTTAATAATCGGCATCAGCTTTATTGTTGGTTTGTATAATTTGAATAATGCCAGTATTAGCGATGTCAGCTTGTGGGTTTCGCAGATTTTATTCACTTTGGCTTACATAGCATGGTTGCTGTTTTTGCGACCACATGCAAAACAAAAATATGTCATCATGCAGGCTGGTGTAGCGTTGTTTTTTGGCATTTCGACGATATATTCAATATCTTACGGTTGGTCAGCTTCGTTGGTCGTCTTGATGGTTTGGTTGGTTGGTTATGCGACTGCCAGACATACGCTAAACAGTTATGAAGAAGAGCCGCATATAGTACTTTTAAGTCTAGCCTGGTCGTTAATATTAACCGAGATTGGTTGGATAGCTTATCATTGGACGATTGCCTATAGAATGCCAATAATTAACGGTATTTTATTGCCACAAGTTTCGATTATTGCACTTTGTTTCGGTTTTTTAAGCTTTAAGGCCTATGACTCATTTGTTCATCATCAAAAAGTTCGCATGCAGGATATTTTGCTGCCACTTATTTTCACAATCAGTATTATCGCCGTTTTAATCTTGGCATTTAATAACGTCAGTGTCAGTACGACTAGTATTTAATTAGCGATAATATATAGCCAGTTTGTTTTGTTAGCATATATTGGTGCTTATGGGCATAATCGGTCAACGCGTCATGTTGGCGCGGATCGGCTTCTAAAACAAGGTAACTGCTAGCTCTTTGTAGTTTTTTAGCTTGGCGGATTAGCCTTTTAATTAGCGCCATGCCATTATCTTTGGCAAATAAGGCCTTGGTTGGCTCGTGGTCGGTCTCGGATGATCTATCCCAGCTTTTATCGACGTATGGCAGGTTAGCGATGATGATATCGGGGCGCTCGTTGATGTTTTCTAGCAAATCACCGCTAACTATTACTAGGTCGGCACGTAATTTTACGGCATTAAATCTGGCGACGCGCAGCGCATCGATTGAAACATCAGATAATGTCACTTCCAATCGTGGAATTTCTAGTTTTGCGGTGATGCCCAGGCAACCACTGCCGGTGCCAATATCTACCAGTGTTACTTCGTTGTTTTTAAAATCTGGTTGTTTGCAAATCGATTTTACGATATCAATTATATCCTCAGATTCGGGGCGGGGAATTAGGACGGCTTTGTCGGTAAAGAATTTGCGGCCGTAAAATTCTTTGTATTTTAAAATATATGACATCGGGATATTTTTAAGCCGTTTTTTAAACATGCGATTGATTGCTCGCAATTGTTTTGGACTGATAACTTGCTCGGGATGAGCGTGTAAGTGTGTGCGCTCGACTTCAATGACATTAACCAAGATTAATTCGCAATCTAATACGGCCGTAATTATTTCGGCTTCTAGTAGTTTTTTGGTGGCTTCAACCAGCCAACTTTTAATTGTTGCTGGCGTTTTCGGCATTTAGTTCGCGCTCGTAGTTTTGTAATTGTTCGACCAAATCATCGATATCGCCGTTCATAGCGCTAGGGATATTGCTGCGTGAATAGCCGATGCGGTGATCGGTAATACGGTCTTGTGGAAAGTTATAGGTTCGGATTTTTTCGCTGCGATCGCCAGATCCAATCAGGCTGCGGCGCTGCTCGGTTAACTTGGCTGTATCGGCATCAATTCTTTGCTGTAACAAGCGGCTGCGCAAAACGCCCATAGCTTTCAATTTATTTTTTAGTTGAGATTTTTCATCTTGGTTGATTACGACCATACCGCTAGGGATGTGAGTGATACGAACGGCGCTGTCGGTCGTGTTGACTGACTGGCCACCATGGCCGCCCGATCGGTAAATATCGATGCGCAGGTCATTTGGGTTAATTTCAATATCGGTTTCTTCGGCTTCGGGCAATACCGCGACTGTAACGGTGCTGGTATGAATGCGACCCTGAGATTCGGTTTCGGGAACGCGTTGGACGCGGTGAACGCCTGATTCAAATTTAAGTTTTGAATATGGCGCGTCGCCTTTAACGCTAAATACAACTTCCTTGTATCCGCCAGTGTCGTTTTCGCTAGAACTCATAAATTCGGTTCGCAGGTTGTGAGTTTCGCAGTATCGCAAATACATTCGGTAAAGTTCAGCTGCAAATAAACTAGCTTCGTCGCCACCAGCACCGGCGCGAATTTCAACGAAAATGTTTTTGTCGTCATTTGGATCGCGAGGGGCTAGCATTACAAATAATTCGTCATTGATTTGCTGTAATTTGTCGGTAATTTCGGTGACTTCGGCACGAGCGATATCGGCCAGTTCTTCGTCGCTGCCCGCTAGCTCTTCGGCCTCGGCTAATTGAATTTCAAGAATTCGGCGCAGATTAGCTTTGGCGATTAAATTGTCCAGTTCTGTCAGGCGGCGATTTTTGGCAGTATATTCAGGATCAGTATAGGCAGTCGGGCTGGACAAAAACGAAGTTAGCTCGGAATGTTCGAGTTGTAGGGTATTGATGTCTAGTTGGATTTTTGCCATATCATTGATTATTATAACAGATTGATTAGTCTGTTGTTCTTTCTTTTGGCAAAGAACCAAAGACCAGTTCCTTTTTAATCATAAAACGGAACCGAAAAACTTTTGGGGTTGCTTCAAACCCGCGGATTGGTTATCTCATTAGTCTTCTTGGGTATCTGCGGAACTCGCGCCTTTCCATTATCAAAGGGTTGACATTCCAAGAAGCCTAACTCATAACCATCCGGGATTCTGCAGATGCCCCAAACCCCCAACTCATATGATCATTATATATTGTTGAGTATTTGTTATCGAAGTATTATCATAAGCATAATGAATCAAAAATTACCTGTAGTTTTTATGGATGAGACAGGCAACAAGGAGTCTGATCAATTTTTTGTTTGTGGCTTTTTGGAAGTTCCAGATGTTAACGAATTTCAGATCAAATTACAGCGCATGCGTGATCAAATAAAAGGGTTGGCTGATAGAAAGAGAAAAGAGCGAGTCTTGAGGTTAAAAGCAGCCGGAAATGTAGAAGAGTTGTTCAACTTTGCATATAGGTCGAGTTCATTTGAGTTGAAGTTTGATAAAATCACAAGTCAGAACATCTCATTATTTCAAGATCTCTTAAAGATACTTGCGCGCAAAACAGATATTCGTTTCACTGCTATTATAATCGATAGACAAGACCCATCTTACGAGCATAGGGCACTTATTGATATGTACAAAATAATTACGCATAAATATTTCAATTTTCGTCTAAAGAATTCATCTGTATTTGTACCGGATGATTTTGATACAGGGCTATCTTGGGGCGATATTGTTAGGTCTGAAAAGATTACTGCCGTTATACCAGCAGAGTCTCATTCTTCACTCGCACTTCAATGTTGCGATGTTTTAGCTGGCACGATAGGGTTGGCATTAAAAAATAGGACATATTATACTAAGCGTGATTTAGTGAGATTGCCTTTATTAAAAACATTCGAATCAGAATTTGGCTGCACTATAAAAAAAGAATTTACTGTATTCAAGCCAAAATATATAAGTGTTTGGACTTTAGATTTCTCAAAAGTAAAGACAAAAAAATGAAGGCTCAAGCATGGACAAGAAACCCAACTCGAGCCTTCCGGCACTTTCAATATAACATAAGTAAAATGATTACGTCAACTTTTTAAACTACACGAATTCGTGTAGTTTAATTTTTAATTACCTCGAATTCGAGTGAATTAAAAATCGCCCCATTGTGGGGCGATTAATTTTGTTGAAAATGTTATTTTTCAGCTTTTTTAGCTTTGGTTGCTTTGGCTTTAATAGCCTTGCTAGCAAGCGCAACTTTGCGAGCTTGGGCAGCAGCAAATTTAGCCTTGAATCGGTCGACACGACCTTCGGTGTCGATGATTTTTTCTTCACCAGTAAAGAATGGGTGGCTAGCTGAACTAATATGCATTTTGATCAATGGATATTCGTTGCCGTCTTCCCATTTAATTGTTTCGTTGGTTTGTGCAGTTGACTGAGTCAAAAACGCAAATCCAGCCACCTCGTCGCTAAATACGACAGGGCGATATTCGGTTGGATGTATCTTTTGTTTCATAATCTGTATATTGTATCTGTTTTATGGCTTTTTGTAAAGAGTTGATAAATTGTTCTTTGCCGAAAGAAAGAACAACTTTGATTTATATTGACTTTTTATAGATATGCTATAATACGCTTATGATTACAAATAAAAACAGCGGAATAAGTCCAAAGGGCGGCTTTAGCGTTGTTAGTATTCGTTTCTTTTTATTGGGGTTTCTTAGCCTGATCTTAATCTTGGCGCCTATGCTTGGTATATTGGTGGCCATATTAGTCTCAATTACTTTTGGCATTTTTATCGTCGCAAAAATACTTGAATATCAAAATAGTCATCACGAATACCATTATTATCATGAATTGGCGATGAATAAAATGTATCATTACGGGTCAAACGCCGCGTATTTACAGCGACGCCTAGATGGTTATTGTAAACGATATGAAAAGTCAAAGCCCGTCCAAAAGCAATTAGTTGAAAAAGAAGCAAAACAATTACATCAGAGGCTAAACTTAGCGACAGCTAAATAATGGACAAGAACAAAAAACGAAAGATTATAGCAATAGCCGTTATTACTATGCTCGCTTTGATATCAGTAGGTGTTTATTTATATAAATCTTATGGAAAAAATTTATCTAATACTCCAACTTCATTAATCAGACAATGCCCCGACTCCTGGACTCAGAATGATATGCCAACGATTATCAATCCAGGGGATGTACAGCTGACTGACGAGCAAAGGCAATCTTTTATTATTGATGGAGAGAAAAAAGATATAACAAAATACGATATTGAATGGGTAAAAAGCCAGTGTCCCGTTAAACTCGTGCACGCATATTAGAGTTTTGTGGATAAAATTTTAAAGCCCGAGAATTTCTTCTCGGGCTTTTTGATCTTTACGTTTCAAGTCGTTTTAGTTTGCAGGCAGTTATGAACATAATCGGCGCAAATATTATTATTGTGGCAATCAATGAGTATCTGATGTCGATATTGCCAGCCCAGCTGATAAACCAAACTAGTGGGGCATATATCAACTGCGAAAACGTGCCCGCGATTGATACTGCCGTAGATTGGTTACCGCCCGGTGTCTCGTTTTGTATCATGGCAATCAAAACTCCTGCATACCATCCATAGCCTGCACCCAAAGTCGCATACAGCCAGATTGTGTAAATAGATAGGCTGATGGTCATTATCGTCATCGCTGAGAGGATTACGATTGCTGGTATCGCAAAGCGTTGCCATTTTGCCAAACGCGGTGCGTAGCGTTTTGCTAGCATTGCGCCCAGCGTCGTTGCTGCGGCGTTTAACACCCAGCCGGCTCCGACAACTTGCATTGGCAAACCAGCGGCAATCATCAACGGTGTCAGTGCCCAAATCATTACATGCGTTATGCTGCCGCCCGCTGCAAATGCTACAATTAACCATCGCAATTTTGCATTAGGAATAACAGTTTCGCGTACGATTTGCCACATGTCCTTTAGGGGATTTTTGTGTTGCTGAACCCGTCTTTCGCCCTCTTCGCGTATAATCAACGACAATACAAAACCGATAAAATACGGCACTGAGGATACAGCAATTGCTAATGAATAGTTTGCTGGTCCGATAATGCCACCGATTGTTAGTGCGATTATCTGGGCGATTGGGCGCCATATAGCATTGGTCGTGTTGATGCGATGAAACAACCCATATTTGCCTTCTTTATCTAGCAAATCGGTGTGGCCCTTGGTTAATGCGCTGTCGGCTCCTTGGCTGAATGCTACCGCAACGCCAAATAATATTTCGGCCACGACAACATCAAAAAAGCAAGTTGCTTGCGAGTACATCAACAGGGCAATAACGGCCCCTAGGTCTCCGGCCGCATTACATATTTTGCGGCTAAATCTGTCGGCTATCCAGCCGGTTGGGATGTTTAGCATTAACAACGCCAGTGTAAATATTGTCTGGCTCAACCCAATCTGGCCTTGGTCCATCCCAATTGAATTGTAAAACGGGACCATTATAGGCATAGAAATTAGGGCGCCAGTGATGATTATTTCCACCTGGATGAGTTTTAGGCTTGTCTTTAAGCTAATCATTTTCCTTCCTCCTTTTAAATTTTTTGACTTGAAATATAAAAGATCTAGCTGCGTGAGTACACAGCCAGGGAAGTCCCCGATAAGTTTAATTTTTGGTTTTAAAAAAAGTCTCCTTTGTCGGAGACTTACCTAGCAATATAGTTATATTTTTTTATTTAGCTAAATAAGTCCATCAATTTCCATTTCACCATGAATAGGCCTTGGTTGTAGGCAGGTGAAGTAATAGATGTAAACTTATTATGATTTCTCATAACGTTGATTTTAACACAATGATATTAATAAGCAATAGTGTTTTTATAATTTAAGGTTTAGACAATTAAAAAACGCCGCTGGTTTGCGGCGTTTTTTTGTTAAGGTTTATATTTTTATTTGTCGCGCTCGACGGTTGCTAGGTTGGCTTGGGCTGCGGCTAGGCGGGCGATTGGCACGCGGAATGGGCTACAGCTGACGTAATCTAGACCAATTTTGTGACAGAAGGCGATTGAGTTTGCTTCGCCACCATGCTCGCCACAAATACCAATTTTAAGTTGTGGTTTGACGCTGCGGCCTTTTTGGACAGCGATTTCCATCAATTGGCCAACACCTTCGGTGTCGATTGATTCGAATGGATCGCCTGGCAAAATCTTGTTTTCGACATATGGCTTCAAGAATTTGTCGCTGTCATCGCGTGAATAGCCGAATGTCATTTGAGTTAAATCGTTTGTTCCAAATGAGAAGAACTCGGCGTGCTCGGCGATTTGATCAGCGGTCAAAGCAGCGCGTGGAATTTCGATCATTGTACCGAATTTGTAATCAGTGGTTTTGCCAGATGATTTAACAACTTCGCTAGCAGTTTGATCTAGTTTTTCGCGTAGCCATTTTAGCTCGTTAACATGACCGACTAGTGGGATCATTATCTCTGGGTGAGCTTCGATACCGGCTTTTTCGGATTCGATAGCACCTTCGATAATGGCACGAGTTTGCATCTCAACGATTTGAGGGAAGACGATTGATAATCTACAACCGCGTAGGCCCATCATTGGGTTTACTTCGTGCATTGATTGAACCTTGGCAAGCATTGCTTCGGCTGCTGCGTCGGGTGTTTTTAGAGCCTTGGCAGTTGCAACTTTTTCAATTAACTCTTCTAGGTTTGGCAAGAATTCGTGTAAAGGTGGGTCGATTAAACGAATAGTCGCAGCACGGCCACCTAATGCGATAAACATTTCTTTGAAGTCGTTTCGTTGGAAGACTAGTAATTTGTCTAGTTCAACTTGGCGATCAGCATCGTTTTCAGCCAAAATCATAGCTTGAACGATTGGGCGACGATCTTCGGCAAAGAACATATGTTCGGTGCGGCATAAACCAACACCTTCGGCACCAAATTTAACAGCTAGTTCGACATCTTCGGGAGTGTCGGCGTTAGCGCGAATACTTAGGCGGCGAGTTTCGTCTGCCCATTTTAGTAATTCGCCGAATTCACCAGTTAGTTCTGGTGGAACAACAGCAACAGCACCCAAGATTACTTCACCAAATGCTCCGTTGATTGAGATTGGGTCGCCTTCTTTGACGGTTACGTCGCCGATAGTAAATTGGCGGTTTTTGGCGTCAACGCGAATAGTTGAACAACCAGCAACAGTTGGGATACCAAAACCACGAGCGACTAGGGCAGCGTGTGATGTCATGCCGCCGCGTTCGGTCAAAATACCTTCGGATGCTAGCATACCGCTAAGGTCGTCTGGGCTGGTGTCGGCACGAACCAAGATAACTTTTTGGCCTTTGCCACCTTTGCCAAGTTCGGCTGCGCGGGTTGCGTCAAATACGGCAATACCAGATGCTGCGCCTGGGCCTGCAGGTAAACCTTTGGCTAGGACGCTATATTTTGTGCCTGGAGCGATAACTGGATGTAGACATTGGTCAAGTTGTTCGGCGGTAATGCGTGAAATGGCAGTTTTTTGGTCAATTAGGCCTTCGTGAACCATATCGACAGCAATTTTGACGGCAGCCATACCTGATCGTTTAGCACTGCGGCACTGTAGGATAAATAGTTTGCCATGTTCGATGGTAAATTCGATATCTTGCATATCTTTGTAGTGTTTTTCCAAAGTTGCACAAACATCTTTAAATTCTTTGAAAATTGCAGAATTTTGTTTTTCAAGGTCGGCGATTGGCATTGGGGTGCGAACACCGGCAACGACATCTTCGCCTTGGGCGTTCATTAGATATTCACCAAATACTTTGTTTTCACCATTGGCTGGATCGCGGGTAAAGGCGACGCCTGTGCCACAATCTTCGCCCATGTTACCAAAGACCATTGATTGAACAGTTACGGCCGTACCTAGACTGTCGCTAATTTTTTCTTTGCGGCGGTAAACTTTTGCGCGGTCGTTGTTCCAAGATTTAAAGACTGCTTCGATGGCAACCTGAAGTTGTTCGTAGGTGTCTTGAGGAAAGTCGCGACCAAGTTCGGCCTTGATGTGATCTTTATATAGCCCGACTAATTGTTTTAGACCTTCGCCGTCAACATCCGTATCATCCTTGGCACCTAACTTTGTTTTCAATTCGTAAAAAATGTGTTCAAAGTCATGTTTTGCAAGTTTGTTTTTGTCGTTTGAAAAGGCGACATCTGATAGCATCATCAAAAAGCGGCGATAAGAGTCGTAAACGAATCGTTGGTTGCCGGTTGTTTTGATTAACGATTCTACAATTGCGTCATTCAGGCCAAGGTTTAAAACAGTGTCCATCATGCCTGGCATTGAGAATTTTGCGCCTGATCGAACAGAAACAAGCAGTGGGTTGATTGGATCGCCAAGTTTTTTGCCGCTGTCTTTTTCGACATCAGCTAGGGCGACTTTAACTTCGTCCATTAAGCCAGCTGGCATTTTACCGCCAAGTTCGGTGTACTCGTTGCATGTCATAGTTGTAATAGTAAAGCCTGGGGGAACTGGTAAATTGATATTTGTCATTTCGGCCAGGTTAGCACCCTTGCCACCAAGTTCGTCGCGCATAGATGCGTTGCCTTCACGGAAAAGCCATGTGTGTTTTGTTTGAGCTGTTGTTTTAGCCATAATAAAAATACCTCCTTAAAAACAATATGTAATAAATTATACCATTCTTTTTTACCGCCCACTACCACTTACATTTATTTCAACAGGCACACTCTACCGTGTGGCTTGTGCTAGCACGTGGCGCTTGGCTGGCGCTAGTGCGCCACAGCCTATTAAGATAAAGTAAGTGATATTGGACGTTTGCGGGTATAAAATCTATAAAAAATAATAAAATTGGGTTATCATGGATAGTGTTACTTTAAAAACATGCCAAGGTAGTTTAATTTGTAAAACCATCAAATTGTTTTTGATAAAAGCAAGTTCATGTCTTGCCCTTGGCTCCAAAATTTATGAATGATGCAAATATTTACTTGAAAGATGTCCTGGCTAATTTTAATGACTACTCTGTTTCTGGTGACGATAAAAAAGCTATAGAACGTGATTTAAGCGTATTTATTGCGCAGAAATTATTAAGAAAAAAGTTTCGAAAACAAAAACTTTTTGACTCTACTATTGCCGATGTTACAAACAAAATTAAATTAAGCGTTCAAGCCATCAATCCAGTACATATTGTTATTTTCTTTGGCGGCTATAAACATTTCTGGAATCCTTCGGCCCCAGAAGTAGACTGGGCTGAAGTTTTCAATTTGAATTTCTTGTCCGAGTGGGCTGCGCCAATAGCGGCCAGTTATAAGCCGGGTGTAATTATAGAGTTTGTCTCCGAAGATTGGATATTAGAACGAATGAATAACTATAAAACTGAAGATTTAGACCGATATGCCGGCAGTTTTAAAAAATTAATTGATTCATTTAATAAACAAATGCCCGATAATTTTAAATTCAAGTTTACTCGTTTGGGCGATATTTACGACAAATCTAAAATGTTAAAGGTGGTTGAGGCTGAAATGCCGGCTGGCTATGAGCGTTGGAACTCTTTGTCGGAAGAGTCAAAACGGTCAGAATTAAAGAGAAGCCAGCGTTCGGTTATATTAAAAGAGGGACAAGGCATTGATCGAATTATCGAATCTAGGATTATCGAATTGGCTTATTACCATGTCGAGGAGGGTCCAGAATTCTCTGGAGACTATTTCAGTAATCCCGAGAATATTTATATTTATTTTTCTGGCGGTTTGTCTGACGATAATGTGTACCATTGGATGACCCTGGGGTCTACATCTGCGTCGATTGTTGATTCTTGGATTGGTCGTGGGATTTTAGGCGAAGGTCAAAATGGCTTTGTAGATCGAATTGTCTCAAAAGAACAATATGAAAAAATTAAAGACAAGCTAAGAACTTTGAAAATTGATTCTGGCGAATTTAACCTAAAAAATCTTGGCAGTATTGAAATTATTGACGAGAATGACTGGGACAATACAATTGTTCGAGGACTAAAATAAATGTCACCAGAGAATAAAAACCGATCTGATTTTGCAGGAACAATATCTCATATTGATCCCGAGTTGGTCATTCAAAAAGCTTCTAGTCCTGAAGTGTTAAAATCGATAGACGACGTTCCTGTGATTGAAGGAATGTTTACGGACAAGGGAGCTGTATTATTAATTCATGATTTTTTTAAAAATAACAGCAGCGGTGAGGTAAGTAAATTTATTGAAGAAAATACAAATTTATCGGTTGAAGATATCTTTAGGGCGACACAGGTAGATTTAAATAATTCGTCGGATTTATTGTCTAGCCAGAATCTAACGAGAATTAAGAGAAATGTTATTGATATTTATTACGAAGGTGATAAATTAATTCTTGATCCCGAGTTGCAACAAGATAGGGATGGTAAAGTTGAATTTGTCATGGTAAAAAATATTAAGATTGGCGAACTAGTCGGAGAATCGGCTTTAGTTCGAATGTGGAAGTATGGAGCCTTAAAGCAACTGGTCTTGCCCGAAGGGAATCCTGGCAAGCAAATTGAATTTGAAATGTTTTTTTGCTTAAAAAACAAGCTAACAATAGTTTTACCTCGAAATGTCGAGAATGAAAATGGCTTGTTAGTAGCGCAGGATGAGGGGTTCAAGTTGGAGCTTCAAGAGGGTGATGCGGCTATATTGCCATTAGTTCCCAGGCAGATCATTTCAAATAATGGTGATTTTACAAATCAAGGAGCAAAATACTATACAGTCGGACCATCCTGGGATGGTGAGTGCGGTGGAGTTAGCCAGAGGCCAGGTTATTGGCAGGGCCAAATAAATAAAATAAAATAACATTATTTTATTAAATTTGATTCATTGTTGACAATGTATTAGAGTATAAATATTAAAATCTATGAATAAACTAACAGAAATAAATAAGGTTGAAAATAGCGTCGAACATCAATATCCTCTTGATGATTTTGTTTCTACTAGAATTAATTCTTTTGGAAAGTATGCTTTAGATTCATCTAGGAAATACATAGATGCGATATCTAGCAGTGACGAAAAGGTGATATCTCGCTTAAACAGGCATGAGAAATTAAAGTCTCTTGGTGCGCCTGAAGTTATCTTGAATAAAGAAAAAAGCATGATTGATGATGAAAGGTCGAATATCGAGAAAAGCAACGACCCAGAGGTTTATCGTTCAATTATTGAGACTATGCAAAATAAGGTGGATGATCAGGGTTTGGATAAAAAATCACATCATAAAGCCGTCAAAGCGGTTTATAGAATTAACGATATTTTCAATGCATGGGAAACTAGCCCTTATATTGAGCAAATTTTAAATGCTAAGACTAAAACTTTATCAGGTCAAAAAAATTATATAGAAGCTATTCTGGCGAAAAATGAAGATGGTGAATATAAGCTAAGTACTGAGCAATTTCGTAATTTTTTGCAATGGCATAATTTTGAACATGTGAAGGCCGAAAAAAAGATGAATGAGCTGGTTCCTGTCTATAAAGACAAGTTTAGGTCTTTGGTAAATGATCTTGTGTCAAAGGGCGAACTGCCTAAAAATATTTTATTAAACATTAACCAAATAGATAGTGTAGTTTTTGTTTTGGATGACGGATTACTTAGTATTAATGATGATATAAGCGGAAGGTTTAGCCGCTATGATCGTTACGATGCCAGTGTAGCCACAAATAAGGTTATGATGTCTCCTGATAGTTTTGATGATTTTGGGGTTTTTACTCATGAGCTTTTGCATGTGATTTCTGGTGAATGTAAAGATGATTTTGGCGAAATTCAATCGGCTATTAATATTTGGGCTATGGCAAAAAGTAACGAATTAGGCGACGAGGACTATTTGTTGGGCGACTTGTTAGACGACGCGACCAGGGTGATAGAAGAGTCTGTTTGTGAGACTATTGCTGCTCAAATTAGCGAAATGTCAGAGGAGTATATGTCATATAGGGGCGAACGCATTGTGCTTGATGGCCTTATAAAAAATAGTTACGGTAGGCTGTCTTTGGATGGATTTAAGAAAATTCTTTTTGAGAATGATTCGAACAAGATTAACGATTTTATGAATAGGATAAATGATAGTTACGAGTCTATTAGCGGCAATATTTTGCTAGAGTTGGGAAAAGTAGAAAAATGGGATTGTGCGAGTTTGAATGAAGCAAGTAAGGCAAGGTTGCTAAGGGCGATCTTTAATGATTCTAGTTTTAATTTATTTTTTAATAAAGACATTCCGGAATCTCGTTTTTCTGGGCCAGAAGCTTTTGTTGAATATTTAGAAACAATAAAAAAATCAAGGCGCAAAAAGAAAGCTTAGCCACTTGATTTTTAATCTGTTGTTGGTTATAATCACTAGGTAAATAAATTAAAGAAACAACCTGTGCGAAAAACTCCTGATAATCTCGGGCGTGCAGGTGAAGAAAAAGGAGTTACAAATGGCAGTAAATGTCGATATTAAAGCTTTATTCGAAGCTGGCGTCCACTTTGGTCACAAGACCAGCAGCTGGAGCCCAAAAATGGCGAAGTATATTCATAGCAAACGCCAGGACAGTCATATTATTAACCTAGAAAAAACTGTTGAAGGTTTGGAATTGGCTTTGCCGTTCTTGACCAAGGTTGCCGCACAGGGCAAGCAAATTTTGTTTGTTGGTACTAAAAAACATACCAAAGATATTATCAAGCAAGCAGCTGTTGCTATTAATCAACCGTTCGTAACTGAACGATGGTTGGGCGGCATGTTGACTAACACAGCTACCACTAACCAGCAAATCAAGAAACTAAAAGATCTTGAAAAGCGAATGGTGTCTGGCGATCTCGAAAAGCGTTATTCAAAACTCGAAGTCCAACGTTTTCAAGAGGAAATTGATGAATTAAACATTAAATACGGCGGCATCAAAGATCTAAGTAAATTAGGTGCAGTTTTTATTATTGATGTTATCGGTGATATGAACGCAGTCAAAGAAGCAAATGTTTTAGGAGTTCCAGTTGTTGCTGTCGTTGACACTAACGCTGATCCATCACTAATTAATTATGTAATTCCTGGAAATGATGACGCTATCAAGGGCGTACAATTGTTACTAGATTATATCAGCGCTGCAATCGCAGAGGGTGCGGGCACAGTAAAACAAGTTGAAGCAAAGGAGTAAGAGATGGGCGTTTCAATTGAAGATATTAAAAAGTTAAAAGAGCTATCTGGTATTGGTTTAACTGATGCCAAGGTCGCATTAGTTGAAGCAGATGGAGATTTTGACAAAGCTTTAGAAGCTTTGCGTAAAAAGGGCGTAACGAAGGCCGAGAAAAAAGGCGATCGTGAAGCCAGACAAGGAATTATTGACAGTTATGTTCACGGTGGACGCATTGGTGTTTTAGTTGAAGTAAACTGCGAAACTGATTTTGTTGCTCGAACTGATGGTTTCAAATCATTTGTACACGAAATTGCGTTGCAAGTTGCATCAATGTCGCCAATTTATATTAGCGAAGCTGATATTCCAGCAGAGGAGCTAAAACGAGTTCGCGATGAGATGGCGGAACTTGCAAAGACTAGCGGCAAACCAGCAGCGATGCTAGATAAAATTGTTGATGGCCAAGTTAAAAAGCATTTCGCAGAAAAAGTTTTGATGCAACAAACTTACATCAAAAATGAAAAGCAAACTGTCGAAGATTTTGTCAAAGAAAATATTGCTAAAACTGGCGAAAATTTAATTATTCGTCAATTTAAGCGAATTGAATTGGGCGTAAGCGAATAAATCTATTTAATAGATAGAAAAAGCCGCGTAGAGATTACGTGGCTTTTTTGTTATTATATATATATGTTTGATACAAAACCCTACGAAAGCAAATTTGAAACAGTTGTTGCGCATTTTGAAGAAGAGTTAAAAAAAGTTCGAACCGGTCGGGCTCATCCTAGCCAACTAGATGGAATAAAAGTTGAGGTTTATGGATCGTTAATGCCATTAAATCAAGTAGCTAATATTAATGCGCCCGAGCCTCAGATGCTACAAGTTACGCCATTTGATCCAAGTAATATTCAAGCTGTTTGTGCAGCTATTCGGGCCGATCAAAGCCTGGGATTTAACCCAAGTGATGACGGTCGAGTTGTTCGCGTGCCGATTCCACCACTAACCGAGGAAAGACGTCGTCAGATTGTAAAACAAACTAGCGAAAAAGTTGAAGAAGCTAGAATCGCACTGCGAAATATTAGACAAGATGCTTTAAAAGATGCAAAGCGCAAAAAAGATGCGAAGGAAATGTCTGAAGATGATCTAAAGCGTGCTGAAAAAACAATTGATGCTATTATGGCGACTGTAAATTCAAGCCTAGATATAATCTTTGCGGCTAAAGAAAAAGAAATTTTAACAATCTAATATATAATCTTGCGAGGGTATAAATGCAAATAATCGGAATTTTAATTGGGCTGCTAGTTTTAATAGTTTTAGTTGTCATACACGAACTGGCTCATGCTTGGGCGGCGACCAGAAACGGTGTCGTGGTTGAAGAATTTGGTATTGGCTTGCCGCCTCAGGCTTGGAAGAAGAAGTTAAAAAATGGCATTTTATTTACATTAAATTGGCTGCCAATTGGTGGTTTTGTAAAGATGAAGGGCGAATATGACGCTGCTAGTAAAAAAGGTGATTACGGTGCTGCTAGCTTTTGGCAAAAAACCAAAATTCTGTTGGCCGGTGTGGCTGCTAACTGGTTATTTGCGGTCTTTATTTTTACAATTTTAGCAGTTGTGGGCTTACCAAAAGTTTTGCCAAATCAATTTGAGTTTGTCGGTGATTCTGCCACTGTTGCAAAACCAGTCGTATTAACTAGCTTGACCAAAGATTATCCGGCCGAAAAAGCCGGCTTAAAAGTAGGTGATTCGATTGTAAAATTTGCTGACGCTGATGTTAAGACGACTGAAGATTTAATGAAGCTGATCTCTGAAAACAAGAATAAGCAAGTGCCGGTCGTTTATAGCCGTGATGGCGCCGAATCGTCATTAAATGTTACTTTGGGTGAAGCTTTGTCGGGTGGGACGCTTGGCGCTGGTCTTGGCCAAAGCGTATTAACGAAATCAACCTGGTCCGCGCCAATTGTTGGAGTTGTGGTTACTTCCCAATTCACGGTCGAGACACTAAATGGTTTGGGCAGTCTAGTTTCAAATCTGTTTACAGGTATGTTCCAGCAATTAAGTTCAGATAAAAATATTCGTGATCAGGCTTCGGCCGATTTGAAAAAGGCTGGTGATAGTGTGGCTGGACCAATTGGGATCCTAGGCACGATTTTTCCAGCTGCCAGTAGCGCCGGGTTGTCTTCATTGCTATTTTTGACAGCGATTATTTCACTGACTTTAGCTGTGATGAATATATTGCCGATACCTGCGCTAGACGGTGGTAGGTGGTTGACAATGGCGTTGTTTAAAGTGTCTAAGAAATCTTTGACCTACGAGCGCGAAGAAAAAATTCAAGCAATTGGCTTTTATATATTAATGGGCTTAATAATCTTGGTGACGATTACTGATGTTGCGAAAATATTCTAAGTGGTTGATGGTTCTAGCAATTCCGGCCTGGGTGGCCTTGAGCTTTTACGCCGCGCAAGCATTGGTTTTGGGTATTTTTTGGCTACTTGGTATTAAGGTTTCATTCATGTCGATAAATGATGCCATATTGAATTCTATTTTGACGGTTTTGGTTTATGTGATTACTCTAGCGATAGGTATCGGTGCCCCCCGATTGGTTAAAAAGTATAAGACATCACTAAAGGATTTAGGCCTGGAAGGTCTGCCAACTTGGACTGATATTTTAATAACCCCAGCGGGATTGATTGTTTATTTGGTTATTTCGTCATTATTTTTAATGTTAGCGACTAACTTTTTACCTGGTTTTGACGCTAACCAGGCTCAACAGGTTGGTTTTGATAACTTAAGTCAGCAATATGAATTTATTTTGGCTTTTGTGGTGTTAGTTGTGGCTGTGCCAGTGGCAGAAGAAATGTTATTTCGTGGATTTTTGTTTGGTAAATTGAAAAAAAATGCGCCAATTTGGCTGGCAATTTTAATCACCAGTATTTTATTTGCAACTTTGCATGGCGCTTGGAACGTGGCACTAGACACATTTGCGCTAAGTGTTGTGTTATGTATTTTGCGCCAAATTACTGGTCGCTTATGGCCGTCAATTCTGCTACATATGGTAAAAAACGGCATTGCGTTTTATTTCCTCTTTATTAATACGTCATTTTTGACTACACTAGGAGGATAGTATGAGATTATCCAAATTATTTACCAAAACCAGCAAGTCTGCACCAGCGGATGAGGTGTCAAAAAATGCTCAGCTTCTAATTAGGGCTGGTTTTATCCATAAAGAGATGGCTGGAGTTTATTCTTACACCCCGCTTGGCCTAAAGGTCTTGAACAAGATTACACAGATTGTTCGTGAAGAGATGGACGCTATTGGCTGTCAGGAATTAATAATGAGTGGCTTGCAAAAAAAAGAAACCTGGGATGCCACCGGTCGTTGGGATGATGATAATGTTGACATTTGGTTTAAGTCAGAGTTAAAAGATGGCACAAAAGTAGGCTTTGGCTGGTCTCATGAAGAGCCGATAATTGAAATGGTTAAGCAGTATCTGTCTAGTTATAAAGATTTGCCAATTAACGTTTATCAATTTCAGACGAAGTTTCGTAATGAAACTCGCGCTAAAAGCGGCATAATCCGTGGCCGTGAATTTGTCATGAAAGATATGTATTCGTGCAATGCTAGCGCTGAGGCAAATCGAGCTTTTTATGATGCGACGATTGAAGCCTATGATCGTATATATGAGCGATTAGGTATAGGCGAGGATACATATGTAACTTTTGCTAGCGGAGGGGATTTCACAAAGTTTAGCCATGAATTTCAGACAGTTTGCGATGCTGGTGAGGACCATATTTATATTCATCGTGGTAAGAATATCGCTGTCAATGAAGAGGTTATGGATGATGAAAATCTTGAAAAATTAGGTATTAAGCGTGAAGAGCTTGAAAAAGTTAAAAGTGCTGAAGTGGGAAATATATTTAATTTTGGGACACAAAAAAGTGAAGATACTGATTTTACATTTACGGATGCCGACAATAAAAAACAATTTGTCCATTTAAGCTCTTATGGTATCGGAACAACACGTGTTATGGGCGTTATTGCTGAAAAATTCTCTGACGAAAAGGGATTAGTCTGGCCAGAGGCGGTTGCGCCAGCTAAAGTTTATTTAGTCGGTATAGGCGGCGAGGCGGCAATTAAGTGCGCTGATGACTTATATAGCGAGCTGGTCGCAAAAGGAATTGACGTTTTATATGACGATCGTGACGTCCGTCCAGGTCAGAAATTTGCCGATTTTGATTTAATTGGTGTGCCTTATAGGGTTACGGTTAGTGACCGAATGCTTGAGCTTGAAAATTATGAATTACTGACCAGGGCTGATGGTCAACAGTTACTATTGACACGCGAACAACTGCTTGATAAACTAGTCTGAATGTAGCATTTTTTGCTCATTACACGCTATATATAGCGTGTTTATTGTCACTAAGAACGCTTTTTGTGTTATAATAAGAACGAGGAAATAATAATTATGAAAAAAAGATTCCAACTTACAACTGTCGGTAAAAAAGAGCTTGAAAAAGAGCTTGTCGAGCTTAAGGGGCGTCGTGGTGAAGTAGCAGCTAAGATTTCTGCAGCCCGTGATTTTGGTGATTTAAGTGAAAATGCTGAATATGATGTTGCTCGTGAAGAGCAAGGTCTAGTCGAGACCCGTATCTCTGAAATTGAGAATATTTTAATGAATACCGAGATTATAAAAACTAGTAATAGTTCAAAAATTGGATTAGGTAGTCACGTCGAGATAAAAACCGGCAAAAAAGTTATTAGCTATACTATTGTTGGTCCAGTAGAGGCTGATCCATTAGCTGGAAAAGTAAGTAATGAATCTCCAATTGGCAAGGCTTTGTTTGGTAAAAAAGTTGGTGATTCTGTCGAACTGAATACCCCTAAGGGCGTAACTGTTTATAGTATTGAAAATATAAATTAGTTTTTTCGAAAGCATTAGTATAAATCCACGTCATTAAGACGTGGATTTATGGTATAATTTTAAGGTATGGCTACACTAAAAGACTTTCGTGATGAGCGACTTCGAAAACTAAAAGAATTGCAGCAATTAGGGTTGGATATTTATCCGGCTGATTCGCATCGCAGTGATAATAATGCCGATATAACTTCTAGTTTTGAAAACTTTGACGGCAAAACCGTGACTGTTGTTGGTCGTATATCTAGTATCCGCAAATTTGGTAAATTAGCTTTTATTGTTATCAAAGATTTTACTGGCCCAATTCAGCTGTTTTTGCGTGCTGACATGGTCGAAGAAATTAATGTTGAGAAAAATCAAATTGGCTTGGCTCAGCTGCCGTTACTGGACAGCGGAGATTTTATTCAGGCGACTGGTAATATAATCAAGACTCAAACTGGTGAAGTTTCGGTTGAGGTTCGTCAACTACGATTGACCGCAAAAGCCTTAAGGCCTATGCCAAATGCGATTGATGGTTTTACAAATAAGGAAGAGCGAATGCGTCGTCGTTATATTGATATGAATATTAATCAAGATGTACGCGATCGATTTGTTCGTCGTTCTAAATTTTGGCAAGCAACGCGTGATTATTTAAATGACTCTGGTTTTATTGAGATTAACACGCCAGTATTAGAACATTCTACTGGCGGTGCGGATGCTACTCCATTTGCGACTCATATGGATGCGTTAGATCAGGATTTTTACCTTCGAATTAGCCAAGAATTGCCGTTAAAGCGACTTATCGGCGCTGGCTTTGAAAAAGTTTATGATATTGGACCGCGCTTTAGAAATGAAGGTTATACCGACGAACATTTGCCAGAGCATATTGCGATGGAATGGTACTGGGCTTATGCCGATTGGAATGATGGCATGAAATTTATGGAAAGTATGTTCAATGATGTATTGCAAAAGACTTTCGGCACATTACAGTTTGAGCTAAATGGAAAATCAGTTGATATGTCTAAAAAGTGGGAAATCTGGGATTACGCAACTATTATAAAAGAAAAATATAACATTGATGTTTATACTAGCTCGCTTGAAGATGTTAAAAAAGCTCTGGTTGATAATAAATTAGAGGTTGAAAAGACCGAAAATCGCGCTCGTGGTATTGATAAATTATGGAAAAATATTCGTAAGGACGTCGTTGGCCCAGTTTGGTTAATTAACACGCCTAAATTTATTAGTCCATTGGCAAAATCTAATTCTGATGGCAATTCGGTTCAACGTTTTCAGCCAATTATTGCAGGATCAGAAATGGCAAATGGTTTTTCGGAATTGAATGATCCAATTGATCAGCTGAATCGCTTTATTGAGCAACAAAATATGCGCGAAGCCGGTGATGCCGAGGCGATGATGATGGATATCGATTTTGTTGAGATGTTGGAATATGGCATGCCGCCAGCTTGTGGTCTTGGTTTTAGCGAACGAGTATTTTGGGTTTTCGAAGGTGTTTCGGCGCGTGAAGGTGTACCTTTCCCGCAGCTTCGCCATGAAAT
>CAYVRA010000003.1:21697-30197 GCA_964452965.1 uncultured Saccharimonas sp. (SeqCode) | reverse complement strand
AAAATATAAATAAGGCTGGTTATGAGAAAGCGATACAGGATTATTTGGACGCTAATCCGATTGGTCGCTTGAGGTTCTTTTTGGATCAGAAAAGTCTTAGGTCTTATTTAGTCTCTAGGATGCCAGAGGTTGAAAATATCGGTCAAGCCGGCACTGATGGTTTTGGAGTTAGTATATTTCGTATTAGTATGCGAAAACCGGTCGCCGGATGGATGATAAATAACAAACAGTATTTTGTTGATGCTAATGGTATATCTTTTAGCATGAACTATTTTGATGACCCTAGTGTCCAGATAATTGATCAAAATAGCGCATCTTTACAATCTGGTGATATAGTAGTCAGCCAGCGATTTTTAAGTTTTGCAGGTCTGACAGTGGCCCAAGCTATGAATAACGGCTACACTGTAACTCAGGCTATACTGCCATCAGGTACCACTAGGGAATTAGAGCTAAAAATAAAAGAAGGTGATTATTTGGTTAAGTTATCGATAGATAGGCCAGTGGGGGAGCAAATAGAGGATATGGATGTCGCTTTGAAATATTTTATCAGTAAAGGCCAGAAGCCTCAGTATATTGATATTAGGGTTAGCGGTAATGCATTTTATAAATAAATTTAAAAGCCAGGGCACTACACTGTCACCCTTCCTGATGTTCTAATTTTGTTCGTATTTTAGTAAATTATAGTTGAATAATAAAAAACATATTTTAGTATCAAAATAACAAAAAAGCAAATAGTACCTAGTTGGGTAGAGGATGGGGCGGCCTGTGGAAAACATCAAGCACGACAACAAAAAACCACAACAAATGACAACGATTGGCATATTGCGGGTTTTTATGTAATTGGTTTATAAATATAGAAACAATGCAGATATTAATAGTGTGAATTGATATTTTTATATAGGCACTACGCTCTTTCTAGGGTAAAGTTACAGATTGAAGTTGTACGTAGACGCATTGTTAATCATCTTGTGTATTTATATCTAATGTCGTAAAAGATATATTGTGCGACGTTAAATCTATGTTTTGAATTTGTATTGTTATTTAAATTTCTGCTTGCTATTTAGCCGATCGACCTATTCTCTGCTGTTTGGTTTTTATGCTAATATTCTTTTCGCATGTTCAGTATGTGTTTTTTAGCTTGTTTTTGGCCTTTTATAATTTATCGGTTTTTTTGAACTACATAATTTTATTGAATTTAAAATCAAGCTAATCCGCGCCAGTGGCTTGCTCGACTTAATTTTACTATATTTAAAGTGTTCTATTTTTGTTCTATATGTCTTACGGTTGATTGTCTAGGTCAGCTAGATAGGCTTAGTCTTAGTGTCTGATCTGTAGTGAGTTATCGTCACTACTGCCCTGTTTTTGAGCTGTTGGTTCGCTGTTTTGATCTTGTGGCACATAAGGTTTGTGTTTGCGGTTTCGTTTACGTTTTGGCTTTGGGGTGTCATCTGATTTTGACTCTGTTGTAATAGGGGCGGGAACTATGGCACTGTGCCCTACTGCCTTTATGACAGTATTGCTTATTGGTTTAATACCTTCGGGCCAATTCATTGCTGGGCGGGCGGTAGCGGGCTTCTGAAGGCTTTCTGGCGGCCTGATAGCTACTGAAATCTCTTCTTCAATTTCAGCGCGAGGGCGGCTATAATTTCGACGAGTATTCTCGATAATTTTACCAGTGTTATCAATCTGTGGTTTTGGTAATGTCAAAGTCGTGGCATTAAAAGCTGGTGATTTTTCGCCTTTGATCACCATATTAATAACAAAATTACGATTATGCATTTGCAATAAATCATTAGGCTCGAATTCTGGCTCAAACTGCTTAGATAAGATTGGGGCGTCATCAGCTGATACTCGGAAACAAACCATTGTGCCGACGTTACCAAATACGGCATCGCGGACATTTTCGCTCATCTGGCTGATATATTGGTTTGCTACAGTTAAGTTTAGGCCATATTTGCGAGCCTCGGACAAGATGGTCGCAAATGAGTCTGTAGCGAAGTTTTGAAATTCGTCTACATATAAATAGAATGGCCTGCGATCTTCAACGCGCTCAATATCACTTCGGCTCATGGATGCTAGTTGTATTTTGGTGACGATAAAGGCGCCAAGGATTGAAGCGTTATCTTCGCCAATTAGGCCTTTTGACAAATTAACTATTAATATTTTTCCTTGATCCATAATCTGGCGGATATTGAAGGTTGATTTTGGTTGACCAATAATATTACGTATGATTGGGTTGGCCGTAAAGGCACCGACTTTATTTAGGACTGGCGAAATTGCCTCAGCGACAAACTTGTCATTCCAGGTAGCAAACTCATTTTTCCAGAAATTTAAGACGACTGTGTCTTGGCAATAGCCTAGTGTTTCTTGCCTAAATTTTTTGTCGGTTAGCATGCGAGTTATATCAAGCATCGTTGTGCTCGGACGGTCTAGTAGCGCAAGAATTGTATAGCGCAAGATATATTCTAGGCGTGGTCCCCAGCTTTCACCGAACATGCGCTTTAAAACACCAATAACTTCAGAGCTGATATTAGTTTTTTGATTAGGGTTAGTTACCTCTAATGGATTAAAGCCTAGAGGATAGGCTGTATCTGCTGGGTTGAAATATACTACGTCGCTTAAACGACTGCCTGGTATAAAGCGCATGTTATTAACGGCAAAATCTCCGTGTGGGTCGATTATTGCATAGCCGTGACCATGAAAAATATCGCTTAAGGCAAATAATTCTAGTAAACCACTTTTACCGGCGCCAGTTTGACCAATAATATAAACATGCCTTGAACGGTCTGATCGCAACATGCCGAATTGGTGGTTGATGCCTCGGAAGTTGGTCATACCAAAGGCGCTAATATTCTCGTCAATCGCGCTATTACCGGTAATTATTGGTAATTTTGATGGCGGTTCAGCTGTCTTACTGCTAGCCCAGACTACATTCGGAGTCTCGACGTTAGTATGTGGTAAGTGAAATACGCTAGCCAGTTCTTCGATATTAAGGATAAAACCTTCTTTCCTGCCGAAGTGTCGTGACCGGTAGCCGAAGATATCTTCTTTTTTAAAACTGGCGGCTGACATTTTAAATCCATTAAGATTAGTGCTGTTAAACTGTTTGAACGTACCAACAATTGCTTGCATTCTTAGCCGAGCATTAACAGTACTCTCCCCTAGATAAACTAAGCGGATCTTAACTTTATAGCCAAGTTTTGTGGCCTTTTTTTCAGCTTCGGATATTCGGGTTTTGTCTCGTTCACTAACTTCTTTGACGGCGCTGCCTGATTTACTATCATCCGGTGGAACCCACAAAGCTTTTACTATTTGACCCAGCCAAGATAGGCTTTCTCCGTTGATTAATCCTGAAGATTTACCTTTTTTAATGCTTTTTATCCAGTCATCTGAATCTTTGTGCCAACTGTCAGCTATTGGACGAGCTAAAATTTGAATCCAGACCTCTTCGCCGGTTGTTTCAAGCTTAGCTAGAGCGCCAGTTACGCCAGCTAAAGGGTCAACCTCGAAGTTTTGAAATGTTTTTATTGGCAACATTTCGCTTGCAGACAATGTAATCTCGGATGAATAAGCAACTGTATGTTCGCGTTCATGATTAACATAATCTTCCTCGGCTTTGCGAATTTGGACGGTTGGATATTGGGAATATATTTGCCCCTCGACAAAGCTACGCAGGGCTTTTGGCACCCAGACGTAAAAACGAATCTGACCATTTACGGATGCAATCTCAAGACTTAGGTGCTCTTGAATGCCGCTATTTAAAATTAATTCTTCTTTGTCTCGCAATATTCCATGAAGACTGGCAAATAATTGTTCGGCTGCTAACTCACTTTTATCGTTAGCTTTTGGGATCTCAAGAATTAATAAGTCGCTATCAAAATTAGCTAATTCTTCAACGCTTTTATTGTTACGCCAAGTTAAAAAAGCCAGGACGGCCACGATCGGCACCCATACATACCACTGTAGTAAGAAGCTAATAATAGATAAGAATATACCCATGGTTTACTTACTTATTGTCTCACTTCAGAGTAAAATTGACAATGTTAGTTTGATGTTGGTTCAAAGATGTATGTAGCTTTAGCGACACGCTTAAATTGCGGCTTACTTTGAAGATTTAGTAATATAGTAGTCTCTTTGACTTGGCGGCTGGCAAGTACGCGCTTAACGATTTCATCACGGTGTAATGGTTCGGAGGAATTTTTAAGAACGTCGGCAATAATATCCGATACAGTACCACGGTTAAATCCCCAGCTGCTTAATGCATAGATTCCGCGGCCGATTAGGACAAAGCGAGAATCTTTAATTAATTCATTATGGATTGCCTGGGTCGTAACATCTTTGCGTTTAAAGCTACTATCTTTTATTGATCCAGCTATTTCGCTAAAGTGCATTGGTTTCTCATTTTCGGTTAAGATAACAAAAATTTTATCGCGAATATTTTTTGGGTTAACAGTAGGCCACTTCAATAATCCCCAACTATCTTTTAAATGAGCTAGTGATTTTGAGACGCTAGCTAGACCACGAACATAATTTGGGTGCTCATAAGATAATTTTTCGTGTAGTTGCTCTATGGTCAGTGGCTCGCCATGTTTTTTAATTACGTCAACGATTACATCAACTTGGCCTCGTATTTTCTTTTCATCGCCATATTCACGGATACCAACACTATGGTGATAATTGTCGTTTTCTTCAACAATAGCCAAATTTGGCGATAATGCTGCAACAAAAGCTACATGGGCGCGTTCGCGTTGATCGCTGGTTTTTTTCAATAAATCATCAGCTAGATCTTGAATTCGGGCTGTTCGACCAAGGTCGGTTAGGTTGCGAATAATAATTTTTTCAATATTCGATACAGATTGAATTTTGCCATTTTCGGCCGCCATTTTTAAACGAATAAGAATAGCCTTTTCAAGCTGTCTGACGCGTTCACGAGTGATGCCTAATAGCTCGCCAATTTGCTCTAGAGTTTCGCGTCGGTCATATAAACCAAAGCGACGAGTTATAATTTCTCGTTCTCGTTCTTGGTCGATAGTAGATAGTATCTCGTTGACACTATTTTTTAAATCGATTTTTGGTTCGTTATTTGATGGGTTATTCATAAATTAGTCTTTCCTTCTGACCACCTCAGAGTTAACTTTATATTTTAAATATATCTATATTGTAAAAGATTGTTTTTGTTATGTCAAGTATCTCGTATACTCAATTCATTATACCATCAAATAGACACTGTATGTAAATAGTGTTGTAGGACTTTTATTATTTCTTCTTTGTTGTACGGCTTTTTTTTGTAGTTTTTCGTACAATACGGCGTTTTTTACCTTCTGGTGCGCCTTTTAGTAATTCCTTGGCCTTTTCATGGCTGATTTCATCTGTTGTTAGGTCTTTTGGCAGTTTAACGTTTTTACTGCCGTCGGTTATATAAATACCAAAACGACCCTTTAAAATCTTAATTCCATCACCAAAATCGGCGATATTCTTTTCGGCTTCGCTCTTTAATTTATTTTTATATAATTCAAGTGACTCCTCGATTGTTATAGTGTGTGGGTCTAGCGGTTTTATGCTGACAAACAATTTATCAATCTGAATATATGGCCCAAAACGACCAATATTCGCCTTGATTGGTATTCCTTCGGCAGTATTACCGACGATTCTTGGCAGGCTAAAGGCTTGCAAGGCTTCTGCTAGAGTTACATTGTCAATTTTACGACCAGCCGGCATTGGTGCAAATTTCGGCTTGTCTTCGTCTTTATCTCCACTACCTAGTTGCAACATTGGCCCAAAACGGCCAAATCGGGCCAAAATTGGTTTGCCGGTCTTTGGGTCAGCGCCTATTTCACGGGCCTGCGAAACTGTGCTGCGGTCGATTCCGCCAGATTGCTCGATTAATTTATGGAAAGGTATATAAAATCCGTCTAGCATGGTATTTCGTGCTAAAGCGCCAGTTGCTATCTTGTCAAAGCTAGTTTCGACTTTAGCTGTAAAGCCGTAATCAACGATTTTATCAAAATGATTCATTAAAAAGTCACTAACTACTTCACCGGCGGCGGTTGGAACAAGTTTACCTCGGTCAGCGCCGGTTTTTTCGGTCACGATTTCGCGCTTAATTTGATTTTTAGATAAGTTTAAGGTGATAACATCGCGCGGATTGCCTTCACCCTCGCCTTTTTCGGCATAGCCACGGACTTGTACGGTGTTAATTATGGTCGCATAAGTTGATGGTCGGCCAATGCCTAATTCTTCAAGCTTTTTAACCAAGCTACCTTCACTGTATCGGGCTGGTGGTCGGGCAAATACTTGGCGGGCGTTAGCTGATTCCAGCGATAATTCATCACCCGTTTTAACAGATGGCAAAATTTCAGCGTCTTTTTTGCCGGCGCCATAGACTTTTAAAAATCCATCAAAGATTATGACTTCGCCTTTGGCTTCAAATATGTTTTTCTCGTTACTAATTTTAATAGTTATGACGGTTTTTTCTAATTTAGCTGGCGCCATCTGGCTAGCAAGGGTGCGGCGGCGAATAAGATCGTATAGTTTTTGCTCATAGCCGTTAATGCTGGCGTTTTCTAGTGACATATCGGTTGGACGGATAGCTTCGTGGGCCTCCTGGGCGCTGGCGCTTTTGGTTTTAAAATTTCGAACTTGGCTGTAATTGTCGCCAAATTTACCCTTAATATATTCGGTGGCGGCGGCGATAGCTTGACCACTTAAAGTGGTCGAGTCGGTTCGCATATAGGTAATCTTACCGTCTTGATATAGTTTTTGGGCGCTAGACATTGTTGATTTAATACTAAAACCTAATTTGCTATTAGCTTCTTGCTGCAAGGTGCTGGTTGTAAATGGCGCACCAGGGTTACGAGTTGTTGGGCTGGTTGTGACATCCGAAACTGTAAATTTGGCGTCCAGTAAACTTTCTAGAAATTTTTGGGCCTCTGTCTCGGTATTAAATTTATTTGGTAGTTCGGCCTTGATTGTATCTTTGCCGTGAGTAAATTCGGCCACAATTTTAAATGTAAATGATCCGTTAAAGCTGTCGATTTCGCGTTCACGTTCGACTAATAATCTAACGGCCGGCGATTGAACGCGGCCGGCGGATTTACCGCCAGGGACTTTACGCCAAACAACTGGTGACAATTCAAAGCCGACTAGCCTATCTAATATTTGTCGGGCTTGTTGAGCAGCAACTAAATCCATATCAATCGTACGAGGATTTTTAATAGCCTCTTCGATAGCGGTTTTTGTGATTTCGTGAAAAACGATACGCTTGGTTTTTTTGATATCTAATTTCAAGACTTCACAAAGATGCCAGGCAATCGCCTCGCCTTCGCGGTCTTCATCGGTTGCTAGCCAGACTGTTTCGGCTTCAGTAACGGCTTTTTTAAGGCCTGTAATAATCTTTTTCTTTTCAGGATCGACTTCGTAAATAGTTTTATAGCCATCTTTTACATCGATTGATTCGGCGCCGCCTTTAACTTTTTTGGCAATTCCACGGATATGGCCAACACTAGATAACACCTTAAAATCACCACCTAAATATTTTTCGATGGTTTTAGCTTTGGCTGGCGACTCGACGATTACTAGATTCTTGCTCATAGACAATGCCCTATACTACGCAATTTGTTTTGTTTTGTAAACCCGAATCATTTTAATGTCTACTGATTACCACCAAGGGTGCGGATTACGCCATTTATTTCCATTAATGTTATAGTTTGAGAAAATTTTCTGATTTCAGCGCCTGTCTGAGCTTGTAAGCCATCGCCATCGCGGACGCCCGATTGGAGTAATTTTATAATATTAATTTCTAGCGCCTTGCCTGGTTAGCTTATTGCAACCAGCTGATAATGAACTGGTTATATTATAAGTAACGACAAATATTTTATGCCTTTAGCTAGAGTCATGAGTGGTATTTGGTGCTGTATTATTATGTATTGCCGCATTGGTTATTATAATTACATCCGACAGATCGCTGATAATAACCCCTCATTTTGCTAGGTCATAAGCTAGTTGGCGTGTTACTTCTCTGCCATAAGATGTAGGTTTACGGGTGCCGACAATAGCCACGGTCGGACGACGAGTTCCTGAAAATTTACCAATAAAATATAATCTTTTAGGCTTGGTGGCAATAGTATATATAACCTGTAGATATTTATAGAATAGGGGTGATATTGTATTGATTTTCGTACGTTTTGTGTCCAAATGTGTTGACATAAAGTCAAATCTATGCTAATATCAGTCTCGATTGGTTACATTGCGAGATTAACCAAAAGCACCTTATACCCCCTATCCTAACTTATAAGTTAGAGTATATGCAATGTGTTTTTAGGGTAGACTACCCTCCATCCCTTTAAACTTTGGCTCGACCAAGCAGCATTGTATATATACTAATCCCTTTAACCGAGCCGGATCTGCGAGATTTCGAGATTCCGTGCTTACCCCTTGGGTGGGTTAAAGGGTAAAATACGCCCACAGCGATGCCCACCCTTGCTGCGGGCGTTTTTTATTG
>CAYVRA010000003.1:2111-21597 GCA_964452965.1 uncultured Saccharimonas sp. (SeqCode) | reverse complement strand
AAGGGTAAAATACGCCCACAGCGATGCCCACCCTTGCTGCGGGCGTTTTTTATTGGCTTTTACACCTTGAAGGCATGAATACTATTGACAAAATAAGACTAAGGTGCTAATATATAAGTAACTTGACCAGAGAGCAACTGGTTGGGTAGAAAATAAATTTTAAAAAAGAGGTGTTTGTAAATGTTGCCTAGTTTAGTTGCGACAATAGTATGCATTCTCACTGGCATTGTATGTATCAGATCGCTTTTTATTAGTCGTGATCTTGAGCCTAGTGGTAGGCTGTTACTGTTGGGATTGGCGTTCTTTGTAGCTCCGTCAATTGGTCTGTATTCTTTTTATAATTCGGGCCTATTATGGTTCTATGTGGATATACAGGTCGAAGGATTAAATGTTATTGAATTTGAAGATTTAGTATCATTTTACTTGGCCATAGGACTAGGTATGACTATGCCGTTTTTTTGGGACTTATTTAAAGAATGGGCCAAGGAAACAAAGATTAGTCGTAATAAAAATAAATTAAAAGACGAAGATCCTGAGCTATCTACTTGATTAACATTTTCACGTCGTCCTTGTGCGTTGCTCTCGTACAAAGATGATATTACTCGCCCATTGTGGGTAGGCCCTTGTTTTTACAAGGGCCTTTTTATTTATTCTGAAATTTTTAGGCTGGTTGGTTTTAGATTATTTTTGCAGAATTGCTCGACGATTTCGATGACTTGTGGAATTATTATATTTTTTAACTTTTCGGATTCTTCAGTATTAAATTTTCCTAATACAAAATTAGTATCGTCAATTATCTTATATTGTTCGTTGCTGATGCCAATTCGAATTCGGGTATAATTTGGATTAATTGTAAAATTAAGAGATTTAATGCCGTTATTACCGCCATCGCCACCTTGTTGGCGAATTCGAAGTGCTCCTATCGGCAATGCTAGGTCGTCATGTATAACTAATAAATCGGCCGATTGGTCAATCTTGTAAAAATCAATGAATTTACGGGCGGCTTTGCCGGTTTCGTTATAGAAAGTTTTTGGTTTTACTAATAGTACTTTTTCGTTTTCGATTGTAATCTCGGACAAAAATGCGTAGAATTTTGGCTTATCTAGCCATTGACCATCAAATTTTTTAGCTAAAGAGTTTAGAGCTAAAAAGCCAACATTATGACGCGACCCAGTATATTCTGGCTCGGGGTTCCCCTGGGCTAGGATTATTTTCATTATTTACTTCTTCGTATTTTAGAGGGTTTTGCTGGCATGTCTGTTCTTGATTTTCGAACAGTTTTGGGATGTTTCGCGGTATCGGATGTCGCACTATAATCTGTAATTCGTGGTTTGCTGTTTTCTAATGCCTCTTTTGCACGGTTGGCTTTGATTTGGTTTTCATCTCGGAAACTGAACTTAATTGGCGTGCCGGTATAGTCATAGGTTTCGCGTAGCTGTTTTTCGAGGTAGCGTTTGTAGCTCCAGTGCAAAAATGTTAGTTTTGAGCCATAAATCACAAACCAAGGTGGCGTTGTGTCGGTTTGAACCATATAGCGCAACTTTGGATGGGTGTTTTTTAGGCCAGCTGGTGGATGAAATTGAACGCTTTTTTGCAGTAAATCATTTAATACGCGGGTTTTAGTAGTTTGTTTGCGTCTGGCATCAATATCTAAGGCTAGATCAAATAATTTAGTGACGTTTTGACCAGTTACAGCGCTGGTAAAAATAAGTGGTGCCCAAGGTGTAAAGTCGAAAGTTCGACTGATTTTTGGTGCCAATGCGTCGCGAGTATAGGCATCTTTTCCTTCAACGCTGTCCCATTTTGTGACTACAATTGCCATGCCCTTGCCTGCTTCGTCGATAATGCCGGCGATTCGCTGGTCTAACTGGGTGTTTAATTCGTTAGCGTCCATTAGTAAGAAACAAATATCCGATTCTTCAATAGCCGCAAGTGTTCGCAGAACACTAAATTTTTCAATGCCGATTTCTTGTTTGCCTGGTTTACGCATGCCAGCCGTATCAAGTAATTGAATGTCTCTTCCGCCGTATTTAATATCGATGCGGTTAACATCGCGGGTAGTACCGGCGATATTAGCTACAATCGCCTGTTGTTTGCCAGCAAGAGTATTAAATAAATAACTTTTACCAACATTTGGGCGACCAATTAATGAAACCCGCAATATTTCATCTGGTTCGTCTTCACTTTTGGCTGGAATTAGGTCTATGATGCTGTCTAGGGCGTCTGTTATACCAAAGTTGTGTTCGGCACTGGTGCGAATAATCTCTTTGATTCCAAGGCGCTTAAACTCGTCCAGCGGTAAGCTTTCTTTTAGGTCGGCTTTATTTGCCAATAAAATTACTGGCTTTTTGCTGCGCAGGGCTTTTTTGGCGACAAATCGGTCTTGGTCGCTGGCGTATTGACTGCTGTCGACGACCACTAATATTACGTCGGCCGATTCAGCGGCCTCAGTGATTTGATCTTGGATAGAGGCTTCAAATTCGTCACTAGCATCCTTCAAGCCAGCGGTATCAACCAACCAAAATTGATGATGGCGATATTCGACGCGGCCCAAAACGTTATCTCTAGTTGTGCCGGCTTCACGAGCAACAATCGCCTGTTGTGAGCGTACCATACGGTTAAAAAGCGAACTTTTGCCGACGTTCGCCTGACCGATGATTGCAACTGTTGGTAATTTTGAGGCCATGATTTATGGCTATTATAACAGAGAAAACCGTCACTGACGAGCTTAAGCGGTTTGGGTAAGAAAAAGCACCGTAAAATATTACGGTGCCGGCTGAATTTTAATACGGTAATCTTTATAGCTTTCTTAGGGTATTTTGCGCGATTTGACAGCGCTTTGGTATTTTTTCCATCATCTCCTCAATTTCTTTAGCGGAGATGTTTGATATGTTTTCGAGCGCATCTTTATTCATGAATATTTCATCGATTTTGCCCTCACATTGGCTTATCAGATCGCTGTCTTCATAGTAAAGGCAGAGATTTCGATAAGTTTCAAGTATCTCCTTTATGCTCTTAGACAAGATCATGGCTTTTGTTATCGCTTGTTTTCTTGCTGTAAAGCCGGGACTCTTTGAGTATGGTGCCATATAGAAAATTGATAAGCAATCATTTGTAGTATTCGCTAAGTTTATTTTGCACTGTTGCTCTATCTCCCATCTTCCATATGCATCATTTTTTGGCTTAATGTTCTTAATGCTCTCTTTCTTGAAAGAAGAAATATCTACGACTTTAGCCATGTTAAAATGCCACCCTTCTAGTAAATTTATATTTAGGCTTTTAGCCTTAATATCAAAGATTCCGAGTTAAAAAAGAGCCAATACTACACTGTTATTATTTTTTGATAACTATGTTATATTTGACTATATCTTAAACTAATATACTTAAAAAGTCAATAGATTATAGCTATATCACCTACTGGATATTAACGATTTTGAATTTGCCGGGCAGTATATCACCAACTGAATAATTGCCAAAATTTGTACGATGCAATTTTATTACAGTATAACCAAGTGCGCCAAAGGTGCGGCGAATTTGGCGGTTGCGACCTTCGTGCATTGTAACTATCCAGTCTTTTCGGTTAGTTTCGCTCATTCGTTCAAGTTGTAATTTACTTGGTCCGTCTTCAAGCGTAACGCCATAATCATTTATCATCTGTTGGTGTAATGGCGCTAGGTCGGCTGCTAGTCGAACATTATAAATTTTAACTTTATTAAAGCTGGGATGTGTCATTTTATAAGTAAAATCCCCGTCGTTTGATAATAATATAATACCACTACTGTCACGGTCTAGACGCCCAACTGTTTTTAGGTCGTGATATTGCTTTGGCAATAGTTCGTAAATTGTTGGATTATCGCCTTGTTGGCGACGTGAACAAACATAGCCAATTGGCTTGTTAATGGCTATGTATTGATATTCGGTTTTTGAGGCTATCTTTTTGTTATCGACAGTTATAGTGTCGCCATCTTTAAACCTTGCCCCTAAAGTGGCAATCTGGTCGTTTATTTTAACTAATTTTTGGTCAATTAAATTATCGGCTTCGCGACGAGATATGCCTAAAGATAAGGCAAGGTGTTTATTTAGACGTAATAAATTATTAGTTGAATAATCAGTCATTTGTTATAAGTATAACAGATAAGATTAAAATTGGGGTGGCGTTGTAGTTGGTGTGGTATCGTTTAGTTCTTGGTTGATAAGATCAGAGATGTTTGGTTCAATCACAGGGGCAATCTCGGTTGTGGTTGGTTCATCTATGGCTTGGACTTCTGCTGGTATTTCCTGAACTGGTTCTATTATTAGAGCTGGTTCCGGTGTTTCAATTATATCCGCGGTTGGTGCTGGGGCTGGTTCGGGTACGTCTTGGAGTGTGGTTATCTCTGGCGTGGACTCAATTGACTCTGTCGTTGTTGGTATTGAGCTCGGCATCGAGAATGGCGCAGTTGGCTGAGGCATCGCCATAGGCTCGGGTATGTTGATTGGCTCTGTGGTTGGGATTTCAAGGACTTGTTTGATAGGTTGGTCTACAACTAAAGGCGTTTCAGTTGTTACTGGCACATTAGTAATTGGTACAGAAAAGGCGTTGCTGGCTGGCGCGGTATTTGGCATGTCTCCTAGCAGATCGTGAATTGTTCTAACTACGTCTTCTATACCAACCTGGGATTTGACAAGGTATCGATTAGCGCCAAGAGTTTCGCCGCGGGCACGTTGGTCTTCGCTGCTGAGTGCTGTCATCATAATAACTTTTACGTCTTTAGTTTCAGGAGTCGATCGCAAAATATCTAGCATATCAAAGCCGCTAATTTTTGGCATCATTACATCGGCGAGAATTAAATCTGGGCGCTCTTTAATAGCCATAGCTAAAGCTTCTTCGCCGTCGCCTGCTGACCGTATATCATAGCCTTCGGCCTGTAATCGGACGCCATATATTTCGCGTAGACTTTTGTCATCCTCGACTAGCATTATCTTGGTCATATTGTCTCCTATTATACTACCTTTTGATAAAATTATAACATATTGTTTGTGTTTATTGTTCGGCAGCTTTTGTCTCGGCTTTTTCTTGTCGAACTAAGTTTTTTTGCTTTTCGACATAAGCTGCAATTTGTTCTGGAGTTAATGATTCTCCTCTTGGAACTTCTTTCGCTGGCTTGATGGGATTATTTGTCACATCAGCTTGATTGTTGGGCGCTGTTGGCTGCAATAATTGCTGATTTGCTATGTTTTCTGCCTCTTGGTCATTTATGCGAGGTAATTGGACAAAGAAGGTACTGCCTGCATTATGCTTGCTCTCAGCCCAAATACGACCACCCATTATTTCGGTAAGTCGGCGTGATAGATATAATCCTAAGCCTGTGCCGCCAATTTCGTTAGTGTCTTTGTTTTCAACGCGATAGAATTTTTGGAAAAGATGCGGCATATCCTCGGCTGGTATGCCAATACCGCTGTCTTTTATACTGATAATTACATTATCATCGTTGCCAGCTATGTCAACATCAACTTTACCTTGTTTAGTGTATTTGATGGCATTTTCGATTAAATTATCTATTACTTCGCGAACATGGTCCTTATCTAGGTAGATGTAATAAATAGGCGTAATTAACCTTTCATTAGTACTTGATTTTGGCAAAAAGTTTAAATCTAGGCCTTTTTCTTTAGCTTTTTGATTAAACCCTTGAGCTACTTCTTCTAAAAAATCTATGATATTAATAACAATTGGATTGTTTGACATTCTGCCATCGTCGGCTTTTGAGATATCTAGCAGGTCTTGGAATAGTCTTCCAAGGTGGACTGCTGATTCGTGAGCTTTCATTATAAAGTCGCGTGCCCTGTCGTCAATTTGGGCAGTGCTCGGGTTAAGTGTTAGACCTAAATATCCCTCAATTGATGCTACCGGCGTGCGCATTTCGTGGCTGGCGGTGCTGATAAATTCGGCTTTTTCGCGCTCTTCGGCTTTTTCTTTGCTGATATCATGGAATACGACAATTACGCCTGATGCTGTTTCGCTGACAGGTGATGCTACAAGTGAAACCATAATCTTTTTGCCACTTCGGGTTACTAGCGTCAAATTACTGGTTCGAATTTCGGAATTAGTGTTTAAGGCTTGGCTAATTGGATTGCTGGAAGGTTCAATAGCTTCGCTCTTCATATCAATTAGCTTGATGATTGATTGATAATTTAAAGATATGGCGTCGGCTTTGTTCCAGCCGGTTATAATTTGTGCGGCTGGGTTGATTAACTGAATTATGCCATTGTTGTCGATAGCAATTACGGCATCGCCGATAGCGTTAATTACAACTTCGGATTTACTAGCAACTTCATTTAGCTCGTTGGCTAGATTTTTATAAGATTTCCCCGGACTATTATTTGTAGATTTATTTAGGATATACCGGACGACAAAAATTATCGCCGTCAAAACTAAAAGGCCTAAACCTATAATAATCATAAGTAATGATGATGATAATTCTATGTTACCTAGAATAAATTGTCCCAAGTCGATTTTCCCTATCTTTAGTTTATCTAAATATTATTATGACGATTATGGTTGTTTTTTACAAGAGATGGTCTTGAAAGCGAAAATAAAAACCCTGTCGATTTATCCTTTAATTTATTAACGCGATTTTTCCATTTATTCTAATTTTTTATATAATTCTCTTAGTAGCTGATTTAACTTCATAATTTTTTTATTATCTATGACATTATCATCGTCCAAATGTAATTTACGATTTAACTCTATCATAATAGAATGGACCGTAGAGTCTTTTTGATAAAATTTTTGCGGAACAATACAGCCAGAATAAGGTAGGTTTTCGCAAACGGTTAGATTGCTATCCTTAAAGTGATCTATTGCGATCTTTGATAATTTCAGTGGAGTGTGAAAGCTATCTGTGCCAATGCAAACATCAGGACGAGGCGTTGATTGGTCGAGATCGCATTTGAAAGGTAAATTTGAAAAGGTATGACAGTCAATAATTAAGCATTCGCCATACTTGGCTAATTTATCTTCGACTAGTTCAGTCAATTTTCTGTGGTATGGATTATAATATTGGTTGATAATTTCTAGCTTTTTTATATTAGAAATTTGACGAAGCTCCTGTCCGTCATCGGTTTTGGTGTAAATAATACCCATGCCAAATTTTGCCATTGGCTCTATACTGTCTTCTAGCCGCTCAACATCGCAGTAAATTCGGCTGGTTTCGGCTATTATGTTTGTAATACCCTCTTCGTAGAATATTTTGTCTGCATGTAAATCTGTCAACAAGGAAACTTCATTATCAACCAAATCTAACCTATACCCGTCTTTATCTGGAAAAAAAGTTGATACATGAGGGATATTCAAAATTATTTTTTTTTGATCAATCATCATGTTATTTTAGCATAATTCACTCTGTTTTAAGGCGTTATTTTTTTAGTACTCATCTATAAGTGCGGCGGCTTGCTCGTAGCTATTAACATAAGGAGCGCCTAATAGCGCTTCAGTGATTGGTGGATAGTTAGTATTAAGCTGACTAGATTCTGATGTGGAGTCGCCTATATAGACCATGAAAACAATATCCGGTCTGCCGTCTCGTTCAAAATTCCAACCCTCAGGAGCACGCTCATCATTAAATTTAAGCTTACAAATTGGGACAAAACCGAGTTCGCCATAAAGTTTTGATAACTTGCCATCAAAGCAGTCCAATTTTTTTCCACCAGCTTTTAGCGCTTCGTACATTAAAAATCGGTTTACCTTACCGATATTATCATTACAAGCTATATTAAGATTTTTAAAAACTGATACTATATCGCCATCGGGCTTGACTGCAAGTCCAGCAGCACCAGTATTCACTATGAACATTTGCATTCTAGAATAATCATCCGCGCTATATTTTATATTAAGAAAGGCGCCATGTGGATTTTCGTCGTGTGCGGTTTTTATGCAACGCTGGAAAGCCTTTGGGTTACTCACTTTATGTACCAAAACCGCATCGCTATATTGCTTAGTATTTTCGATATCGGATTGTTCTATTAGCCTACGATAACCAAGTACTTTTTGCTCTAATAAACTTCTAATCTCATAAGAAATATCGGCTTTATGGCTTAGATTGTTAATTTGGATTCTCCAAAAGTTATTTTCTTCATCATTATCAATTAAAGTAACTTCATTTGGGTATTCATCTTTAAGTAAATTGATTATTTCTGAACGGCTGAATACGGCGGTCGCAGTTGCACCTTCATCGACGCTAATAATGGTTATGTTGTGTAATAAGTTTTTTTCGTAAAGTAAATTAGTGATTTCGCTCATTGCATCCATGGCCGGAAGCTCTATCCATATAAATCGTTCATCATAAATATATGTTTCTTCTATAGCTTTTTGAGCCATATTATTAATTTCTGGCGTGATATTTTGAGCCTTGTTCTCGGGGTTATGTAATTGAGACTCTTTCGATTTCATATTTACTATTACAACATAAACGGAACTAATTTGCTATAAAAATATACTGACTAGCGCGCACTTTCACGTATAATTTTATATTGCTTTGCTAGTTTAGTTACTGCATGGCTGTGATTAGCACGACTCCGGGTTCATCTTCGCTGGAAATTACCAATGAAAATACATCTTTTTTAGACGGGTATTTTTATTGGTAATCTTACCGATCCAGCGCAAGATGTTATAGTTATCCGTTTTACCCCTAGTTATAACATCGACTAAACATTGTGAAATCTAATAGATTTGATAGTGTTCAAGCTCTTATATATTTGGTTTCAACGAATCAATTAGCCAAATTAAATAACCCATCATAAAATGATGAGTTATTTAATTTGGTGATCTCACCGGGAATCGAACCCGGATTGCCAGGATGAGAACCTGGTGTCCTAACCGTTAGACGATGAGACCATTTAGGCTATATTAACAGATAAGATTGGTTTAGTCTAGCTTAGTTGCTGGATGACCGAGGTTAGTTTTTTAGGTGTAATTTCGGCCTTGATTAAATAAGCGTCGGCGTCATGCTCCATGGCAGCTCGAGAATCTTCGTCTTGTTCAAAATTAGTTAGCACTATAACCCGTGATTTTGGGATTAGGTTTTGTTTGCCGCCTCTTAGTGATGCTAAAATTTCAGTCCCTTTTCTTTCGGGCAGCATTATATCTAGCAATATAAAATCATATTGCTTATTGCGAGCTGCAACTAGGCCATCGTTTCCATCGACCATCCAGTCAACTTCATAGCCGGCTTTTTTTAAGCTTCGGACATACATCTCTCCGATAAAACGGTCGTCTTCGATACATAAAATAGTTTTACTTGCCATTCTACCCCCTATACATCGAATGGTTTTTTATCCATCCGCGCCCTTCGCTTATGATGCCAACGTTGTTATTATTGTTTGCCTTTAGCTTTTCGGTAACCGTTGCGTAAATAGGTATCAAAACTGTAAACGTAGATCCTTTGCTTTCTTCGCTGCGGACGCTGATTGTACCGCCGTGTGATTCGACAATCGCCTTGCAAATGTAAAGACCTATGCCAGTGCCGGCAACTGTTTCACGCGACCTGTGTGATCGGTAAAATTTTTGAAAAAGATTAGATATAACACTTTCAGGCATGCCGATACCATGATCTTCAAACTTAACTTCGACAAAACCATTACCCTCACAGGCTGTGACATTAATAACTCCGCCTTCATTGCTGTATTTTATGGCGTTGTCGATTAAATTGCTAAAGACCTCGCCCATACTAGTTGGGTCAACGGCGATAGTCGGCAAATCTTCTGGTATCGTAACTGTTAATAATCGGTGTTGCGTCTTAGCTCTCATGCTCATATCATCACTTATGGCATCATAAACTCCAGACGCTGTTCCCTCGCGAAGTTGGACTTTTAGGTGCCTTCTGTCATATTTTGATGTGTTTAATATGTTATTTATGTAACCAGATAATCTGCTTGCTGATACTATTAATCGCTGAAATAATTCGCTTTGGTCATCTTTGAGTACTTCTGCCAACTCGTCATTTAATACATCTAAATAGCCACGAATAACCGTAATTGGTCCGCGTAATTCGTGAGCTGCAAATGACATAAAATCAAGATTTTCTTCATCAACAGAATAATTATTGGTGCGATCTATCAAAGAAATCACGACTTCGGGGTTGGCGCCACGTTGGTAATTTGCTATACAATCAAAAAAACGTCGATTTTCGTTGTTAGGTAATTTGTTAGGTATGCGAGTCCATATTTTTTCGCTGTTAACGGAATTATTTGAACATTTGTCTAACCATTCCTCTATGTCGTCGTTTTCATTGAAAATTAATGATAAATTTTTTTTACCATTAGGGTCGACGACGATTGGCGCTGATTTGTTGGCATAAATTATTTGACGTTTATTGTTCATAGCGACAAATCCACAAATAGTTAAGTCAAGTGATTTGGCAGCTATATCATTAAATTCGGGTTTGATGCTTTTGGTTTTTTTATCAGGTTCCTGGTGGCTAGATAAATTGTAAATTGTTTGCAGGGCGTCTTGTAGTCCGGTTTCTTCGTCATCTTCACTGTTGGGGCTTGAAATTGGCAATATTGGCCTCTCATCGCTAATTTGGATTATGGCGGATAGGAGTTTTTTGGCTGGTTTGGTTATTTTATTTGTGAATAGCAAAAGGATTGTGGTGTTGATTATGAATGCAGCTACTAATATTATCCATAAGTTTATCGAATTAACTGTTGCTATATTTGTAATTATTAAAACTACCGCAATAAGTATAAAAATTACAATCTGACTTAAAATTAGTACGATACGAGCATTTTTTATAAAACTTGGCCAAAAATCACTTGCAAATTTGGGCTGTTTTTTTAGCTCCATATCACGTCACCGGGGCCATAAGGTATAGCGGTTATCCAGGTTTGTCCGCGGACTAGCGGAACGCTTAAGCCATTAGCGTCGGCGAATGTTACCTGTGATGATTCGCTGGCCTTACTCCAGGTGGCTTCGGTGGCGGTTCCATTTTGGAATATTACAGCGCGACCACTGCCAATTGTTTCAAGTTGCTCTTCGGACCCATTTACTGGTACTGATATGGTGCTTTCGTTAATAAACATACCTATGACTGTAGTTGGTGATATTTGGCGACCGTCTGCGTCAATATGAGCTTCTCCGGCTTGAAAACGATCATAGCTATTATTTATAGCATTGTATGTATATGCACTGTCAAATAATGAGCTGCTGATTGTAACATTTATTGATTTTGCAGTAAGCACTTCGGCCGCTTTACCGTCTGTTCTTGGGAATGGTGTGTAGTCCGATGAAGTATATCCGTTTTGCTTGTTGAGTTCATCCAAGTTTGCAAAACTTGTATACATATTATGCGGTGCATAACGGTCATTGCTTCTCCAATAGGCTGCATCGCCGTATGAGAATTGGTCCAGATTGCGATAATTGCCACTAGCTAATCTATTAAGAACATCGTCGTTTCCGCCGACATGTGAAATGCTAGCATTAAACCCAGTAGCCCAGTCAAGATAATACATTCGAACGCTTCGTACTGGGCCAACTAGTTGTGGCTTTTCGGATTGGTATAGCGCTAAAAATCGTGTTATGCCACCTTCACAAATTGCTTCAAATACAACCCCGGCGTCTTTTAACCCTGATTGAGGTCTGGCTTCGGGGCTATTTTCAATCATTACGCCAGTAACCGGTTGCTGGGTATCTGCCAAGCTTGCGACTAAACTACCGGTTAGGGGAGAATAATATTTTGGTGGCTCAACTACTTTTGGCAATTGTGTCTCTGGCGTGTTTTTTGCCGTTGGTTTTGTGTTATTGGATAGATAAATATATGTTCCAGCGCCTATCGCTAGAAATAAAACAGATCCTATTACAATTAATATAATTTTGCGTCTTTTTGCGAGCCAATTGCGTAGCCTCGCCCATTTGTGGTTTTTTTCAATTGAATTCATAGCTTAAGCATTATTATATCAGAAACTGTTTTTAAGTTTACAATTATAATTTTAATGCGCTTGTTATTCTATTGATAGTTTTTTCTTTACCTATTGCGGCTAATGTTTCGTTTAATGCTGGGCTAAACGGCGCCCAAGATACAGCCAGTCGTATTAAGCTAAATAGTATGGCCGGTTTTTGACCAGTTGTCTCTAATAAATTATTTAATGTCTGCTGCAATGATTCGGCGTCAAAATCGCTTTTTTCTAAAGTCTCTTTTGAGGTCGATAACAGTCGTATTATTTCATCTTCACTTAATTTACTTAGCTGATTATTTTCGTCAATCATTGACCAATTTACGGTTGGCTCGGCAAAGAAATAATCGGTCATTGTTGGTAGGTCCGCCAAAGTTTTTAAGCGGTCTTGAACCAGTTTTAATATTTGTTTTTTATAGGTTTCATCAGCAGTTTTGGCAGATTCTGGCCAAAAATCAGCGACGCGATTAAATAAATCGTCAACAGATAGTGACCGAATATACTGTCCGTTCATCCACAGCAGCCGCTTTTCGTCAAAACGTGCCGGACTACGCTGAACTCGTTCTAATGAAAACTTTTCAACCAATTCTGATATAGAAAATAGTTCTTGTTCGGTTCCGTCATTCCAGCCTAGTGTGGCTAGGAAGTTTATCATCGCTTCGGGCGTGTAACCTTCTGATGCATACCTTAGGATGTCTTTGGCGCCATCGCGTTTGCCTAATTTCTTCTGACCATCGATAGCCATAACATAAGGTAGGGTTGCCAGTATTGGGTGTTCAATATCCAGGGCTTCATATAGGTTTAGAAATTTTGGCGTAGAACTAATGAATTCCTGGCTGCGCAAGATATGCGTTATGCCCATTAACATGTCGTCGATTATATGGCAAAAATTATAAGTTGGGTAACCGTCAGATTTGATTAATACAAAATCATCGATTGCTTCGGGGCCAGTAGATAATTCCCCCATTACGGCATCGGTCCATTTATAAGATTTTGGGTCAGATTTAAATCTAAGAGGCTTAGATCCGTCCCAGGTTAGAGGGTTTTCTGGGCGGTAATCGCGATATAAAAATGCACGTTTTTCTGATTTGGCTTTTTCTCGGAATTCATTAACCTGTTCAGGGGTATACGGGTCGGCGTATGCTCTGCCGTCAGCGATTAGTTTATTCGCCCACTCCTTATATATTTCTAAACGCTCGGATTGTAGATATGGTCCATATGGTCCACCTATATCAATGCCTTCCTGCCAATTAACACCTAGCCATTTTAAACTTTTTTCGATTTGTTCGATGCTACCTTCGACTTGGCGGACTTTATCGGTGTCTTCAATGCGTAATATAAAAGTGCCATTATTTTGTTTGGCTATTAGCCAAGCAAATAATGCAGTGCGGACACCGCCAACATGCATATAACCAGTTGGGCTTGGGGCAAAACGAGTGCGGATATTTGTCATATAAAGACATTATATCGTATTTAACTTAAAAGCTGTTGGCGATACGGCGAATTTGGTCACCAGATAGATTAGCATCACCGTTAATTGCATATAGAATACCACCGTTTACCCAAGCCGCGTTACCCTTATAGCTAAATATAGTCAGGCCTTTTTCTTCGGTAGTGATAAACTCACCGCTAGAATCTTTACTGACTTTGTTGCGTACGGCACTTGAATCCCAGGAGCTTTTTGTTTGTTTAATGGCAAATTTATTATTATTTGTATTAGATTTAAAATTTATTATTACCTCGCCATTGCTAAAGTTTACTGGGCCATTTATGCTATAGCCATCTGGATAGTAACCAGGGAAATTAGCTTTAATTCCAGCCTGTGAACTGGCGATTGCCACCGAGACGCCTGGCATATAAAAATAAACAATAGCGCCAGCAACCAAAATCAGCAATAAACTCGCGCTGATTATATTCATGATTTTGTTTTTTTTATTAAAAAGAAAGAAAACTTTTTTTGTTGGTGCTGGTTTTATCCTGTCCATAGCGTCTTTTATAGCATCTTCTTTTGTCTCTTGCATTGTTTTTGGCTGGATGGTCCTAGCTATGGATTGTCGTATATGGGCGGTTCTTTGAGCTATTGGATGGCTCATATGTCTAATATCGGATGATGCCTGGGATATCTTATTGATGATCTTTGGTGCAAAATGCTTAATCTTACTACTGCGGGCAATATCCATCATCGATCCAGTTCGGCGCGTTAACGGCGTGTTGTTAACGGCTGGTTTCTTTCTATCGGTTTGATTTATATTTTTAGGCTTTTGGCTATTTACTGAGCCAATCGTTGGCCGTATTGGTTTTTCTGGTTTCATTTAATTCCTCGCAGGATTTAGTTGATAGTGAATACGCTGTTAAGCATAAGCTATATTAATATCTTAAGTTTATTTTATCAGACAATCAATATTTTATATAAAAAATATATGCTAATTAGTTTATAATTAATAAAAGAACTATGCATCACCACAACTCAAAGCGAAGTAATTTTATCAAAAGACTAGTCGTTTATTCTGCTACTACACTTTTAGTGGTGTTGATTGCTGGTTTTGTTATCCTGACTGTTATGGGCTTTAAATTTGATACAGACAGGCAGCAGTTTGAGCAATATGCCTTTTTGCAATTTAATTCCGCCCCAACTGGCGCCAGTGTGGCGGTTAACGGCGTTGAAGTCACTGGCAAGACTCCAAATAAGACATCGGTTCCTGAGGGAAAACACGAAGTTGTAATCTGGCGTGATGGCTTTGAGACTTGGCGTAAGACTTTATATATAAAATCAGGCACCCTTACCTGGCTAAACTATATATTAATGGTCCCGACAAAACTTAGTGTTGAATCGGTTGCCGATTATGAAGGGTTGTCAACGTCATTAGTGTCTCCTCTAAATAAATACATAGTCGTGCAGCAATTTGTCGACAAGCCATCTTTTGATATAGCTCAACTTGATATGGACTTGCCGACTTTTAATCAGATTGCTATACCCAAAAAAGATTATAGCGAAGCATATACAACGAGCGTAAAGCATGCTTTCAAGGTTGCTAGTTGGGATCAGGGCGAGCGTTATATGTTAATCAAGCATAATTATAACGATAATACAGAATGGTTGGTTGCTGATTCTCAGGATGAGAACAACACAAAAAATATAACTAAATTATTTGACTTGCAGTTTAGTGATGTTAAATTTTCTGGCACTGGCGGCAACACATTTTTTGGCCTGGAATCTGGCAATATCCGCAAACTAGATACTAAAACCGGAACGGTCTCAAAATTGTTAGCTACAAAGGTAAAACAATTTAGCCTTTATAGTCAAAACATAATCACTTATATTGGCGATGGTGATAATGGCGGCCGTTTAGTTGGGCTTTATCGTGACGGTGACGAAAAGCCATATGTGGTTAAAACCATCTCGTCAAGCAACGTTAATAGGCTACAGGTTGCCTCATCTCGTTATTTCAGTGAGGACTATATAGCAATTGCTGATGGTAAAAATGTTGATATTTTAAGTGGTAATTACAGTACCTTGTTGTTTAGTGACTTATCAAGTATAAAGTCTGTAAAAACTTTTGATGTTGCCGGTGATGTTTTAAACTTAAGTTTTAGTCCTAGTGGCCAATATTTATTAGCTCAGTCTGGAGCCGATTTTACTAGTTATGATTTAGAATATAAGAATACTGTTCTTTCGACTGTTGACACTACGGGTTCAGCCTCGCCATTAAAATGGTTAAATAATAGTTATTTTTGGTCTGATAATGGCAGTAATCTTAATATTCGTGAATTTGATGGCGCAAATCCTAGGCTTATAAATTCAGTTGTTGTTGGACAGGATGTTGCCTTAACCAAGAGTGGCAAGTTTTTGTATAGTTTAGATAAATCAACCAATGGTTATCAACTTCAGCGCGTAAAGATGACCTTGCTTTAATTTCTGATACCAAATAATCTTTCAAGTATTGTTGGCTGTTTGCCTGGTATCGATGTGTTATTATTGACCGCGCCCGCTTCGGGTGCTGCTTTTGATGCATTTGGGTCTGGGCTGATTTGCTCGGCGATAACTAGTAATCTACTGTTGGCCGTTCCGACTGGCACACAAGTAAGCAATGTTAAGATTGGTTTGCTTGTCGCGTACACTAGGCTGTTTACGTCGTCTGGACCAACGATTTGTTTTTCGTTTACGATGTATGTATATCTCTTCGAGTTGTAATTGGCATAGACCGTGTCGCCCTTATTTAGCTTTTCTAGTTGTGAAAATATAAACTTGTAATCGCCTGATCCAAAAAGGTCACTACTACTATGTCCAGCCAGTACAGTGTTGCCTATCTCTCCTGGGTGGCTACTGGCGCCTGGAACGGCAAAATGCGCAACGCCATTATCCATTGCGCCCATCTGTGAATCATAGTCGTTGCCAATATCGTAATGGACTGGTGCGTCAACGTTGATTTTAGGGATTATAATTCTAGGCTCCGAGCTAACTGTGATGTCAGTGTTTGGGTCAACAATTATATTTTGAGGGTCGATATAACCAGGGCTGACATAGGCCATTACACTGCCGATTAGTAATGTGTTGTATTGTAAAAATAAAAACAATAACATAGCGACTATGCCAGAAAATATTGGCATAAAATGACGACTTTTGCGAACCTCGTTGGCTGATTCTTTTATTTTATTAAATAGTTTTCGTTTTAATTTATATTCAGCTTCTTCTTTGGCGGTTTTTTCGTCAATTAGGCCTTCTTTGGCTTTTTGCAAGTGATGAGAGTAATAGCCTTCATAATATTTTTGATAATAATTTTGCCAAGCACTGTGATATTTATTCCAGTCGCTAGTTGTTTGTTGCTCCACATGATCAGCATGGACTCTGTTGTATGGGCTGGCGGGTTCGGATTGGTTGGATGGCTGGTCTTTAATGGTGTTTTTTTCGGTAAATAAAGTGTCAATTTTGTTTCGTAGTATTTTAGAGGCTGCCTCGCGGTTTGCTGGATTTTCATCTGGATCTGTTTTTGGTGCAACTGCCATAGGACGTTGCTTTAATAGCGGCGTCCCACCTAGGCTGCTACTGGTTTCGTCTGGTTTCATCTATAGATTCCTGTTATACTACAATTATACAATACTTCCTTTAGTATTGTTCTGTTCTTTCAGATTAGTATTATTATGATTTATTTTACATCTAGTGCCGCGATGGTGGAATGGTAGACACGCCAGACTCAAAATCTTGTGTCCGTAAGGATGTACCGGTTCAAGTCCGGTTCGCGGTACCAGAGGTAAAACAATGATTATCTTTAAAATTTAAAGCCCCCATCTGTGTGGGGCATATTTTTTTCATTGGTTTGCTTGTAGGTTTTTTATAGTTATCTTAGATAATTATAAAAATCTATAAAATCACGTAGGCTGATATTACTGCTTAATATTATATATGCTATCAAAATAGAAAAAACTATTAGCAGTACCTTTGCGATAGACCAACAATTATCTTGCGTATGTAATTTTCTAACTGCTATTTTTTCCAGGTTACTCATACCTTGATAATCGTATCGGCTTTTCCAACCGCTCATTTGTCTCACCTCCTTATATAAAATAGGCGAAATAAAAAAATAGAACTTTAATAATCGATTAAGATTATTAATATATTTGTAATATCATATGTCTATACTATAGTCAAATCTATAATAGACTTGCCGTAATACTCTCAAGTATTTTTTTAGGGTGCCATAGCCAATAAGTAGCGGCGTTGGTGGCGGTTTTGCCGCGCCATATTTTCATTGGGTTGTCGCATGGTGTGCTGGTAACTTCTCCGCCACTGGCGACCAAGATTGAATCGTTATGAAATACAGCAACGGTTATTGGATATGAAATTGTGAATTTATGTAGTGCCTCGACTAGGTTTATTAGTTGCATACTAAAAGTTAAGACTTTTGGATAATAAACTGTTTGAAATAGTTTTTGAAGCTGGGCGAAGGACGTGATTATGGTTGTATTTGGCCGGTCAACTAAAATTTGACTACTATTTTTTAGTAAGTCGATTGCATCACGAGTAATTGTTAGTGGGCCATGGTAATCGCGAATGAAATTTTCATACAAGATTGCCGTTTCGCTGTTTTTACCGGCATCGCCAATTAGTAATATGCCAGTTGACCAACTGCCAAAGGCTTTCATTTCATTTAAAGCATCTTGCGATAATCCACCGGATTGGTTAGATGGTGCGTAAATTACATCTGTTATGTGATTTGGTATAGATTTTTTTAAAGTGTCTGGCAATAATATTTTTACTTCACCAGCGCCAGCTTTTAGGGCGGTCTCATAACTTTCGGCAACACTAATAAAGCCAAGTTTATTGCCGCCTATTATGCCTAAGCGGCCAGCTTGGGATTTTTGCTCGGGTTTTGCCCATTCTATATCTGGAAATAGCGGTTTTTCGGTTGTTTGTTTTTGCCAATAAGGGTATTGATTCATTGTTTTATCTCGATACTTATTGGGCAATGATCTGAGCCTATTATGTTAGGGTGTATTTTTGCGTTTATGATTTTGTTTGCTATCGATTTGCTGACCAACCAATAATCTATCCGCCAGCCCACATTACGAGCGCGAGCGTTGGCCCAGTGGCTCCACCAAGTGTAATTGCCGCCGCCTTTGTTGAATTGTCGAAATATGTCTATTAATTCGGACGATATTAGATTATCAAAACCAGAGCGTTCTTCATTGGTAAAGCCGTGTTTGTTAATATTTGCTTTTGGGTTGGCTAGGTCTAATTCGCTATGCGCAACATTAAAATCGCCACAAATTAGAACTGTCTTGGTTTTTTCTAGTTTTTTAATATGTTCTAAAAATGCCGGATCCCATTCTTTATGGCGCAAATTCAGTCGCGACAAATCCTCCTTGGAGTTTGGCGTGTAAACCGTAACGACCCAAAAATCTTCAAATTCAGCACTGATTACCCTACCTTCTTTAGCTGGATCGCCATAATTGTCGCCAGCTAGATTGTATTTTTCGGCAATGTTATCAACAAAGCCATTTATTACACTGATTGGCTTGATTTTGCTGAAGATAGCGACGCCGCTATAACCAGGCTTGTCAGCATCGTTCCAGTACTCATAATACTCTGGTAAATTAGGTTCAGCTTGGCCTTGTTTTGCTTTGGTTTCTTGAAGGCATAAAACATCAGGCTGATATTCGGTTATGAATTTATGAAAGGCGCCTTTATTGATGACTGATCTAATTCCGTTGATATTCCAAGAATAAAGTTTCATGCAAGCTTTTTTTCAAGAACGCCAATTCGACGATCGTGAAATAAAATTTTATCATCTTGTTCAGATTGATGATCGCGTAAATTAACGACCTCTTTATTATATGGCATAACTACTTCTAAAATTTGTTCGATTTTACTGTCGGTCTCTTCATGAAGAACTTCTAATCTATAAACATCGTCTTTTAAGTTACTAATATCACTCTTTATGTCATTAATATTACTTTGTATGTCAATAACATCACTCTTCAGGCCACTGACATCATCCTTTATGCCAATAACATCACTCTTCAGGCCACTGACATCATCCTTTATGCCAATAACATCACT
>CAYVRA010000003.1:0-2011 GCA_964452965.1 uncultured Saccharimonas sp. (SeqCode) | reverse complement strand
CTTCAGGCCACTGACATCATCCTTTATGCTGCTAATATCACTTTGTAGGCCAGTAAGAGCATTAATTACTTGTTTTTCAAAATCAGATGAATTACTGGATGTTTTCATATTAGTTTTATTATATATTATTTCATCGAGTTTTTAATGATTTTATTAATTTCGCGTTCTTGGTCGCGGCGCTTTAGGGTTTCACGTTTGTCGTAGTTCTTTTTGCCCTTGCCTAGCGCGATTACTAGTTTGATAAATCGGCCATTAGTTAATAGCTTTGTTGGCACGATGCTCATTCCAGTTTGCTTGCGGGCATAAAGATCGTCAATTTGTTTTCGCTTGGCTAATAATTTTCTTGGCGAGGTATCAATACTGCGGGCGCCAATTTTACCTTTTTCGTTTAATTTCAAACTAAAACTGGCATTATTTAGCCATAATTCATTATTTTTTATTGTCACAAACGACCCTTTTAATTGTATGTGGCCATCGCGAGCGGCACGAGTTTCAGGTCCGGTCAAGGCAACTCCAACGACTATATCTTCATCTAGGGCATAATCAAAAGAGGCTCGACGGTTGATTATTGATTTTGGTAATATTTTTTTAGCCTTTTTCATACAGTTGAATTATACTTTTCGTTCTTTTATTAATCTAGGGATTTGATGTTTGTGATCAAGTTCCATGTGCTTTTTAAAGGTGACTCTATTGGCCCTGGCATATCTTTTGATTTTAGAGATATTTAAAAACATCTCTACCATTCTTGTCTTTGCTAGCATCTTATGGCAGTATTCAACTTTTCCGAATCTTTTTACAAAAAGAGATAAATCTACATCTTCGTTTATGTCTTTATCGCCAAGGTGAACTAAGTGTGATATTTTATTCCAGACTGATTTTCTTATTGCCATATTATGACCAGACATAATTTTACCGACGGTTGGGTGTATGACTATATCGCCTAATTTACGCCATAAAAAATGTATAGGGCTAAACATAAAAGTAGCGCCTGGTGATAATTCCCTTACGGCAACCTTACCGGTTATTCCACACAAACTCTCGTCTGCTTTTGAAAATTTATCAATAATTGATTCTATCCAGATTTCACATGCAATTGTATCTGCGTCGATTCTGGCTATTATGTCGCATTTTGCTGCGTTAAAACCGGCGGTTCTTGAGTAGGTTATGCCTTTTTGTTTTTCTTTTATTATCCTTACTAATTTGTAGGTTGAGGCTATTTCTGCAGTATTATCAGTTGAATTATTATCTACGACTATAATTTCATTTGGCATTATTGTTTGGCACATCAAAGAATCAAGGCATCTAGCTATGTCGCGAGACTCGTTATATGTTGGTATTACTACACTGACGGTTAATTTCATACGTTTCATTATACAACACTTACGGTATCACTTTAGGCGCTTATGCTATAATTATGATGTAAATTATAGGGTTATTAAGTTTTGCGTATTTATAAAAACAATCTTCAAAAAGCCATTAAAGAGTCGGGTTTTGCTTTGCCGACAGTCTTAATTGCATCGATGGTTATGCTGGGGGTATTGTCATTTGCGGCCGTATCATCATCGACAGTACGGACTAGCCTGGATGATCAATATTATAATCAGTTGGCAAAAACGGCGGCTGATGCGGGGGTTGAATATGCGAAGGCATGCATAGGTCTTGGTACTGCTATAACTTGGACTAATAAAGTATTATCTCCAGGTAGCACTACCTGTAGCGGCAGCGATTCAGTGTCCGGGCATGTACTTGATGACGATGACATAAAGACTACTTTCAAGGTAGAATATCCGGCTAGCGGAAAAATTATAGATATAGTCGCAAAAGGCACGACTAATTTAATAAGAAAGTCTAACAATAAAGTGTGGCGCACCTACAGTCAGACGGCGCAGTTTAATTTAACTAGTTTACCGACACCGTCAACCTCAACTCCTTGCTCGGCATCAGGAGGTGTGATTACAGAATCTGATGGACATAAAATACATACATTTACTGAAATAGGTTCATCTACATT
>CAYVRA010000002.1:0-31025 GCA_964452965.1 uncultured Saccharimonas sp. (SeqCode) | reverse complement strand
TCACGCTCGGCCTTTGGCACGCCGATACCAGTATCATTAACTGTAAACAAAATCTCACCCTTTGCTACAATCAGATTTATATTAATCTTCGTGTTTGGGTGAGAATAGTAGATTGCGTTGTCGATGAAGTTCATAATCACTTGTCGTATTTTGCCCTCATCGATATCCATTATTGGGCATTCGTCAGGCTTGTTGTAGACAAGCTCCATCTGGCGAGCGTTGGCATTTGCCCGTAGGCTATCTACCTCTTGCTCGACCACCAGTGACAGATCGATAGGCACTTTGTCGATCACAAACCTACCAGTTTGGATTCGCGAGACCGACAGAAAGTCATTAATCAGCCCCACCATCCTCTCGCTGTTATTGAATGCTTCGCTCAACAGCTTTTTCTGATCAACCGAGACCCTACCGACATCACCGTCCATTATCATAGATATATAGCCCTTGACGCTAGTAAGCGGCGTACGCAGCTGGTGTGACGCCATACTAAGGAATTCATCCTTTGCTTTGTCCAGGTGCCTCAGCTGAGCGTTACTAGCCCGCAGCTCGCGCGTGGCATTAGCGATGCGTTGTTGCAATGTAACATTAAATTCACGAATTTCTTGGACCGCCAAAGCATTTTGAATCGCAATTATTAATTCGTTTGAAATAGTATTTAAGACTTTGATGTCGCGATTAGTATAATTTGAAGTTAAATGATCACCCAAGAATAAATAGCCAATTGGTTTATTATCCTGAATCAGCGGCAAAGCCAATTCAATTCGGTGGCTGATCATCATGCGCTTAATCGGATCATTATCGTCCATCAATGACGCGATAATCACAACAGTCTTGCTAATCGGCATGCTAGCAAGCTGATCAACATCAGATTTTGGCAATTGCCTATGTTTTGGCGTGCCAGCAGTCGTAAAATGGCCTTCGCTGGTATTGATAAAGAATATCGCTTGCTCACCCTTCAGAGTACTAGCAATCTCAGTCGCCGTTCGCTCTAACAACCCTCGCAAATCCGTAGTGAAACCAAGTATCTTGTTTAATTTTTCAAAGAAATCATCGGTGTTATAGTTGTCTTTGTAAAAAATACGGTTGGTAATTTTATCGAAGAATCGCCTGATCGGCTGAAATATAAAAGCTAAAATTAACGCTAGGCCAATATTAACAGGGCTAGCGTTTAATCTAGAAGTGGCGCTGTCGCTGAAAATTATCATCGATACCAAATAGGTTATTGCGTAGTAGATGACAGCAAGCACAGCTAATGACGAAGCATAAGTTATGGTTCTTATTACAGCTTGCCGTATATCAAACAAGCCGTGCCTAATAATTGCATAGCCGACGAAAACAACAAATACAACCGCATAAAGTGGAGTTATAACAATTAACTGACTTATGCCGATACTAGGCAATAAGAAACCAGTTAACGGAGATAAGGTCACTATGGGCAATAAACCCAAAACTAACAAAATATACTGACGCTTTTCATTGCCCTTTTTAGCCATCTTCATATCATGATATAACCGTCTAATAGACAATATCATTGCTATTACAAGATGAGTAAAAAACACAGCAACGCCCAATCCACCTAGACCCGGGATTGGCTTAGGCGAAGACCCAGAAATAACACCGGAGAATAAAAAGTCAGTACAATCTAAAATAGCAATTAATAGTGTTGAATAAAAAAATATACTTTTATAAAATAGCTTGTAATCGGCTCGATTTTTTAGATTATATATTAATAAGTACATCAAAAACACTATTATCGTAGTACTGACCATAACGCCACGAACATACAATATCTGGTTTAAGCCTGCATCCAAAGAAAAGAAGTTTGAAACACTCATTATTATCATAAAAAAAGTCAATAAGCCATAAATAATAACCTTTTTATCATTTAAACCTCGCGAAACAACCAAACTTCCGACGACTAAACTCATTAAAACGCTAATTGCTAATATATAAGTATTAAGCATGCTGTAATTATATTACAATTAAGCTTACTTAAACATACAATAAAATAATTTTCTAATTAATGCCTAGTTAATTGTTAATCTTATTAAAAAAGCTAGAAACACGATCACTAACTTGATTATTATCCAAACCATCTGTAAGATAGCTTAATTTATTTACTAAATTCGTAATTTCCATATCCCTGTCTGAACTCTCAATTTCATCTAAGATACCGTCGAGTATTTTATTTGGATATATCAAAACCGGCGTAACATAAACTTCTTTTAACCTTGGATCATCGGCATATATACGTATTGGATCGCCCAAGGCCTCAACTGCCTTACTGCCAGCAAATTTTACGACTGGGCGTAAAGATTGTTTGGTCAAAGAAGCAATATAAACCTCGTTGTCATTATAAGAAGCTGCTTTTATAATAGAGTTTTGTATAACAGCACGCATAATTTCATAAGAAGCCGCACTATCTGAGTGACGGATTACACTTAAAGCAGCTATTTCCATGACGCTTTTTGGGCCATGCGCATCAACTAGTGATTCCAACTTATCTTTTACTTCTGGGCTAAATTCATTTTTAAAATACTTACAAGTTGGAAGATCTTCTATTGTGCCCTCGTCGCCTATGCGAACCAGTCGCATGGTCGCAATAGCATCCTCTATCGGTAGCCCTGGCTCACGAGCTAAAAGATAGCTTACATCGACAGTTCCGTCTTCCCTATCGCGCGCACCATCTAATTCAGGTAAAAATCGACCATCCGCAGTCAGCGCGCTTTCATTAATATAGCCATGGTCAACATAACTTTTACCATGAATTTGCTGTGACTTTATAACCAAATCTGGATTTTCCTGATTAACAGACACCTCAATAAAATATTTCGAATTATTACGAGGTATCTCAAATCTATCTAAATTAATAGATTCTTTGTTGGGTTGTTTAAATTGTTCCACTTTGTCCATATAGGTTTTATTATCCATTTTTAAAATATAATTTATTATAATCTATTTCTGACGTCTATACTCTATAAATCGCTTCATAGTATCAATATCCTCAATAATATTTGTTGGACGTCCCGATCCAGTAGATTTTCTAATATCATGAGTCCTAGAGCCAGACTCGACCTTTCGACCTAATAATATATCCCTTATTGCGACACTTGCCATCGCACCGCCAATCGATGCAGTAGTCCCAAGTTGCGGAAAACCAGCCAGTTCAATACCGTTTACCATAGCCGATTCTATAATTCGAGGCGATAAATTAGCCAGACCTAACAATCTGATAATGTCACCTTCTCTATCTTTTGAACCTCCGCCATAAATCAAGTCTTCAACCGCCTTTTTTGATAGTTTTCCATTAAAAGGACGTACTAATTCTAAATCATGTCGTTCAATATCCAATACTACTTTATCGGCGACATCACCAGCTGTGACTATTGGTATCTTAAGTTCGCCAGCTATTTTGCGCAAACGAGCCTTTACCTTTAAATCATCAACTTCCTCTATTATTATATCGGGCCTTTCAATGCGCAGTATCCCATCTGTATTATCATCGTATCCATTAATAAAATGTTGTTGTTCTATATATGGATCAAGTTCGGCCATTTTTCTACCAGCAACAGTTGTCTTTAAAAGACCTACTTGACCCATACCGGCATGGATCCGGTTTAAATTAGTTGGTGTCAACCTGTCAAAATCAAATAATAAATATTCATTGCCTATGCCAGATTGCATAGTGCTATCAATAACATTACTACCTACGCTTAAACCAAAGGCCGCAATCTTTTTTTGCCTTAATAGGCTTTGTTCATCATTTGTTATTAATTTCTTATTACGGAAAGTTCTTAGATTATAATAATCTTCGTCTTCTGGAAATCTAACCAGGCTACTATTCCATGGATAATGAAACCATTTTCCATATAAGTAGCCTTGTTCTTTGATGTCATCACAAAACAAAGCCCTAGCGGCCTCGTCTTTTTTCAAGTCTGGGCGATTTAATTCAAATAAATCATCAGCGATGTATTGGGCCGAATCAATTACGGAATTAATTTTTTCATCATTAACTAATTCTGCCATTTCTTTCTCAGAATTAATTTTATAACCTTTAGGGGCTGCCCATTCGCTTTTGTTCATATAATCCTTAAGACTTATGATTAAATCCCAATTTCGTCTTAGTCCCATTGTCACATAAATCTAATAAAATGTCAATACCAAAATAGCCATTTTACTCTTTAAGCAAGACTCGTCTTAAAAGGATTATTACGAACCTCGGATCATCCACCCGTCACGTTGCAAGAGCAATGAATATACCCAACTTCTTATGTCCAAAGGCTCAATATGGCAATAAATTATAGCCACAAAAACCCCACTATCGGAATTGTATGTTTATACCACATTTTACCCCTGTTACAACTTGCCTTTTATTCTCCTCTTCTTTATATATACATATAAGGCTAAAAGTATTAGTAGTTGCAGGTAAGTACAAGTCATGATAATTAAAGATCCAAAATACAGAAAACATATTAGTAAAAGTCAGCTTAGATTATTGCTTATTATATTCAAGTTCCGATTTGTTAGTACTGAATATATTGGTAGTTATTTCATAAAAGATAAATCGACAATATATGAAAGATTGCTCGTCTTAATGCAACAGGGTTATGTCCGCAAAGATTACGATAGTACCTACCGCTTAAGACAAAGACCAGCCATATACTCCTTAGCACCTAAGGGTATTAAATACATTCGAAATAACGGCCCAAAACAAGACCTAAGCGAAGCTGCCCTACGCAATATGTACAAGAATAAAACTGCCAGTATAGAGTTAATAGATCATAACTTAAATATGTTTAAGTTATTTTTATGCCTAAGAGGTCAATACCCAGGCATATTTGAAATATTTACCAAGTCAGAACTGTCCGCTTTTGCTGATTTTATCAGACCTCGCCCAGACCTATATTTGCGCAGAATGTCTAAACGCACTATCAAGCCAGGTTACCAGTTAGAAATTATCGAAGCAGGCACTATGACATGGATAATAAAGAAACGCCTGCAAGCTCACCAGAGTTTCTGTGAGGAGAGTGATGACTGGGACGATAATTATCCTACCCTATTGCTAGTTTGCGGCAATAACAATACCGAGAAGCGTATCCAGCGAATTATAAATAATGGTGGTTTCTATTTTACTATTCAAACCACGACCCAAGAACGAATAGACTCAACCGAAACAAAAATTTGGCTAAAAGAGTACGAGTCTTATTGGGATGATGAGATGAAGTTTATAAAATTATAGAATCGCAAGAAGGCATAACAACTTGGACCCACAAGAGCAGTACTTTCAGCTCGGTTTTTTATGCTGTAAATAGTAAATTAATTATAATTGCCAAAAAATCACCCAGACATGTCGAAAGAGGCAATGATAATATACAAGAAATATTTTTGCAGATCACTAAATTGAACCTTTTGAGATATCCGCCACGATATCACACTTTATCTTATAAATTTCAAAAAAATGCAATAATCAATTTTGGATTCTTTAGGCGCAACTTCGACAGTTGTCATCACTACAATTGTTTTAGTCTGAATATCCATAGTCAGCATAGATTTGATTTTAACGAAAAACATTGCATAGTCCTAAAATTTCTGACATAATTTTGATATGAGCAATATATCATTTGAAAAAATACATTTTCAGATCCCCCATGAGTCTATGGATTATATAGACAAAAATGTAGACGCTAAGGTTGAAACATTAGATGATATAAAAATTTGCCTGAAAGCTATTAGATCATCTCTGCTATATAAATATCCGTCTGATAAATCAGATTTTTACAATAAAAGAACAAATTGTCTTGGGGCTACAGCTATTTTCAGTAGACTCATACAAGAAAGTTTCGACACAAGAACAGCGCTGGTTTCTAATTTACCGTGGCAACATCCAGATCGAAAAATAGGCCTACATACAGTCAATATCGTTCAAGTTGGGCAGAGAGCGTACTTAGCCGACCCAACACCTATAGCGGGGTATATGCACGGCCAATTAGAGGAGGTGTCAAGAATTGACGAAGGCCGCTATATTTACGAAGATAAAATATTGGATAAAACTTGCAACTTGAGAATCCTGAGCGACGATGAGCAAGAAGCCATCCAAGACTGTATGGTTATTCGTACAAACTTTTTTCAGACAGATGAGCAAGCTAGAAACAGTTTATGCGCCCTACTGCCAAGACTACAGCTAGTCCCGTCTTATTTTGCAGTTGCTAGTGGATTAATAGATAAAGCTTCCGACTCTCATGATTTTATTAACAGAACGCCAATAGAAGCGGTTGCAATATCTAAAATTGACCATATTGCCAACACCGGTAATATAAAAATATTAGAAAAGTTTCAACAAGAAGAAGATAAAAATAAACAGACAATAACTGATTGTGTTCGTGATAGGTTAAATGTAGAGACTGATATTTACAAAATTAATTATTTGTCTAGTATTTTGCAGAGTATGGACTTCAAAAGGCCTAGCATTGATTATGAAAAATTTACCGATCATCCTTTCCCGATTAGGCATTATGAGCGATATATGATAAAAAATCATATTGGCAGATGTGCCAGTAATTTATATAGTAAAGAAGACCCGATAGCATAAAACTCATGACTGAAATAAAATCAATACACACAAAGACATCGACACCAAGATATAAGAAGTTGGGCGATAAAAGCTATCTCTTATGTGTATATCCACGCGTTCACATGTTTAGCATTGATCTATCCCTAAAGTCGGGAATATTAAAACATGGTAGTTTTGGGTTTTCGATAAAGGATCTGCCAATTAAAATTACTGTTACAAAAAATAACCATAAGAAAGATATCATTAATAGTCGATTAAACATCGACAAGCTAGATCATAATGTAAATTTCAAAAAACTTAGAAGTTACATTCGATGTCAAGATCATTGGAATGTGAATGTGGAATTGAGCCAAGAGTTACGAGAGCATATCGGGCTCGGCCTATCTACGCAAATCACAGGGGGGATCTTGTTATGCTGCGCCAAGGCATCTGGGCTTAGCTTAACAATTGATGATTTATTTAAATTAGGAGTTGGACATAATTCCACACTAGGTCTTAATCTTTTGCTTAACCCCGGATTCGTCATAGAGTTAGGTTGCGAGATAGCGAATAAAGACAGTGGTCTAATAGTTAACCCTAATATGTACACACATTATGAGAAGCCAGTAAACTATTTATTAAATATAACCGATTTCCCATATTATATTATTGTTGCAATACCGAATACAAAAAACTCTTTAAGCTTAGACACAGAAGATGATTTCTGGAATAAAATTTTGCCAGATACAGAAGACAACACAAAAGAAGTTGTCTATGAAGTCTTCGAAAAATTATTACCCAGTTTAGTCACAGATAACTACGAGGAGTTTATATATACAATGGCACATATTATAGCCACAGGAACAAAAGTCGCCGAAGAAAACATTCAATCTCCTGCAACAAAAGCTATATTGCACACATTAAGAGAAAAATTTGAGTTTGCAGGCGTCAGCTCCATGGGGCCAGCAGTATATAGTTTTTCTCAAAATGACCCAAGCAACGCGCTAGACGAATTATCAGATTTATACGATTATCAATTTATAATTATGAAACGAGGCACTAAATGAAAACATCCAATAAACCAATAATTAAATCTCACTTTATCTACAAAAATGATAGGTATGATGTAGAATTCTTTGAGATAAAAGATAATAAAATTCCAAGTCTCAATTGGTCACAAGTTTATGCGATAGGAAATCTAGACGGAAAAGTACCAATTGTAAAGTACCAAAATTCTAGAGACAATTTACCAGGCGGAGGAGTTGAGGATAAGGAAACCGTCGAAGAAGCTCTACACCGAGAGATAAAAGAAGAGTTAAATATGGCAGTGCTGAACTGGTTTCCATTGGGTTATCAAAAAGTTTCAGATAAACTTGGAAATATTGGTTATCAATTAAGAGTTTATGCCGAACTGGAAGTTATTGGTAAGTTTATTAATGATATTGGCGGATCAGTAGTTGGATACGAGATGGTTCACATAAACGATGTCAATGAACATATTAAATATGGCGAGGTGGGCGATTGGCTAATAGACAAGGTTAGATCGAGATATGGAAAGAATCAATAATTCTAACATAGTTGTAGTATCGGGCGTCAGCGGGGCTGGTAAGGATTTTCTTTTATCTAGAGTCCAGGAGAATATGCACGATAAAACCGATGTAGATTTCATACATTTCGGCAGAATAATTCGAGAGATAGCGAGAGCAGAGCAACCGGCTGGATATAGTGAAGCCTCAGGAGGGCTGAGCGGCATCGATCCGGTTAACATGGAAGAGTTTAAGACTCGCGCCACAATTAAATTATTGGATGGTGTAATAAATGCTAACGATAGGGCTAAAGTCATGAATTACCATTCGACATATAAGCAAAATGGTTTAATAATAGCAGACAGTAACACAATTTTTAGATTACGGCCAAGAGATTTAATAATGGTTGAATCTGATGCAGAAGAAATATTAGCCAGAAGAATCGCCAACAGTGATATTAGAAATCGTGAGCTAGAAAGTGTAGATGCAATCAAATATCACCAAGAATTAGAAAAATCATTTATGCACGACATTGTTAAAAAAATTGGAGCTAGATCATTATTGCTTTGCAATATATCTGATGATTTAAGGAACATTAGCAATAACATCTCGTTGATTATGGAAAGGATTTTGACAAAATGAAAGCAGGGCAAACAAAAATAGATCCGAGAGTTAATATTGTTGTAATTTGCTGGAATGGATTTGAATATTCAAAGTTGACGATCGAAAGAATATTTCAAACTACGAAAATACCATATTATCTAACGATTGTCGATAACTTTTCTACTGACGAAACACGAGAGTATCTTGGTAAATTACAGGCACCTTCTAAATATTGTAAGGGTATGACATTTATTTTTAACGACCATAATATTGGCGCAGGCAACGCACATAATCAAGGCTGGCATCTATCTAAATATTTTAATGTTGAATTTACCTGTTTTTGCGATAATGATATATACTTTTGGGACGGATGGCTTGAAAGTATGACGAGAAAGATGGATGATGACCATAATATTGGCGCAATTAGTCCGCTTCGGATCTCCAAGAACACTAAGCACTATATCGGAGGCGATTCAAAGAGCCATTTCGAAACAACACCTAAAGGACTTTTGCCCATAGAAGAATTAAAATACTTCTTTGGCGTTTATGAAATAGAAAATGGTATAAAAAAGCTGATAGAACTTAATGGCCGCGGCGTAAAAAGCTTTGATAAAATACCCGCCTCAATGCCAGCGCACTGCATATTAGTAAGGGGTAATGTTTTAGATGAAGTTGGCTTCGCAGCAGATCCGATTTATGAAAAATATGGCAGTGATGATATAGATTTATGTTGGGAGATTTTAACTAGAGGGTATGAAATAGCCATTGATAAAGATATTTATGTCCACCATTTTCGACACAAGTCTGTCATAAACAGTAGCCTAGATAGAGAGGATATTTTACGAAGCAATAACTTGCGTTTTGCAGAAAAATGGAAGCTAGAAATAGAAAACATAAAGGCTGACAAACTTTTCGAAGAAAAAATAAGCGACAAAGATAATGAACCATACTCAATCTTACGCCACATGACATTGTCGAATTACAACAACTTACAAAATCAAGATAGTATCATATTGGCGGCCTGGGGCTGCCTAGGAAAGACGACTTTTTGCAATAAGTATTCTAATTTAGCCATAGATATAGAATCAAGTTATTATCAATACGAATACAGCGAAGAGAATGTGAACATTGAAAAGATGAAAGGCGCCCCCAATCGATCTCCTAATCGTGATTATCCGAAAAACTATGCAGATAAGGTTGAAGAGTCTATTAGTAAATTTAAGTTCATTTTTGTAGCGATAGCCCCAGAGATGTTAGAGGAGTTAGAAAAAAAAGGCATAAAATACAGCATCATATATCCTTGTTCCTCTAGAAAGAAAATTATTCTCAAAGATGCAAAAAATAGAGGAAATAACGAACATTTTATTCAAAAGCTCGATTCTATATTATCAAATGATAATGAGCTTATGCGGCTAAAGGCAACGAGAAAATACGAAGAAATATATTTTTTGGATGATAAGGAATATCTAGAAGACATCATCAAAAGTATGCTAATAATCTAAACTATGGCAATAATAAATCTTGATTTTCAGGTTACTAAACCGTTCGGTAATCTATTTAGAAAGCAGTGTGTATTGATTGCTGTGGAAGATAATGAGGGGAACATACTTATTGGAGCAAAGCCAAGCTTCTACCCGCCAACTATTGCGCGCCTACTGGGCGGAGGCGTAGATGACGGTGAAGAACTATACGACGCGGCTATCAGAGAACTGCACGAGGAGCTTAATGTCCATGTTGATAAATCAGATATGACAGAGCTGTCTACGTTTATTAGCGACGTGACCGACGAAGACAATAGGACGTTCCATAATACAACAACGGTTTATCATGTTAATATAGGCGAAAAGCCCTACAAAGCCGGGGACGATGTAAAATTCATATTAAAACTATCCAAAGAAGAACTATTTCAGTTGGGAGAACGGTACGAAAAACTCCCTATTGACCTATGGTACACCGGCAATGAAGGCAATTTTAATTGGACAGATTATGCTAAATTATACGGCCCCTTACATAAAACTGTCGCAGAAAAACTAATTAACCTAAATAAGAAACAATGAGCATCAATACAGATAATATATATGATGTAATAGTAGTCGGATCTGGCTTCGCAGGCTCAGTTGTTGCGAGCGAGCTGGCACAAAAAAATAAAAAGATATTAATACTCGAAAAACGACCAAATATCGGCGGGAACATGTATGAAGAAATTTGCATAAACGGTATTAGAATTCACAAATATGGCCCGCATATTTTCCATACCGACTCAATAGAGGTCTTTGAATATATAAAGAAACATGGTGAATGGCGTTTTTATGAGCATACAGTACTTGGAAGTATAGACGGCAAGTTAGTCCCCATACCTTTTAATTTTAAATCCATTGAATCGATCTTCGATGAGGACAAGGCATACTTAATTGAAAATAAGTTAAAAAAATACTTTCCAGGTTTAAGTAAAGTCTCGATTATGGATATAATTAACCATAGAGATAAAACCATAAAGGAATTTGGCGATTATGTATACGAGAAAGTCTTCGCAAATTACACCGCTAAACAATGGGGTATGAACGTAAAAGATATCGATAAATCAATTATCAATAGAGTCCCTGTCGCCCTGGGATATGATGACAGATACTTCCAAGATGAATATCAATTAATGCCAAAAGAAAGCTACAATGAAATATTTGATAATTTGCTGAATAACCCGAATATAGATATAAAATTGAACGTTGACGCAAAAGAATATGTCAGCATAAAAGAAGATGCTATATACTTCAATGACAAACAATTTAATGGCAAACTTGTATATACGGGCCAAATAGATGAATTATTTAATTACGAATATGGGAAGCTGCCCTATCGATCGCTGAGGTTTGAATTTAAAAATCAAAATATAAATCACTTTCAAAAGAGTCCGGTTATTAATTACCCAAATAATCATAAGTATACGAGAGTTACAGAATTTAAATACCTGACCGGCCAACAAAGCAACAATACCACTATCATGAGAGAATATCCACAAAAATATAACGGTATTAATATACCATATTACCCAATTATAAATGAAAACAACAAAAACCTTTATGAAAGATATAAGAACAAAGCCAACAAGATAAAAAATCTGTACATGTGCGGTCGCCTCGCAGAATATAAATATTACAATATGGACCAAGTTGTGCTAAGGGCCCTCGAAACAGCAAGGAATATAGGCTGACTTAGCAATAAACTATGTCAGGTTAAACAAGGGCAGTACTTGCAATTCGGGTTTTTATGTTATAACTATACTATATGCTAAGAGATTTTATATATTCGCCTAATTCTAACCAGATATGTTATATTCTTGGGCAATTTGACATTCCGGAACCAATTAAAAATATTAATGTTTTTACATTACTTGAATTTAAAATAATAACACCAGACTCATTTTTATGGAGAATTTTAATAGAAGATACCATTTATTATCTATATGCCGAGGACTTCATTACTAGTCTCGATAATATAGAGAATAAGATTTACAACAATTCAAAAGAAAAAAAATATTTCGAGTTTGTAAAAGCTAAAAAACCAATAAAATTTAAAAACGCCAGTCCGGTAATCGCATCCCAAAAATACAAGAAGCCCAAAAAAGTAAATGAAATAATGAAATATACAACCACTTCAGGTTATGATTTTGTTTTTCTAGCGAAAACAGATGAAAATGTCAGTAACGCATTTTTTGCTTAGTAAAAATAGACCTGTCTGACTGTAATATTTTAAATTTTATTTTTATCAATAAGATTTAATTTAACGTTTTTCTTGATTTTTCATTTTTAAGTAAAGAAAGCTCATTTTTAATATTCTCAAATAATTCACCAGCAAGTTTATCGTCATTTTCGATCATTTCAAGTTCTTCTGCATATATGGAAATTTGATTTAGATTTGGATAATATCCAAAAAGCTCGTCTGTATCATCTCTAAAAGCTATACTGCCTACAATATACCCACCTATCTCAACCAAGGTGTTATTTTTATTATTAAGCAAGATATCATCTAATAATTTAATAACTTCATTAATATTTGTATGTGACATTATTAACCTATTATAACGTTAAACTAATACTTAATTTCCTGGAGCGACCTAGTGAATTGTTCAATATAAAATTTTGATTCATTATTTTTGCCTGGATTATTATCGCGCAACTCTGATAATTTTAGTAAAGCCGCTTCACCTAAATCTACACCCAAACTTTCTGGAACTTGGCCTGTAGCATCACCATAAATACTTGAAAGAATTGTATATGCACCAATTTGATCTGATATCAGCTCCACTTCATCCGCACGGGATGATATTTCTAACGTGTTAGCGAGTAATACGCCTTGATCATATATAAATTTATCAATCACGGAACTTTTTTGGACCGATTCTAACTTTTTGTCACCATATTGCAGCTCTAAAACATTAAGTTTATCTATGCTATCTTGTGTAAGTGGATGGTCTTGTATAGTAGTGTCAACATATGATATTAATCCATCTACTAAACCGCCTAATTGCTGGCGGGCCCGATCTTTGTTTTCGATTTCATCAATAAGTTTTGTTACATTATTAATTAATTTATCTATAGTGTTAATTGAGTCGTTCATACTAAATATATAATACCATGAAATAAAAAGGCTGGGATTATATCCCAGCCCAATACTTTTAAGTGTAGGTGATTAATGGCCTGGACCAGTATATTTTCCGCGATTGCCGCGATTATCCTCTATACGACCACCACCCTCTTCTTTGTCACCGTAGTGGTCATGACCCTTTCTTCGGTCAAATTCTCGACCCGATGGGGTGCCGTCTGCTATAAGCGTCTGGCCTTCTTTATCTCCGTAGCCTTGACGAAACGTTACTTCAAAACCATCAATTGTGCCCACGGTACGAGGGCCCCATCCGCTTTTTTTGCAATCATCATCATCTTCAAAATTATGATGTCCATGCTCTCCGAATGGTAGACGTCTGTAGGTCACCTTACCACTTCTATTCATGGAATAATGTCCATGCCCAAAACCATCCGGCGCGCCAACTCCACCGAAGAAGATGTTAATTGTACCATCAGAACCCTCTGATACATAAACATTATCCCGATATTGATACGGAACGCCTGCTTTGGCTGCAATCGCTCGATTGCCGTCTTTTCTCTTTGAGTTTGCAGTTTTGAGCTCGCTTAGCCTTGCTTGGAATGCCTTGGCTGCAGAATCGAAATCAGCTTTAGCACGCTTAAATTCGTCATTAGCACGTTCATGAGCAGCTTTAGCTTGCTCGTGCCCGTCTTTGGCGCGACCAAAAGTAATCTTTGCATCTTCGAAAGTTCTCTTGTGCGGTTCATGCTTAGCTCTTGCGCTCTTGCACTCTTCAACAAGTCGACGTCGCTCTTCGACACATCTTTGAGCTTCAGCTTTATAACTATGTCCCTCTTCGGCATAGGCCTTTGCGGAAGCACCGTCACGACTGTCATGAGCAGAAGATGCCCGATCAAAAGCATTTTTCATGTTTTGATAAGCTTTTTCCTGATCGGAATTAAGACGCTCAATCCTTGGACCGTTACGGTCGCTAACAGATTGACAATCTTGCCATGCCCGTTCCTGTGCTTCAAAAGCACTTTGTTTGGCCTCGAATGTTCGATTCATTTTGTCTCTTGCATCCGATAATCGTTTCCAGGAATCTTGCTGTTTCTGATAAGCTTCTTGCTTTTTGGTAAATGCTCGCTCTTGAACAATTTTTAATTGTTCCAATCTCGGATCGTTTGCCATTCTTATCACCTACTTTTCAAAGTACCTGTAGTTTGAACTACAAATCTATATATGTTTTATCATGTTAACTATAATCAGTCAAATTTAGCACGCTATAGTTTGAAGTAATCCTTGCAAGGACGATACTTGCAATTCTAATTTTTATATTATAAATACAAAGTTAGCTATCCCCCAGTCACATCACAAGATACAATATTCAGCCTAGAATATATAATCAGGCAATTTTTCTAATCCAAACTCAACCAGCTTGTCAAAATCATGATATGATATATTTATTATGATCCACCGGATCCACTATGCGTAAACGTTCGGACGAACCGATCCAATAGCGCCTTTATTTTAAAATTTAATATAAGGAGCTTAGTATGCGCCAAAGACAAATAGCCGTGCGTGGGATTATTTACAAAGACGGTAAAATTTACGCACAAAAATTAAAAGACAGTAATGGCGATGAAAGTAACTTTTGGTCAACACCTGGCGGCCGGATTGAAAACAATGAGAACTTATTGGGCTGCCTAGAACGTGAGATGATCGAAGAGACAGGCGTAAAGCCACAAATTGGAAATTTAATACTAGTACAGCAATTTAAAGATGGCAAAAATGAAAAAATGGAATTTTTCTTTCATATTAAAAATGCTGAAGATTACAAAAAAATCGATATTAATAATACATCGCATGGAATGGCTGAAATATCAAAACATGAATTTATCGACCCCAAAACAGATTCGCTTAAGCCTGATATATTGCAAAACATGGATATCGAGCAACATATAGGCAGCGCAAAACCAACTAATATAATTAGCTATCTGTAGGCTAGTTACCGTTTTAGTGCTCCGTTACTATCAATAACGATTTACTATCGGTATCTATCTTAACTTTGCCGCCTATTGGCAAGGTTATTTTCGGGTCCGTATGGCCAAAATCAACACCTGCAATAATAGGGATATTATTGAGTTCTTTTTTGGTTTTAATAATTTTAGTTAATAAATCATTTGTCATATTTGCAGCTTTTTGAAATCTGCCAATAACAATACCTTTTACATTTTTGAAATCTGGAAGCTGTATTAGTGATTGTAAGTTCCTGTCAAACTCCATGACATCCGTTCCGTCAGCATGGGCATCGTCTTCAATAAATAGAATCGTATCAGTTAGGCTCGGCATATACGGTGTGCCTTGTAATAGATTAAACGTGCATAAATTAGCCCCGATCACAATGCCCTCTGCCCTACCTTCATTGATCACCAGGAAACCATTATTTTTTGCTGGTCGCCTACTATCCTGATCTTTATACCATGGATCATCGCTCCATTCAGAAGAAGCTTCAATGACGAAAGGCTCGCTGTCAACACAGCATTTTCTAAAATAATCCAAAGTATAGTCAAAATATAATTTCTGACCAAAAGTTGAATAATGAGGCCCGGAATAAGAAACTAGGCCTGTCTTTGCATAAAAAGCATTATTTAAGATTGTAACGTCCGAGTAGCCACAAAATACTTTTGGATTATTTTTTATCAGCTCCCAGTCAATATAATCAAGCATCTGGTTACTATTAAAACCTCCAATAACTGTAATGATGCCCTTAACATTCTTATCCGAAAAAGCATCATGCAAATCCGCAACTCTGGAATCTACGCTCGAAGATTTAAAATCGTCCATAATATCGACATTTTTACCAAAACTAACTTTATAGCCTAATTCCGAAAGGCGCTTATTGGCAATATCTTTTAATTCGTCACTTAAAATACCCATCGATCTTGCAGGGGCAATCACACGTATTTCGTCACCAGGTTTTAACTTATCTGGGATAATCATATAAGAATTATATCACCTTGGAATAAGGACGATACTTATAAATTAGGTTTTATGTTATAAGTGATTATATGACTAGCCACGACAAAAATATCATATCTGATTTTTTAAAACTGAAAACACCATCAGATTTATTGAATTTCATGGATACTATCACCTACGGTTTTGTTGGTAAAAATGGTAAAAAATATACACAACAAAATGCAGAATGGGATCGCGATTGGTATTGCCAGTGCATAGTTCAATCTGGGAGCGGCATGCTAAAAACAAAATGTGGCACCTGTTGGGATCAAGTTGAATTAGAAAGAAAATGGTTTGATGAGCACAACTACGAGCTTAAGACTATATTTTCATGGTTTGAATTATGGGAACCAAACAATTATCCAACTCATACATTCCTAGTATTCAAAGATAATAATAAATGGTTTTGGTTCGAACATTCTTTTGCCGCATATCGTGGCGTATTTGAATTTAATTCGCTAGAAGAATTAATTGAATATGTAAAATCAAAACAGCTGGAATATGCAATTAAATCTGGTGTGGCTAAAAAGGAAGATATAAAACTACTAAAAAGCTACGAATATAAAAGGCCTAAAGCTAATTTAGATGTCGATGATTATATCAAACATGTCACGCAAAAAGCTATTAGACAATAAATTGACTTTTAGTCATGCTTGTTTTAGTATTATCTTATGAAAGAACGTGGAGTAGAGAGAGGGGCGGAAAATCAGCCCGAGTCTAAAGAATATTATCCATATGTAACTCGAAGTTTAGTTAGATTATTCAACGAGGGACGACTAGACAATATTAAAAAGCTAGATGTAGAGCCCGACTATGGGTATGTTTCCAGAATAGAATATAACGACGGGACTTTTCGCGTTACCTATGGCAATGACCTTGGGCTTAACACTGGTGCTTCTGAGGATCTAGCTAAAGATAAAGGCCATACTAAATTCCTATTAAGAGCTATTGGCGTAGAATGTCCAAAGGGTGAAGAATTTTTATTACCATGGTGGGATGAAACAATACGACCCTCACAAGAGCAACGAGGAAATAATAATATTAAATCATCAGACCAAGCTTATGAATATATAGATAAAAATTTAGAATATCCAGTTTATGTAAAACCGGTTAGTGGGTCTAAGGGATCTGATGTCTATAAGGTAGATAGCCCGAAAGAACTTGATGAAGTACTTTCAATGTACAATGAGAAAAAAGTTAGAGTCGCCGTGATAGAAGAAGCTATTAATATGCCAGATTATAGAATTGTCGTATTGGACGGGCAGCTTATTAGCGCATATCAAAGAATACCACTGGCAGTTACTGGCAATGGCAAAGATAATACAGAGGCTTTAATTAACGAACTACAAAAAGAATATATAAAAGAAGGCCGCGATACAATGCTAGATGCGCACGAACCAAGAATCATAAAACATCTTGGCAAAATCGGCATAGGACTTGATTATATACCACAATATAACGAAAAACTCACCCTCGCATCGATATCAAACCTATCTGCAGGCGGTAAGTCATTTGATGTATCAAAAACTATAAACCCAAAGTGGGTTGAGCTAGCCGCAAAAATATCAAACAATTTTAACCTTAGATTATGCGGTGTTGATTTGGCATGTTCAGATATATCATCAAATGAATCACCATATAGCGTCCTAGAGGTTAACTCATCGCCAGGTCTTGACCATTATGCATCGTCTGGCGAAGAGCAAAGACAGATAGTCGATGATCTATACGTTAAAGTATTAAACGTACCACAAAAAAGATAATCTATTAACCTATTTCATTAGTATTTTTTCAATAAATTTACTCTTTTGATTCTTATATTCTTCCCTATTAAAACTAGTTTCTTTGGCGATTTTGTATTTTAGTTCAGAGTATTTTTTAGCTTCATCTGGATTTTGGCGCAGAAAATCCCGCACTTTAATAAAATTAATAAAATCGACGCTATCTTTTAAAACCATATGCAAATGTACGTCGCCGATAGTCGTATCTTCATTACTAGATGACATAAACACACGATCATTTTGGTCTTCTAATCTTTTTCTTGCGGAAAAATAACCATGACGCAGCAATTTATTAGCCGCCTTAATAATTTGCCCTTGATTGTCAAAACCTATTAAAATATCAATAATGCCTTTACCATCAACACCTGGTATTGCCGTACTGCCAACATGCTCGATTGCACAATCATCGCCTAATATCTTTTTTAAATCTTTTTGGATAGCAATAAATAACCTACCGAATGACTTTTTGCTTTTGTATATTTTTAGCATATTAATTATAGTATGGCCTTTATTGTCTATTAGCGCTAACAGCCATATCGTACAAATCTAGCGCAACAGCAGCCGATTGAGCCTGAACATCGCGCAATTTATTACCAGGCGCAAGCGGGTCTTCAAGGCATCGTTTTGCATAAAATCCCACAATTGCGGCAAGCATTTCTATATTTAAGCTTTCAGCCCAAGGCTCGACATTAACACCACGCCGTGCCATATCAATTAAAAACTCTGTCGCGCCAAATCCCGAAGGAGTAAAGGACGCCCAGTTCCAATCAACAAACTTTATTTGATTAGTCAGCGAATTAAAGGCAATATTATCACTACGAACATCGCAATGTCCAAAACAATTATTTGGCTGGTTGATAAGTGAGGTTGCTTTTTTTGATAGATCATCAAGCGCCGCTTCGTCCTTCAGTAAGTCGCGCATTTTACGAATTGCATGACGCAAACCTATAAGTGAATCATCCTGCTCCATCGCAGTATATTTATCTTGAAGTTGATTTCGAATATCTTCATTTTTTAGGATTAAAACGAGTCCATCATCCAGGGCAAGTTTATCTCTAAAATATGGATTTAAATTTAAATTATCTATGGCATTTTGATCAAAATTAACAGCCTCGAGCTTTTTTGTAGCATCAACCACTGCTTGGATATACAAAGATTGATCGTCTGCCTTCAACGGCAAAGACCATAGCCATCCATCATCAACCCTATAACTCGGCATCAAAAGCACATGATTATTTGCTGTTAATTTTTCCCATTCGGGCACAATCTCGGGAACTGTTTGCCTTAAGGCATTAGTACACTCAAGATCTTTATGTAACCATCTCATCTCCTCTGCGCCATCGCCTGGTAGTAAATCATGGTCAACCTCTTTGGCAAAAATCCATTTATCCGCATACCCCACCAAAGATCGACGATTACGCGAGTAACCACCATCGACTCCAACAACCTGGATATCAGAGACACTACATCCTAGTTCATCAGCCGCCGCTTCACAACCTACGGGTGATATAGTGTTATCTATTTCTTTTTTTAATCGCTCCATATCGCCGCCTCTCGTAATTTCATCCAAATCTTACCAAGTTCATTATTGCCATTATGATCCGGCCCCCAGCCCCAAAATGAATCATTATCATTCATTTCGACTATTATTTTTTTGCCAGATAATTTCAGAGTTTCAGCTATAAAAAGATGTTGATCAAATTTACATTTCACAATCTCTTCCATAATACTAACTCTTTTTTGCTTCCACTGCGGATCATTAAAATTAGAATTTTCATTAGCAAAATCAGAAGCCTCGCGAGGCGATCGGCACAATCTAACTTTCTCGGCTAATTCTGGATTTACTTCAATAAAATGAGCGACCTGGAACGCGTGCTCAGATGTTGGATATAATTTACCTCTCCATTCAACCTGAAATGGCGCAAAATTATCAAAAACATACCAACCATCCAAAAAGAATCCTGCAATATTGTCATCCATAAAACCATTATAACAAAATTGATTAATACAGTGTTTATATATAAGTCATAAAAGGCCAAAGAGAGTCCCTAGAAGGACTGACCTTTGTTTTTGAAGTTTTATTATATAATATTATTTTCAAGAAAATAATAAAGTTAGCCTAAAAATACTTGCCCGCTAGCCCCTGAAGCCTGTCGCCGACTAAGCCCCATTGAATTGCCTTATCTAAATCACTTAAGCCAATTGTGTAATATCCAACCACACTTCCATCAGGATCGGATTCAAATTCACCAATTTTTTCTAATCGCGCAAAAACTTATTATTATAAAAATCAAAATCCTCATTGACTGAGTCGACAAACATCCTTCTCTCGCCTGGACCTTCGTGGTAAATTCCGATTTCGCCCAGTGGCGATATAACAATCTAGTTGCCGCAAGCTGCATAATCATGCCATCTTGGCTCACCTTTAATGCCTTACTGTAAACACATGTTTGTAGCAAAATAAATATATGAGCAAAAACGAAAAAACAAAACGCCTGATTAATAGCATAGCCCGCAGCATGGAAGCTGAAGGTTTCAATTTTGATATAGTCAAAAAAACTCTTACAAAACAATTGCAACAAGCAAAGAAATAATTTATGACCGATTATTTCGTTGATGGCGAAAGTATCCTAGAAAATAAGCTTGGATAAAAGACTATAAAAAAACTACAAGTAATGGAACAGGATATTGTCACCAAAAAAACAGCCGCCCTGCTAAACGAAGTGCCAGATATATTTGATTTTAATTTTTTATTGCATATCCATAAAGCTCTATTTGAAGATATTTACGAATTCGCTGGGAAAATCCGCACCGTTGACATAACTAAGCCCGAAGCCAGCGTGCCATTTGCCTATGCTAGATTCATAGAAACAGAAGCTAATCGGATATTTGGTGCGCTGAATGACAAAAAATATCTTGTTAATTTAGAACTACAGTTGTTCATAAAGGAAATAGCGAATCTTTCCGCCGGACTTAACGCCCTTCACCCATTTCGAGATGGAAATGGCCGCACGATACGCTTATTTTTAATTCTGCTGGCCGACAATGCAGGCTACTTACTTGATTACAGCCAAGTTTCTTCAAAAGAGATTATAGATGCAGATAGGCTTGCATTTGAAGGCGATTCAAGACCACTACTATATTTATTTGAAAAGATAAATATTAAGATTTTGTAATTATAGCCCTTGCAAGGACAGTGCTTGCAATTAGGGTTTATATATTATAAATACAAAAACCATTAGCTACTTGAGCAATTTTATATAAAGTTGTATTATAAAATTATGACAAAGATTGCTATCATCGAAGACGATCCAGTTATCAGCCAAATGTATCGAATGAAATTTGAATCTGACGGGTTTGATGTGCAATTAGCCCACAATGGTGAAGAAGGCGTCGCCTTGGTTGAATCTTTTAGCCCCGATATCGTATTACTTGATTTACAGATGCCCGTAATGGACGGTGAAGAAGCGTTGACCATCATCCGCAAAGCCAGCTGGGGCAAAACAGTACCTGTAATTATACTGACAAATGTTGGCCTGGAAGAAGCACCAAAATCCCTGAAATCACTAGGTGTTAATAGCTATATCGTGAAAGCCAACCTGACCCCTCGTCAAGTAGTGCAACAAGTTAAAGAAGCGCTTAAGATAGCTTAATCTAAATCAACAAACCACTGAGCAAATTTATACCAAACATAATCTTTTGGATCATGGCTGAACCTTCCCTGTTGTTGACGTTCGCCAATCGTAAAACCATCAAATTCGGCCAGTTGCTCGATAGAGTTACCAGTTCCGCGCGGCTTGCTAGCTAAATTTCCGATAAATTTCTGGCTAAAAACCTTATTTTGTTTGTCATCCTGATATGCAATTGTTTCGGTAAAACTAATACTTTTGTCTCTATGGCCTTTTAATAAATTGATAAAATCATCAGTCGTCAGCCAGTCAGCTACATCCTTCATATATCCACCAGGAAAACCATTTAGCGCAGGGATATCCCACGAGGTATCAGTTACCACTATTGGCTCCTTGGCTATTTTGAAAGCTTCTTTAGCTTTATGTTTGGCTATTAATATTGGGTCGCGAGCCTGAATTTCATCGATATCAAATTGCTTGTTATGGACGGTTATACCAAAATCTTTAAGCGCTAATTGAGCCTCTCCTAATTTCCTACTATTGCTTGTCACTAAAGTTATTTGTTTCATTGATATGATTATAGCAAATGCTATGATTAGAGCATGAGAATCGGTATAATCGGGCCAAATAAAATTTATTCTGGTGATATTGACGAACGGAAAGCACTTCTTGATAAAGTTGCGCAAATTATCGCCGACAGTGGCAACGAGATAGTTTTAACCCCAGATAAAGATTCTTTGCTGGAATATTTTGGCAACAAATACTTGGAATTAGGCGGTAAAAAGATCTCGTTAATAATCCCAACCGATGAAAAAGACTATGAAAGCTATCTAAATAATGAAATTGGTGAAATCATTAATTGCAAAGATTGGGACAGACAGGCTGATGAATTCAATAGACAATGCGAAATTTTTGTTTGCGTTGGCTATGCTTGGGGCGTGTTAAAAGAAATAGCCTGTGCCCAGTATTTTAACGAAAAGAAGATTTACATCTTAAATGAATTTATCTCCGCTAAACTGCCAGAAGAATTAAGTTTTTTAGTTGAATATACAAGTATTAATAACTTAAAGGCTAAGCTGATTTAGGCGATATATTATTAAAGATTATTTTAAAAGTATCATCTTGACTCATTTTACAACCTATAATCTTTTCACTATCAATTTTCGAAAAACCCCTTTCCTTCTACTATTCTCGCATTTCAACTTCATTAAAAAAATATTAATACTATAACTAAACTAGTTTATGGTCTTATAATAATTCCCAATAATTATTTTTAGTAACACCAGTAACTTTAATATCTGGGTAATCTATGGTAAAACCTACTGGAATTCGAGGTGGCTTGTTCCATTTACATTCAAAAGCTAAAAACTTATTATCAGATTCTTCAATCAAGTCAATTTCTTGTTTGTCGCGTGACCGCCAATAATAACTACGAACATACTTTTTATCAGACTGGTTCTTTTTTAATCTTTCGACCAGTATGAAGTTTTCCCAAAGTGCTCCAATATCTCCGCGAACGTTTAATGGACTAAAATCACCTATCAGAGCATTCCGCATTCCAAGATCATAAAAATATATTTTGCGTAAACGACCAATCTGGACTCTCTGGTTCTTCCTAAATTGAGGCAACCTAAATACTATAAAAGCCCTTTCAAGTAAATCAACATATCTCATGACAGTATTTTTACTAATTTCTAAGCTACTAGCTATCTCGTTGTAACTGACTTCACTGCCTATCTGATAAGCTAATAATCTTAACAGGTTATCTATAATAGTTTGATCATAGATAGTTCCAAGAGCAAAGGCATCCCTATATAAATAATGGTTAGCTATATCTTTAGCTAAGTCAGAAGCATCGCTCTCCTGTAGAGACCATAATCCTGGATATCCACCGTAAACTAATAACCTTTGCATATAACCGTCACTATCAATAATATTATGGGCTACTTCTTTCAGGCTGAGTGGATAAAGCAAAAATTCTTTTGAACGACCAGTTAGCGGCTCTTTGATCTTATTTGCTAAATCAAGACTTGAGCTACCAGTAAGTAATAACTTTACTTCTGGCATACTATCATGGATTAACTTTGCAGTTAAACCAATATTTTCAACGCGCTGAGCCTCATCTATAACTACAAATTTTGCTTTAGTTATTATTGAATGTAATCCGGCAAGAGATTGGCCTTGTAGTCGAGATAATACGGCAGGATCATCGCAATTTAAATATAAGCCATCATTATTTTTAGAAAGTATTTTTTTTGCAAGCGTAGTCTTACCTACTTGTCTTGCTCCATATAATATGGTGACATAACCATCATCTAGTGACTTAATTAGTTGGCTTTCAATATATCTGTCAATCATATTCATTATTATAAATCACGTTATTATTGTTTGTCAAGTGACAATAATCACGTTATTATTGTCATTGCTCATGTTTTAATCAGATAGAGTACGCTAATATTTATTATTAGAAAATTAGAATTAGCTCATGATTAAATATAACCATCGCATTCTCTAAACTTATAAAAATTATAATGCTTGAAAAGTAGAATTTACAAAATAAATATGACGTAAGTTATATTTGAAATTCTCGCCATCAATCAAATCTATTCGACGCATTACCTATACTTCTTTCAAAAAAAAGACCTCGCGAGAACAAAATGTCCAAACGAGGTGCTGTAATTACTTTATATCAAGCTTTAGCTATTTAGTCAATACTTTTTCGAATAAACTAAGTGTCTTGCTGACCTTTGGCGTCGACTATTTTTCGCACTGCGGTAATAACATTATCAAAAAGCGCAGCAATAGTTAATGGGCCAACTCCACCACGAATTGGCGTAATTGTTAAATCTTGACGATCGCGAATTTTTTCGGCAACATCACCAACAATTTTGCCACCTTCTGATGCAGTGCCAGCATCAATGACGACAGCCTTATTTCGAATCATATTGGACTTTATTAGACCTGGCACGCCGGTTGCTGAAACTATAATTTCAGCAATCTTTAGTTTTTCAGCCAAATTTACAGTCGTATCATCATAGACCGAAACATCACGACCAGCATCAAGCCAAAGTTTAGCTAAAGGAGCACCAACCAAACGGCCGTTACCGACAATCGCAATCTTTTTGCCAGCCAAATCAACATTATATCCAACCAACAACCAATCAATTGCCATAGCCGTCGCTGGAATAAATTTAGCATTCAAGCCTAAACCGTCAACATCTTTTTCTGATGCCACAGCATTAACTGCTGCATCAGTTTGATTAGGGTTCACAAGTGGCAATTGGATAATAATGCCATGCGTATTGACGTCATTATTTAATTTTTTAATTAACGCCATTAAATCTTCGTCAGTTGATTCATATATGCCAACTTCGACATCAATATCTTCGCCATAACTGGTTTTCAATCGTAAATATGTATCAGTCACTGGATTTTGGCCAGTTCGAATAATCGCTAGCCGTGGAATAATCTTATATTCCTGACGCAAATTTCTAACTTGTTTTAATTGGCGCTCTTTGATGTAATCCGCCAACTCAGCTCCATTTAATAATCTCATTTGTCTTATTTTAGCAAATATAGCCCTAACGACAAAACTAATTTATTAATAACCTTGAGTATTTTTCAAAATCTTAGTATAATTAGCTCACAACACTGTCACTTATTAAAATAGGGATGGCAGCGGTACGGTTACACCTACCGATAAAAACTCCGAACAAAGACGCAATATAACAAAAAGCGCTAGAATCATTAATAATCAATAAAGGTAAAGGGCAAAATAAATATGAAAAAGCTCAACTTAAAATCAACCGTTAGTATGGCTATAATTATGGCAGTTATTGCCATAGCCAGTCCTATGAATGCCTATGCAGCAACTTCACCAACATTAACTGGAGCTGCTAGCTATTCTGTTTTAGGCGCGGAGACAGTGACAAATACCGGACTGACCACTACTACTGGAAATGTTGGCGTTGCCACTGGCACTGCTATAACTGGCTTTACTCCAGGTATAGCTGGCGGAAATAATGCAACATACATACACTCCAACGACGCTAGTGCCATAGCAGCCCAATCAGATAATTTAATTGCGTTTGGCACACTCAACCAAACCTGTGATCAGACTTTTGGGGCAGTCGATTTAACTGCAACATTTCCATCTGGTGTAGGTCCAGGCGTATATTGTTCAACTAGCAGTTTTACCCTATCCGGCAACCTAACACTTACTGGATCAGGTGTATGGATATTTAAAACCGCGTCAACTCTTATAGCCTCACCTGGGTCATCAGTTACCGGCGGCGACCCTTGCAATGTATGGTGGAGAATTGGTAGTTCTGCGACTCTTGATACGACTACTAGTTTTATAGGAAATATTTTGGCGCTCACATCTATAACATTAAACACTAACGCAACCTTGAATGGTCGAGCTCTTGCTCAAACCGGCGCAGTGACACTGGATACTAATACTATTAACGGACCGATTTGCACTACAACTAGCACGGAACACCTCAGATGATACAGATACCCTAGGCGCTACAGGCACTACAGACACTACAACGCCAAAATTACCCAACACCGGATATAACCAAAATAATGATTTTCTACCAGCTTTAGTTTCTGTTACGACAACTATAATCGTTACTCTGACTACATTATTTATTACTCGAAGAAAACAAAATATCTAGTTATTATCAAAAATTCAGATTAATATGCTGATTCATAGTAATCACAATCAAAATTCATCAAGAAAAACCTTTAGGATCATTGCGACGGCATTATTAATACTTTCGGCTACTTTAATTCTATTAATTTTCTCTGGTAAAATAGCTAGAAGTGATCCAACACTATCTAAAGATACTAATACACAAACAACACAAGCCAACCTACCATCACGCCTGAAAATTCCATCAATTGGCGTAGATACGACAATATATTATGTCGGGCTTACGCCTGACGGCGCCATGGATGTAGATAAACAAGATATAAAACAAGTGGCCTGGTATCAGCCAGGAACACACCCTGGCGATATAGGTAGCGCTGTAATTGCTGGCCACTATGGCTGGTTAGGCTCGGGCGAAAGCGCTGTTTTTAATAATCTGCATAATCTTAACAAAAATGACGAGATTATTGTTATTGATAATCAAGGAGTATCGACAATTTTTATATTTCGCGAAAGCCGAAAATATGACCCAGAGGCAAATGCAAATGATGTCTTTAAATCAAATGACAATAAAGCCCATTTAAATCTAATTACTTGCTATGGCGATTGGGTCAGTTCAAAAAATACCTATTCCGATAGGCTGGTAGTGTTTGCTGATAAAAAATAAAGTAAAATCGTTTTACAAACATTACTAACTGATATAAAATAAGCATAAGTATGAATAACAATTTGGAAGATTTTGGGAAGTTTAGACGCGTCACAGATTACTTAACAGTTGCGCAAATTTTTTTGCAGGATAACTTTTTATTAGAACGTCCGCTAACGGCTGATGATATTAAACCAAGGCTATTAGGCCACTGGGGATCTGGGCCAGGCGTAAACTTAGCATATGTCCACCTTAATAATCTGATCAAAAAGTATGGTCAAGAAATGATGTTTGTTCTAGGACCAGGACACGCCTTCCCGTCACTGCAAGCTAACCTTTTTATTGAAGGTAGTTTGGGCAATTTTTATCCAAAAGCCACTCATACGTATGAAGGAATTGAATATATTTGTCGCAACTTTAGTTGGCCTTATGGCTTTCCTAGCCACTCTAATCCTGGCACGCCTGGTGTAATATTGGAAGGCGGCGAATTAGGCTATTCATTGTCTAACGCTTATGGTGCCGCCCTTGATAACCCAAATCTAATAGTCGCCTGCTTAGTTGGAGATGGCGAAGCTGAAACTGGTCCAGCATCTGCTAGCTGGCATTTAAATAAGCTAATTGATCCAAAAACCAACGGCACGGTATTGCCAATCTTGCACTTGAACGGCTACAAAATTTCAGCACCGACTGTCTTTGGGCGCATGAGCGATGACGAATTAAAAGCTTTATTTTGGGGCTATGGCTATGAGCCAAGAATTGTCAGCGGCGACAATTTAGACCAGCAAATGGAGGAAACTTTGGATTGGGCCCATCAAACAATTTGGGCTATCAAAAAATCAACCGAGGAATTAGTTGCGCCACGAATGCCAATGATTATTATTCGCACCCTAAAGGGATGGGGTGGAATTAAGGAATTAAAGGGTCAAAAAGTTGAAGGTAATTGCCTATCACACCAAGTTGTTTTAATGGAAGCAAAAACCGACCCAGAACAGTTGAAATTATTAGAAGAGTGGCTAAGATCATATAAATTTAACGAGCTATTTGATCGTGAAAAAGGTTTTGGAGATTTCGTTAACAATCTAGTACCCGAAAAAGCTCAATGTATGGGCATGACTCCGCACGCACATGGTGGTGACGCAGTTTATAAACCGTTAAACTTACCAGCTATTGAGCAATTCACTCAAGACGCCGAACAGCCAGGTGTAAATGGGTCTAGCAGCATGATTCAAACCGGACTATATTTGTCCGAGGTTTTTAAAATGAACGAGCAAAACCGCAATTTCCGCTTTATGTCACCAGATGAAACTTATTCAAATAAACTAGACGCCATCTTTAAAAATACAACTAGGGCTTGGAATTGGCCGCACGAAGCCTGGGATAAAGATATGTCTAGCGACGGACGAGCTATGGAAATGTTATCGGAACACAACCTTCAAGGCTTAACTCAAGGCTACGTTTTAACTGGCCGACACGCTGTTTTTGCTAGTTATGAGGCTTTTGTTCAAGTTGTCGCCAGTATGATGGATCAGTACGCTAAATTTCTAAAACATACTTTTGATTTCCCATGGCGCGGGACTTTCCCATCAGTTAACTATATCCTAACAAGTTCTGGCTGGCGCCAAGACCACAACGGTTTTAGCCACCAAAACCCTGGCTTTATAGATGGCGTTTTGCAACGACATGGTGACTTTGTTGATGTTTATTTCCCTGCCGATGTTAATAGTACACTGGTCGCGATGGAACGAATGTTAAGCTCGACTAAACAAATTAATGTCGTTGTAGCCGGTAAAACTATCGAGCCTCAATGGCTAACGCCACAACTAGCTCGAAGACAAATGCAAACTGGATTAATGACTTGGGACTTTGCCAGTGATGATAATCCAGATGTAGTTTTAGTCGGTATCGGCGACTATCCAACCAAAGAAACTTTGGCAGCAATTGATCTAGCTAAGATAGAAATGCCAGACATAAGGCTACGATTTGTAAATGTTAGCTCTTTAACCGCACGCGGTTTTGGCCAAGGTAAAAACCATATTGACGAAGCCGAACTTAATCGCCAATTTACAACAGATAAGCCAGTAATTATTAACTTCCACGGCTATCCAGAAACAATGAAGTCAATTTTATTTAACTATGCTACAAATGCAACTCGTTTTGACATTCGTGGTTATATTGAGTGTGGCAGCACAACCACTCCATTTGACATGCATGTTCGCAACAAAACTAGCCGTTACCATCTAGTTATGACTATATTTGAAAATCTAATGAAGCTCGGCCAAATCAATTACGAAGAGGGTCGTAAAATTATTGAAAAGTACCAACAAAAGATAGATCTTAATACTGATTACATCAAACAATACGGCTTAGATATGCCAGAAATAGATAGCTGGCAGTGGGGCAAAAGATAAACCTCTAAAGTTCGGAATTTACTTCTAGGGGAATTATTTCCCCATTAGGGTAGTCCTGAATTTCAATAAATTTTTCAGGCGGAAGGCCTAGCTTTATTGCCTGCATCATACGACCAACACCTGCATGGCTGACAACTAAAATATTGCCTGAAAGCGATTCTATTTCGGCAAAAGCCTTTAACACTCTTGTTCGAAACCCTTCTGGACCTTCAGTACCTGGACCTTCAATTATTTCTGCTTGATTAATGTCGTCAATCGACCGACCAATTGCTTTACCAAAATCATATTCGACTAAACGATAATCGTATTTAATTTGCGCCTGATCAAAACCAATAACTTCGGCAATTATCCTAGCGGTATCAATCGACCGCCTGTAAGTCGACGTTGTAATTCGATCAATAATAATACCCTCGGCCTTTAATTTTTCACCAGCTGCTCTGACCTGTAATCTACCCTTGTCAGTTAGTGGTGAATCTGGACCGCCAAAAATATTATCCGCATTTGCTTGACTTTCTCCATGACGAACAAAATAAATCATATATTTTTTATTATATCCTATTATTAACCAGCTAGACTATTCCCAACTAATATTCTAGGCGTAATAATAAAGTTATGCTGCCACGCCATTAATTATGCTTATGTTATAATTAAGGTATGCATAAGATGAAAAGCTATGTGGCATTTAAAGCATGCTCAAGAAATAGGTCTTACTCTACCGCTTTCACGATTGTTGAGTTATTAGTGGTAATTGTCGTGATTAGCATATTAGCGACTATAACAATAGTATCTTACGGCGAAATAACATCCAGAGCCGTAGTGGCATCATTACAATCCGATCTAAGCAATGCGTCAAAACAATTAGAAATGTATAAAATCGAGAAAGGATCTTATCCAACAGCCAACAGCTGCCCTACACCTAGTTCGACTGAAATATGCCTAAAAGCTAGTAGTGACAATACATTCTCTTATACACCTTACGATAACCAACTATCTTTTATGTTAACCGAATCTAATGCCAATGGTATTGCCAAGTATATTACCGACAAAAACGCCATACCAACATCTGAAGTTAATCAAACATTCAATCCCACGTCTACTGGCTTAACCGGAACCACCCAAGCCTGGACTGTTCCCATAACTGGAAATTACGTAATAGATGCATATGGCGCACAAGGTGGCGATAGCCGCCTTCTCTCTAGTGATACTAATAACCCAGGAGGCAAGGGTGCATGGATTAAAGGTACATTTAAACTTACGGCTGGTCAGATAATTAATATTCTAGTAGGCCAGAAAGGCTACGATTACCTAAATAATGTCCGTGCCGGCGGTGGAGGCGGTGGAACTTTCATAACTAAAGAAGATGGGACGTTGCTTATTGCTGCTGGAGGTGGGGGTGGAGCTGGTCAATATGTGATTACTTCAGACACAGATGGTCAATCTGGAAATAACGGTGGAAGAGGAGTTAGAGGAGTGGACGCTAGATTTTTTGCTGGAGGGACTGATGGTAATGGCGGCGTCAACAGTGGTTATTCTGGAGGAGGTGGCGGATGGCTAACGGATGGAAAAAGCTCTAGCAGCAAGGGTCAAGGTGGAAAATCGTTCAAAAATGGCGGCAATGGCGGACGTGGATAT
>CAYVRA010000001.1:0-31924 GCA_964452965.1 uncultured Saccharimonas sp. (SeqCode) | reverse complement strand
CTCAGATAAAACCAGATGTTGATGGGAAAAAAGCTACCGTTGGCGGTTTGATTTCAACCGTCAGGACTATTATCACAAAAAGCGGGTCCAAAATGGCATTTGTCGGTCTAGAGGATAAAACTGGTGATGGCGAGGTTATTGTATTTCCTAATTTATTTGAACAAGTTGGCGCAAAATTAGTGCAGGATGCTGTTATTAGGGCTAGTGGTAAGATTAGCGCTAGAGATCGTGATGGTAATTTAGGTACAGAGGCTAAAATTATTGCTGATGAAATTCAGTTTGTAAGTGATGGTGAATTAGATAACTATGAAAGCACTGGCCGAAAAATGGACAAACCAAAGGTAAGCGCGGGCGGCGTTAAAACGTTTAGAAAGCATCAACCGGCAAAGGCTGCATCGGCGCCATCTGTTTCAGCGCCTATAAAAATAGAGCAAAAAGATGATCGAAAATTATATATTCATATTAAAGATCCGGATGATCGCGATGCACTTGTTTCGTTAAAACAGGTGTGTGGTGATTATATCGGCCTATCTGATGTTGTTTTGGTGCTAGGTGAAGATAAAAAATCTGCCATAAAATTACCATTCAGGGTTGATATAAGTAATATTTTGGTTGAAAAATTAGGCAAAATCCTGGGAGAAGCCAGTGTAGTTCTCAAATAGTCAGAGCGTAAAGTGCGATTCCGGCTGCAACGCTGACATTAAACGATTCTTTTTTGCCAAACATTGGGATTTCGATTAAGTCATCGCATTGATTAATCATTTCATTAGTTATACCGAAGACCTCTTCGCCAAGTAATAGGACGATTTTATCTGGTCTTTTATAATCTTTTAAGGATATACTACGCTCGTTTTGCTCTAAGCCGACAATCGTAAAACCTTGCTTTTTTAGATTATCAAAATCTGGTGTTTCTTGGTATTCAAAAGGTACCATCGTTTCGGCGCCAAGGGCAGTTTTATGAATTTGACCTGTTAGTTTCTCAGATAAGTGAGGTAATCGGTCGTCGACTGGTAATTTTGGGTACGGGCTGTAGCCACTAACTATGATTTTTGATACTCCAAAACCTTCACAAGTGCGAAAAATAGACCCAATGTTGTGAGTTGAGCGGATATTGTGAGCGATTACGATAATTTCTGGCATTAGCTTATTTTAACACTTTAATTTAAACTTATTGCATTTAATAATCATTAACCTTAAATCTCGCTTGCGCTTATCCAGAGCCGAACTGTATAATCATAACTAACAACTAATGAAAACCTTGCGAAAGGGCATCTCGTGAATAGAAAACAATCTCAAAAAGGAAGTTCTCATTTAACACTAATTATAATTTTGGTAATAGCAGTTCTGGGTGGATTGAGCTTTGCTTATTGGCGAAACTTTATGCAACCAAAAGCAGCAGATAATACCCCAGCGCCAGCTGTAATTGAAAAGGTGGTGGATAATACACCAGTGCCTGTTGCGGATGATGGTAAAAAAACCATATCAATCGCTGAATGGGGGGTTAAGGGAAAATATACTAACGATGAGGTAGTGACCTATCTTATTATGGACAATTATGCATATGGTTCTGATTCTGTTAAGATTTACTCTGACAGTTTTCCAAATAACAGCACTACTACTGATTGTGGTGGTTTTATATCGCGGCTCACAGCTAATGACAAAATGGCTCCTTCTGACCAAACTATCGAACAGTATTACGCGTATCAACAAGCTAATCTTGTAGTGCACGGTCCGGTTACTAAAAAAGTTGGTGAGTTTTATTATCATTATACGACCCCTCAGGTGAGTTGCGTTAAGTCATCTACAGACCCATTAAATATTGCCGAATTGTCAATCACCAAGGTTATAGAGGAAGTAGTGTTGTCGCTTGAGGCAATTTAAATAACAAAGAGTCCAGTATGCGAAGGGGCTATTTATAATAGCTCCTTTCTTATATTTTTTCGGCTCTATAAAAAACACAAGCAGTTTGTTATAGTTATAGTTAATGGACGAAGATAAGATTCAGCAAAATCGTCGCGAGCAAGACGAACAGTCTACGATGCAAAGGGCTTCGATTTTAGGGCTGACTTATATCGATGCGCGACAGTTTGAACAGACTATCCCACTAGTTAAGGATGTGCTTGATATTCCGACGATGCACCAGAATCGTTTGGTGCCTTTGGTGGTTAATCAAGAAAACCAAACTTGGCAATTTGCCGCTACTACTCAAACACCACAATCTTTTATTCGCGATTTAGTAAAACAATACAGCGATACTGGTAAAACTGCTAAATTTTCCCTGATCAGTAACAGTGGTTATCGCCAATTAATGGACAGATACGATCCGGTCGTTAGGGTTGTTCATGACAATATTACAATCGCTAAAGAGGGCGATAGTGACACTATTGCTGAAGTCAGCAAAACCTTAAACTCGGTTGGTAGCGATGAGGTTTTTGATTATTTAATTGATCAAGCCGACATGTTGGGGGCTAGTGATATTCATATCGAGAATCAGCGAACTCATATGCGAGTTCGAATGCGAATTGATGGTGTTCTTCATCCCGTGGCTGATCTTGATAATGACAGATATAGGGTGATTTTGGGCGCTTTGGCCTCAAGAGCTAATATTTCAACCGCGGCCAAAGATTCACAATCTGGTCATATTCAAAAAGAGATTACAAAAGGTGGCGCGACACACTTACTAAATATTCGTGTTGAGACGATGCCAACGATGTATGGCCAAGATGCTGTTTTGCGTTTATTCAACTTTGACGAATCGATGTTAAATCTGGACAGGTTGGGAATTGCCCCAACTGAAAGAGCCGAGCTGGAGGAGGTTATAAAGCACCCGCGCGGAATGGTGCTGATGGTTGGCCCGACTGGTAGCGGTAAATCAACTACGCTTTATAGTATTATTAATGCCCTCAACTCAACTGAACGAAAAATTATTACCCTAGAAGACCCAATAGAATACGGAATTACAGGTATTACTCAAATTCCAATTGACACAACCGGTGGTCAAAGTTTTGCCGATGGCCTGCGTTCGGTTTTGCGTCTTGACCCAGATGTAGTGATGATTGGTGAGATTCGCGACGCTGATACTGCCAAGACTTCTATTCAAGCATCAATAACTGGACACTTGGTTTTATCTAGTTTCCATGCCAATTCAACTTCTGCTGCTTTTAGTCGCATGATTGATCTTATTGGCGTCAATCCAATCTTTAGTTCGGCAATCCGTATAGTTATTGCGCAAAGGCTTGTTCGGCGCCTAGATGATGCAACAAAACAAGAATATGAGCCAGACGAAGCAACCAAGCAATGGGTAAAGAATGCACTAAAAGACCTTCCATTACATATCGCAAAACCAGATCTAGATAACTTTAAATTATACAAATCAGTACCCAGTGAGGCTTCGCCGTTTGGATTTAAGGGGCGAATTGTCATAATGGAGCAGATGGTAGTTAGCGAGGCCATACAGGCCTTCTTGCGTGGTGATGAGGCTAGTTTTCATGCGGAGATAATTGAGCAGGCGGCTCGAAAGGGTGGTATGATTACATTAATGGAGCAAGGTGTATTGGCGGCGCTTCGTGGCGAGACTACGCTGGATGAAATTAATCAGGCAATTTAACGTTTAACCCTTTTAATTTATCAGATGATATGTTATAGTCAGTAGCTGATTGTATTTATTAAATTGTAAAAAGTGAGTATAAAATGAGTTTTGAATTGATCAAAAAAGTTAACGAAGCCCAGAAAAAACCTAGTGTTGTCGCTGCTCGCAGTGGTGATGTTGTTAAAGTTTACCAAAAAATTAAAGAAGGTGCCAAAGAACGTATTCAGATTTTTGAAGGTACTGTTATTCGTACTGATCGTAAAAATTCTCACACTTCACGCATTACTGTCCGTAAAGTCGCTAGCGGTGTTGGTGTTGAAAAAAGCTTTTTGATTCACAGCCCATTGGTTGAAAAGATTGAAATTGTACGCCGAAGTAAAGTTCGCCGTAACTTCCTAAGTTTCTTACGTGATCGTAGCGGTAAGGGTGCTCGTTTAAAGAATCAAAACTTTGATCGTGAAGCTGTTAATGATGTTAGCGACGAAGCCGCTGAAGTTGCAGAAGCCGAAGAAGCTCGTATTAAAGAAGAAAAACACCTTGAGGCTGAAGCAAAAGCTGCCGAAAAAGCCGCTGCCGAAGCTGAACTTTTGGCTAAACAAGCCGAAGTCGAAGCCAGGCATGCTGAACAACAATAATATTTAATTTATTATCATAGATCACCCGAAAGGGTGATTTTTGTTATGATAGGATAATGATACTTGGGATTGATGAAGTTGGACGCGGATCTTGGGCGGGGCCGTTGGTGGTAGGGGCGGTTGTTTTGGGTGGTGCTAATATTGAAGGTTTGACTGATAGTAAAAAGCTTACCAAAAAACAGCGCGAAAAATTGGATATTGAAATTCGCGAAAAAGCCGCTGGTATTGGTTTAGGCTGGGTTGAGGCGTCCGAAATAGACAAAATTGGCTTGTCAGCAGCGCTAGTTTCGGCTACAAAATTAGCAGTTGAGCAGATAAAATCGCCATATCATGAAATTATTATTGATGGCACAGTTAATTTTTTAAAAGATACTAATAAGGGTAAATTTGTAACAACTATGAAAAAGGCCGATCTGTTAATTCCAAGTGTTTCGGCAGCTTCAATTGTTGCAAAAGTGGCTCGTGATAATTTTATGGCCGAACAAGATGAAAAACATCCAGGTTACAGATTTGAAAGTCATGTCGGTTATGGCACAGCCATTCATAGCGCGGCAATTGATAAATTAGGCGTCACGCCGCTGCATCGATTGTCTTTTGCCCCACTTAAAAAATACCAAAAGCCAATTACGACCAAGTAAATATGTGATAATGCCGAAGCTGTAGTGGCTAATTATTTAATTAAACAAAAACACGAAATGCTAAATCGAAGCTGGAAGACTAGATATCGCGAAATTGATATAGTTTCAAAACTTAAGAACGTAATTTATTTTACAGAGGTTAAATATCGCAAAAACGCTAATCAGGGCGGCGGACTTGATGCGATAACTAATAAAAAATTAAACCAGATGAAATTTGCGGCTAATTTTTATGCCTTAAGTAATAAAATATCTAATACGAATTTGCGCCTAGCGGTCGTATCTGTTGGCGGCCAGCCGCTAAAAATTGATGATTTTATTGAAGTTTAGATTACCAAATATGAGACCGTTTTTCTGGTGGTAGATACATCTTATCGTCCGGGCCTATATTATATGTGTTATAAAATTCGTTTACGTGGCTCATCGTGCAATTGATTCGGAACTTTGCTGGTGGATGTGGATCAATCTTGATTCTTTCGATAGCCGCTTCATCGCGAATATTGCCACATTCAAATACGGCTGCATTGGTAAATAGTTGTTGTAGATTTTTTTTATTTTTTTGACCTTTTAATCCCAGGGCTTCTATGGCTAGCTCTATGCCGCCGATATCGGCAATGACTTCGCCGATCACTAGTTTTCCTTTTAAAAACATTCCAGGTAGCGCTTCATAATTATTAGCCTGTATTATTATTGGTCTAGATAGTCGCTTAAATTTCTTTAACTCTGCATCACTAATCCATTGCTTCACATTGCCGCTCTCGTCAAATTGTGAGCCTTGGTCATCAAAACCATGGGTTAGCTCATGCGCTACCACAGCGCCAATTCCGCCCAGATTGGTTGCATAACTGGCCTTTTGATTATATAAGGGTGGTTGCAATATTGCTGCCGGAAAACATATTACTGATTGGTTTGGATCATAATAAGCGTTTACTGTGTGTGCATTCATTTGCCAGTCTTCGGCAGGTGGTTTGGCACCGATTTTTAACATTTCAAAATCCGATTTTAATTGTCTGGCTGCTAATATATTTTGCAGATGATTATCATCACAAAAATTTAATTTTGATAAATCTTTCCAGATTGATGGATAGCCTATAAGTGGTCTGATATTATCAAGTTTAATGTGGGCTTTTTGCTTGGTATTTTCTGCCATCCATTTACTAGTTTTTATTCTATTGTGATAGGCTTTTTTGATATCATTTACGATCTGTAGAACTTCTTTTTTGGATGATTTTGGAAAAAGCTTTATAGCGTATTCTTTACCTATGATTTCGCCGATTATTAATTGGTCAGCCTGTTTCACGGCTCTTTTCCATATAGGGCTATTATTGGCCTTGCCACCAAGCACTCTGCCGTAAAAGTTAAAGGCTGTTTTGGTAGAGCTATTATCAATCCAATTGATTAAATTGTCGATTATTGACCAACGCAAATAATCCTTAATCTTATTCATTGTCGAAGTCTCGATTATATCTAAGCAGTCATTCATAAACGATGGTTGGCCAATCACTATGTTGTCGCTGGGGTTGCTCCAGTTTTGGGATTTAAAATATTTCATCCAATTAAATTTGGGAAATTGTGCAATTAATTCATCAACTTTAAAATGATTATAATTTTTTTCAACATCTCGCAGTTGAACGTTTGTCCAAGAGGATTTTGCTAGCCTTAATTCGATATCCCAGATATTATCCCAATTAATCTTATCTTTGGATATTAAATTAGTCGCTGCATTAAAATAGTTCCTATATTCATCTCTAATTTTGGCTATTTCTGGCTTTTTATCTAGATAATAATCACAATTTGGCAAAGTTAGGCCACCCTGAAAAAAACAAAATACTTGAGTCTGGCTGTTCTTGTCGTCAACACCAATATAGTTGCTCCAAAACATACCAAAGCCTTTGCGGTGTGATTCTCCAATGTATTTTGCAAGTTGGCTTTTGTCGGTTAACTCATCTATTTTTTGTAGCTCATTATTAACAGTATTCAGATGATTATCTTTTAATTTATTATATTTTAGAGCTGTTTTAAAGAACTGCTTGATGAGTTTTTGGTCATTTGTTAATAAATCTTGAGGTTTAGCGTTTATCTCGCTAATTATAGCCTTTACTGCCATAGACGATTTATCTCGCAAGGCGTAAAAAGTTCCCCAGGCACTTTCATCGGCCGGTATCGGGTTATTCTTTAGCCAATTATTATTTACATAGCCAAAAAAATCATCTTGTGGGCGCACACTTTTATCAAAAACTGTCATTTAATTCTCCCAAATGTTAATAAATATTTATTTTATTAAATAATCTAAATTGTATTATACCAAATTGAGTGTTTTTTTAGTCTAGGGAAGCTCACTTCCCTAGACTAAAAAAGACGTTCGGGCTAATCTTAATAGCAAGGAGTTAATAATATGACATATGAGGCTAAGATTCATGAAGTTCAAACATTAATACTGCGCGATTTATTGTTTGTCAAATCGGCTAGATTCGCAGACGTTCAAAAGAATAGCGGTTTAGATAGTGACCACTTTAAATTTCATATAGGAAGACTTGTTGAAATTGGTTATGTAGATAAAACACAAAAAGGTGACTATAAGCTTACTATTATTGGCAAAGAATACGCCAATAAACTAGATACAGATGCTGGCGTGATAGAAAGACAGCCAAAAGTTGTTGTTATGTTGGTGATTGAGCGGGAAGTTGGCGGCACAAAAGAGTATTTGCTGCAGCAACGTCGCAAACATCCATATTATGGTTTTTGGGGTGCGCCTACTGGTAAGGTTCGCTGGGGCGAGTCAATTGTTGATGCTGCTAGCCGCGAACTAGAAGAGGAAACTGGCCTGAATGGTAAATTTGAACATCGTGGGATATTTCATGAGCGTGTTATGCATGATACTAATGGTGAGATAGTGGAAGACAAAATTTTTCATATTATGTTGTGCCAAAAGACTAGCGGAAAACTTATTGATGATTTTGAGGGTGGTCATAATGAATGGCGCTCGTTTGATGATATGAAAAACGAAAAAGATACATACAAAAGTTTCTATCAAGAAATGGAGATAGGCATCAAGGGTATACCTTATGTAGAATTACTGCACAGTTATGGAGAAAATGAGTTCTAGCGATTAATGATTCATTGGGGCTTTTGGCGGTTGGCGTCAAGGCAAATATGGAAAAAAGTGATAGCGATGCGTTAGTTTAGTTGCCGTCTAACAAGTCTTTTCATTGCCAGTATGTGCCACGACAAATTGCCGTCAAGCAAAATTATAGTCTTTAGGTAATTCAGTCTGGAAAAGACGCAATTAATAATATTTTATCTAAATGCCCCGGCCAGATGTTGCCAAGTCCATGATTGTGATATATAATTAAATTGTTAAATCGTACATTGCATATCGTCGGCCGGCAGGTCGGCTTTTTTAAATAAGAAAACAAAGGAGAAAAATATGGAAGAACTAAATATTAAACAATTAACTTTAGCGGTTAGGACCATTGCAGAGGAAAAAAATCTACCAGAAGAGACTGTTTTAGCGGTTATCGAACAAGCTATCGCCGCCGCTTGGCGCCGAGATAATGGTGATCGCGAGCAAGAAGTCCGCAGTGAGTTAAACGTCAATGACGGCACGGCTAATGTTTTTGTGTCGCGTGAAGTTGTTGAAGATGTCGGCCTTCCAGCCGTTGAAATCAGTTTGTCTGATGCTAAAAAAGTTAAAAAAGATGCTAAATTAGGTGATATTATCGAAGAAAAACATGCCGTTACTACTTTTGGCCGTGTGGCTGCCCAGACTGCTAAGCAGGTTGTTTTGCAACGACTACGTGAGGCTGAGCGCGAAGTTGTCCTGGAAGAGTACGAGGATAAAATTGGCACAGTCGTAAATGGTATCGTGCAACGAATCGAACCTCGCGTTATTCGTGTCGACCTTGGTAAGGCTACTGGTATTATTCCACAAAGCGAACAAATTCAAGGTGAATTTTATAATGTCGGTAGTCGGATTAAGGTTTTTATTAAAGAAATCGAACGCGATAGTCGTGGTCAACAATTAATTTTGAGTCGCGGCAATGAAAAATTTGTTGAGTATCTTTTCCGTCAAGAAGTTCCAGAAATTGAAACTGGCGCAGTTGAAATTAAAGCTATCGCTCGTGAAGCTGGTCGCCGAACTAAAATTGCAGTTGCAAGTACCGTTCCTGGTATCGATCCAGTTGGCACATTCGTTGGTGGGCACGGCACACGAGTACAAGCAGTCATGAATGAAATTGGTGATCAAGAAAAAATTGATATTGTTTCTTACGATAAAGACATTAGCCAATTTATCAAAAATGCCCTAAGCCCAGCTGAAGTTGCAAAAGTAACAATTGACGAGAAGGCAAAACGAGCAACTGTTTCGGTTGATTAATCCCAACAGTCGATTGCTATTGGTCGTGCTGGACAAAATGTACGTCTAGCTAGCCGATTAACTGGTTATGAGCTTGATATCGAGCAAGCCAAGCCAGTCGTTAAAGTTGCACCTAAAAGCAGCAAAAATATTGAAGATAGCTTGCTTGAAGCCGTTCAAGAAATCGCCGAATAGTTTATAATATAAACAAATAGGGGGTCGGATGCCGTTAAGAAAAGGCCGTAAGATATTTAAATTAGTCGTAAAATCTATTGTTTTAGTGGCGTTTGTTTTTTTGGCGACTTTAGCCTATTTAAACAAGCAATATATTATTGATAGAGTTACGGTTTGGCGGTTTGTTCCAGCAGCTAGTGTTTTGGATTTGGTCGATCGGGCCGGAATGAACGATAATGGAAAGTTCTTTTATCTTGCTGGCCAGCCAAAAATAGAAAATGCGCAAGATTTTAATAATAATTGTCAACGAGCTGAGGTTACGACTTCTATTTTAGGCTGTTACAATAATGGCCTAATTTATATTTATAATGTGACTGATCCAAAATTAGACGGAGTTCGCGAGGTTACTGCCGCTCACGAGGCATTACACGCTATTTATTCAAGACTAGGCGAGTCTGAAAAATCAAAAATAAATTTACTATTAGAGTTAGAGTATACAAGATTAATTCCTGACGGTGATTTTAAGGAAAAAATGGCCTTTTATGATCGCTCGGAAGTTGGGCAGCGTGATAATGAACTTTTTTCAATTATAGGCACAGAAGTTGCCTCAATAAATCCAGAGCTTGAGGTATATTATGATAAATATTTTTCTAATCGACAAAAAGTTGTCAGTCTAAATCAAAAATACATAACTGTATTTAAGACCGTAAGGGATAAAGCTAGTGATTTAAAGTCAAAAATGGATATAATTGCAACTGATATTACCGATAAGACCAATCAATATAATTCAAACATTAATAAGCTAAATAGCGATATTCAATTATTCAATGAAGATGCAAGAAATAATGTTTTCTTGTCTCAAGAGCAGTTTGATAGTCAAAGAGAGCAACTGGTGAATAGTATAGATTTGATTGATTCAAGAAGGGTATATCTAAATAACGAAATAAATCAATATAATGTAATTCTTGGTGAATATAATTCGCTAGCTACACAATCACAGGATTTATATAAGAGCATCGACAGCAACTTGGCTCCAACCCCATCAATATAAGCTATAATATATATAAATGGTAAAATCAAAAACTCAATTTGTTTGTCAAAATTGCGGGGCGTCCTATTCTAAGTGGTCGGGTAGGTGCGATAATTGCGGGCAGTGGAATACGATGGTCGAGCAGTTAGCTGTCGATAGCGGCAAATCTGCCGTTTCTAGAAGTAGCACTTCAGGTAGGGTCCTTATAGCTCAGACCATAGGCTCAATCGACGCAAAAGAGGACAGCCAAAGACTTTTGACAGGGTTTAAGGATTTAGACGATGTTTTAGGCGGGGGCGTTTTACCTGGCAGCGTTGTTTTAATGGCCGGACAGCCGGGTATAGGTAAAAGTACATTACTTCTTCAGGTCTCGGCCCATATCGCGCGCAGTGCGGCTGTACTGTATGCCAGCGGCGAGGAATCGGCTGGCCAAGTTAAGCTACGCGCCAAGCGCCTAGGTGCGGATAAGCATGAGCAACTTAGTTTTGTGTCTAGTACTAGTGCTGATGATATTGCCGCAACTATTCGTTCGGGCGGCTATAAATTAGTTATAATTGACTCGATTCAGACATTATCGCTTGACGAAATTGCGTCCGCCCCTGGAACGGTTAGTCAAATCACTAATAGTAGTAATGTGATTATCAGGGCCGCTAAACAATCTGGTGCGGCGGTGATTTTGGTCGGTCATGTCACAAAAGAGGGTAGTATTGCTGGGCCTAAGGTGCTTGAACATTTGGTCGATGTTGTTCTGCAGTTTGAGGGTGATAGATACGGCGGCTTTAAGATTGTTCGAGCGGCTAAAAATCGGTTTGGTTCAACTAATGAGGCGGCTATTTTTGAAATGAATCAAGACGGTTTGAAACTAGTTGAAAATCCTTCTGCTGCCTTGCTGGCTGAAAGGCAAAATTCTGATGGATCGGTGGTTTTAGCTACAATTGAAGGCACTAGGCCGCTACTGGTAGAAATTCAGGCATTGGTTAATTCGACTAGTTTTGGTTATCCAAAGCGAACCGCCAGCGGCTTTGATTTAAACCGGTTGAATTTACTAGTCGCGGTTTTGGAAAAAAGGACAAAACTGAATTTATCAGATAAGGATATTTATATTAATGTCGTCGGTGGGTTGAAATTAAATGATCAAGCGGCCGATTTGGCGGTTTGTATGGCAATAGCTAGCGCGGCAGCATCTAGGCGGATCGATGATGGTGTAGTTGTTTTTGGCGAAGTTGGTTTGGGTGGCGAGATTAGATCGGCCTATTCGGCTGATCGACGAGTGGCCGAGGCTAAAAAATTAGGTTTTAAACTGGCAATTGCGCCCGCTGGAGCTTCAAAGAACTCATTTATTAAAGAGGTTGGTGATTTGCGCACTGCTTTAATTGATTATTTACAAAAATAAATCTTAATTCGCATTTTTGCGAGGAAAAAGGAAAAAATATGGAAAACATTTTTATTATTATTTTACTGGTTGTGATATTAGCTCAAGTCACATATCTAGCGTTAGTAAACACAAAAAGGCTTGCTCGTCGTAAAGAGATAAAGCCGATTTTTGTCGATACGTCGGTTTTAATCGACGGTCGTATTATAGCCGTGGCGCAATCAGGTTTTATCAGCGGCAAATTGGTGATTCCGCGCAGCGTTATCGGTGAGTTGCAATTTTTAGCTGATAATGCCGATGCCGAAAAACGCTCAAGGGCTAGGCATGGACTTGATGTTGTTTCTATCCTGCAGGATATAATACTGGTGAAAACTGAGATATTTCAAGATGGTTCGCGGGCAAAAAATGGTGTTGATGAGCAATTATTGACACTAGCTAAAAGATATAATGGCTCGATTTGCACGATAGATTATAATCTAAATAAAGTAGCTCGGGTTGAAGGTATTTCTGTTTTGAATGTAAATGATTTAGCGATGAGCCTCCGTATGGCTTATTTGCCTGGCGAAAAAACATTAATCGAGCTAACTCAAAAGGGTCAGGACTCTCATCAGGCTGTTGGTCATTTATCTGATGGCACAATGGTTGTTGTCGAGCGCGCTAATAGTAAAATCGGTCAAACTGTCGAGGTTGAATTTATTCGCAGTTTACAGACCGCAGCTGGTAAGATGATGTTTGCAAAGATTGTTAATCCAGATAAGTCGAACAAAACTGATAATCGACGACAGAATAACGATCAGCGTGATAGTCAATCCAAGCCTAAATTTAATTACAAAAAACAATACAAAAGCAAATCATCAAAGGTTGAAGATAACTTAGTCAATTTAGCAAATAAGCAATAGTAAATACTAATAAGCAAAATTAGGCGTAGCTATTCTATGGTTTTTTAGGGCGTTGTTGACGATGCAAAAGCGGGGATAGTCGCGGTTGCAGATGGGTTATAAAAGCCGCTATCTGATAGTTTTGCTGATACGGTTTGTGGTGTCGTATTTGCGGCCGTGGTTGTGTATGTATAAGTATAGTTAGATATTAGTGTTGGTACCATATCTCCAACTTTAATCTCAACGCCTTTAATTGTGAAGTTACCAGGTATGATTGTAGCTGTGATTGTAGAAATGTTATCTGTACTAGTGGTTACGGCTAGAGATATCGTTGGTGCGCCCGTGCTAAGATGCACATCATCATCTTTTGTGCTGTCAAAACCGTCTGGAGCGATAAAGACATCCTTTTTGGTTATTGGGTCTATCATTTTTGTGACATCAAGCTCTACTCTAGCATCAATCGGAGTCAAATCGGTCGCCTTCTTTTTTGATACTGTATCAAATGTCATTTTAACCGTAGTCTGACTTTGAGCTTTTGACCACCATGAAGGGTATAATTCGCTACCTACTCTTTGAATGCCCGATGGTTGGGTGTACCAGTCGCCTGATTTCCATAGGCCGGCTGGTGCGTATACCTCTTTGTGGGCGTATTCCATAACCTTAGCTATGATTGGGCCTGGGATTATTGAATATCCACGTTGAAGTATTGTACCGTCTGGGTTTCCTAGCCATACCGCCATTGCTAATACCGGGCTATATCCGGCCATCCAAATGTCTCTTGCCAATCCACCTCGGTCTGATGTACCGGTTTTTGAAGCAGTTTGGACATCAGGTATATCCATGCCGATTGGGTGGACCCCGTCTAGTGGTATTCTGGCGATTTTGTCGGTTAAAATATCGGTAACTATATAAGCTGATTGTGGATCAATAATTTGGTCACCGGCTACATCTGCCCATTTTTGTAAGATTTGGTTCGAGACATTATCCTTTACTTCTAGGACTGTTGACTGTGGCTTATATACACCTTGTCGCGACAATGAGGCATAGGCGTTTACAAGATCGACTTGTTTTATGCCACATCCACCAATTGAAGCTGCTAAGCCAACATTTACTTCGTCGCCCTGAGTACAGTAACTTGTACCGCCAAGGCTATGAATAGTATCCAATGTCGCTTTAACTCCGGATATGTACATAGCTTTAGCCGCTGGTATATTTCGAGATGTAGCCAGGCTGGATCTTATAGTTATATCACCCCTAAATTGTTGGTCTGCGTTTCGGAATACGGCTCCATATAATGAGTCAATATTCACATCACTTAATATACTGCCGCTACCATAATTTTGTTGACCTTTTGGCCTTTGTTGGAACAGTTCAGCGTATACAAATGGTTTTACCGTTGATCCTGGTTGAATGCTTGAGATTGCTGCATTATCTTGACCAAAGCCCGGATAATTATAGTCTCGGCTTCCGAGTAACGCTACTATTTGACCAGTCTTTGTATCTTCAACAGTACCGGCGCCGTCACTAAAGCCAGCATAATCTGGCATAGAGGATGCGAACATATCATCCATGGCTTCTTCTAGTTTTGTTTGTATTCTTAGGTCTAGAGTGGTTGTAATAGTTAGCCCGCCCTTACCAACGACAGTTTTGCCTAGAGAATCTTCTAGTTGAGTTTTAACCATTTGGACAAAATGAGGTGCCTTTACGTTCTTAAATTGGTCAGACTCTGGTAGCAGGTTATCGATAATTGGGTACTTTTTAGCCTCATCGGCTTGGTCTTTGGTAATATAACCTAGATCAGCCATATTATCTATTGCTGTGTGTTGTCTGTCTAAAAGCGAATCATGCCCGGCAATGTTATAAGGATTAAACACAGATGGATTTTGAGGTATAGCAGCTAATAGCGCAGCTTCGGCTATATTTAAATCTTTGGCTGATTTACCAAAATATGTTTGAGCGCCAGATTCTACGCCATTTCGTCGGCCGCCATAAGGTGATTCGTTTAAGTAGAGCGTTAAAATCTGGTCTTTGTTGTACATTCTCTCAACTTCAATTGACAAGACTAATTCTTTGATCTTTCTTGGTATACCATTTAAGCCGCGCTGCTGGGCTTCATCAGCAAAATAAACTTGTTTAACTAATTGTTGGGTCAGTGTTGAGCCGCCTTGAATGCTGCCGCCACCAAGGTTGTTAAAAAATGCTCTAGTCAAGCCAGATAAACTGACACCCGCGTGTTTATAGAAATCCTTATCTTCAATCGAGACGGTTGCATATTTTAGGTATTGACTAATTTGGTCGCTGTCGACAACTAGTTTATAGTCGCCGCTACCTTTGTCCTCCCATAAAACTTGACCGTTACGATCTAAGTATACATTTACTGTGCTTTGGACGCGTTTGTTAATTTCACCAGGGCTAATAGCATTTAAATCTTGTCGGAAATAGACAAAAAGCCCGCCAATTAACAAGCATAATAATAACAATCCGATTCCAGTAATTTTACCAAACATAACTAAGCCGCGTTTACTAAACCAATAATGCGCAAAATTTTTAGGTTTTAAAAAATATGTAAATCTTTTAAACGGGTTTTTAGGTAAAGAAGCAAAATATTGTGATTTTTTTACCTGTTTAGCTTCTTTCTTGGCTTTGCGTGACTTTGAAAGATTAGAATAAACGCTTAGTTTTTGTGATTTGCTTTTTTTCTTGATTTTATCTAGAAATTTTTTCACTTTAAAACGCGCTCCCATAAGTATTAATGCTTACAATTATACACTAAACATGAATAATCTATATAATTATTCATATACATAACCTGCAATACTTTGATATACTAACAGATGAATTAATAGCAATGGAGATAGAATGAAACTTTCCGAAGAACTAGCTTGGCGTGGATTTGTAAACCAGACGACATATAGTGATATATCAATACTTGACGGTGAGCCAATTTCATTTTATTTTGGCGTAGACCCTAGTTCTGATAGTATGACGGTCGGTAATTTAGCGGCTGCTATGATGAATCGTCATTTTATAGATTATGGTCATAAGGCGTATCTGTTGGTTGGTGGAGCAACTGGTTTAATTGGCGATCCGGATGGCAAAGCTAATGAGCGCAATCTAAAGACGCTTGAGGAAATAGCTAAAAATAAGGCCGGTATCGCCAGCCAATATTCCACCTTATTTGCTGGTAAGAACTTCACTCTAGTTGATAACTATGATTGGTTTAAAAATATAAACTATCTTGATTTTCTACGGGATGTTGGAAAAAATGTGCCAATCAATCAAATGATGGGTCGTGAGTTTGTTAAGTCTCGCCTGGGTGATAGCGGTGCTGGGATTAGTTATGCTGAGTTTAGTTATGCTCTAATTCAGGGTTATGATTTTGTTCATTTGTTTCGTGAATATGGTGTATCTTTGCAGCTTTGCGGAGCTGATCAATGGGGTAACTGCTTAGCTGGAGTTGATTTGATTCGTCGAATGGAATCTGCCGAGGCTAATATTTATTCCATGCCTCTTATTATGAACAAAGCTACGGGTGTTAAATTTGGTAAATCCGAAGATGGTGCTGTTTGGCTGGACGAGAATAAAACTAGCGTTTATAAATTTTATCAATTTTGGCTAAACACTGATGATGAGGGCGTAATCGATTATCTTAAAATCTATACATTACTAGATAAAGCCACGATTGACGATTTAGAAATAAAAACTAAAGATAATCCATCGGCCAGGTTAGCCCAAAAAACTTTAGCATACGAAGTTACAAAATTGGTTCACGGTCAAGATCGTGCCGATAGTGTTGTTCGCGTAACGGCTGCCTTGTTTGGCGATTCTGAAGTTTCATCTTTGAGTAATAGTGATTTAGATTTATTAGCCAAGGAGATACCGTCAGTTAAGATTGGTAATTCTGTTGTAGAAGCTTTAACCGAGTCGGGTGTGGCTAGCAGTAATGGTGAAGCTAGACGATTAATTATGAATAATGCGATATCTATTAATGGTAAAAAAGTTACTGATAATATGATTATTGGTATGACAATCTTGATTAAAAAAGGTAAAAACAGTTTCGTTTTAGTTCGTTAATCGTTTACTGTTAGAATATACTTATGAATCTACTGTCGCCATTGGCGAGAATAAAAGGTGTTGGCGAAAAAATCGGGGCTCAATTCACTTTGGCTGGAATTGATACAGTCGGCGACTTGATTGATTTTTTACCTAGAGCATATGAGGATTTTTCGCAGGTTACGTCGATTATTAACATACATCCCGGCAAGATGACGATCAGGGCGCGTTGTGAAAAAATTTCAACCAGACCTGTTCGTCGGGGTTTGCGCATTACGACAGCAACTTTATTTGATGATACTGGCAAAATTCAAGCGGTTTGGTTTAATCAACCGTATCGCGAGACTCAATTAAAATCTGGCGAAGAGTTCTTTTTTTCGGGTGAATTTGAGTTTAGTTACAATCGCTACCAATTAACCAATCCTAGTGCCGAACTGGTGAAAGATATGCCAGTCCAAACTGATCGAATTCTACCAATTTATCGTTCGATTAAAGGTTTAAAAACACCAATCGTGCGTAAGATTTTAAACGAACTTCGTCCGTTAATTTCGATGCTGTCCGAGACTTTGCCGGTTAAGGTTATTAAAGATGAGAAGCTAATATCTCGCAGTCAGGCAATCCTGACGATGCACTTCCCAGAAGATATTAATGATATCGAAAAAGCTCGTGAACGCCTGGCCTTTGAGGAATTATTTCAATTATTACTAGCTAGCCAATTGAATCGCCAAGAAAACGCAAAATTAATTGGCTGGCAAATACCGTTTAATAAAAGTATTGTGGGCGATTTTGTGAAAAAACTACCGTTTAAATTGACCAATTCACAAAGAATTGCTGCCTGGGAAATAATCCAAGATTTAGAACAAAAAACTCCAATGAATCGGTTGCTTCAAGGTGATGTTGGGTCTGGTAAAACCGTTGTGGCCGGGTTGGTTGCTTGCCAGGTTGCGCATATTGGTTTGCAGACGGCGATTATGGCGCCAACCGAAATACTGGCGTCGCAACACGCTGAAACTTTAGTTAAGTTACTACAACCTTTTGGTTTAAGTGTCGGTTTATTAACAGGTAGCGTTAAAGGCACGGCTAGAAAAGAGCTTTATAATCATATTCAAGACGGCACGGTTCAGGTTGTAGTCGGCACGCATGCCCTGATTCAAGAATCAGTCAAATTTCACAAACTTGGTTTTGTAGTAATTGACGAGCAGCACCGTTTTGGAGTCAACCAGCGGCAGGAATTGCTTAAAAAATCACAATATATGCCGCATATGTTGGCGATGACGGCAACTCCAATACCACGAAGCCTTGCATTGACGGTTTATGGCGAACTAGATATTAGTATTTTGAATGAACTGCCGGCGGGTCGTTTGCCGATAAAAACCAAGATTTGGTCGCCAAACAGCCGGGCGCAGTTATATGCCGAGATTGACGAACAGCTGGCTATCGGTCGACAAGCTTATGTTATTTGCAGCCTGATTGACGATAATCCTGAGAATGAGATAAAAAGTGTCAAGGCTGAACATGTAAAATTACAAAACTCAATCTTTAAACACCGTAAAATTGGGTTGCTTCACGGCAAGCTAAAACCAGCCGAAAAAAGTGAAGTTATGCAAAAATTTGCGGCCAATGAATTCGATATCTTGGTCAGCACAACGGTTGTTGAGGTTGGCGTTGATGTGCCAAATGCGACTGTGATTATGATTGAAAATGCCGATCGATTTGGCCTGTCTCAACTTCATCAATTGCGAGGACGAGTTGGCCGTAGTGTTCATCAAAGCTATTGCTACCTAGTTACTAGTACTAGTGCTAAACCGACTCAGCGGCTAAAAGAAATCGAAAAAAGCAACGATGGTTTTTATTTGGCCGAGGTCGACTTAAAACTTCGTGGCTCTGGTGAGATTTATGGCAAAGCCCAGCATGGTGCATTAAATCTGCAAATTGCTACGCTAGCTGATACTAAACTAATTTGTCGTGCATCGATGCAGGCCAAGGCTTTTGTTGAGTCTGGTAGTAATCTGTTAGAATATAAGCAGTTGGCTGATCAAGTTCAATATTATCAAAGGTTAACTACGCTAAATTAGGAATAAAATGAATCTACGAATTATAGCTGGAAAATTTGGTGGTCGCACAATTCAGGCGCCCGATGGCCGTATCACTCATCCGATGGGCGATCGTATCCGCGGTTCATTATTCAGTATTATTGGTGGTGAATTTGAGGATGCTGAAGTTTTAGACACTTTTGCTGGTACTGGATCATTAGGCTTAGAGGCTTTAAGCCGTGGTGCTAAATCTGTTGTGTTTATTGAACGTGACAGGGTAGCGGGACGGATTTTAACAGAGAATATACAGGCTTTGGGCGTTGATGACAAAACAACAACATATTCTATGGGTGTTAGCACCTGGATTGATAAAAATCAAGGTAATTTTTACGACATTATTTTTGCCGACCCACCCTATAATAATTTGCAGTTATCCACAGTGGCCCGGCTAGGAGGGCTGTTAAAACCAAATGGGCTTATGGTATTATCTTACCCAGGTAAAGGTGAGGTGCCGCCCGTCAATGGAATTGTTGTGGTGGACAATCGTAGCTACGGAACAGCGTCCCTTGCGTTCTACCGAAAAAAATAGCGGTTTTGGCCGCTATTTTTGATTACTGTCTAAAAAGTGTTATAATATTGTTAATCTCATAGGAGAATGAGAAGGACCCGTAAAATACGGGTATTTTACAATTTAGAAAGAAGAAAGGACGTGTTTAGGTTGTTTGAAAATTTTCAAGGCAAGTTTATTTGGTCTGCAGACGTAACATTAGAGGTGTTGCGTGAAGTAATTAATGGTGATTTTCCAAAAGATGAGGTTGCTGTTAAGTTGGATAGATTATTTTTTGAGAAGTATGGTCGAGAAATAATCAAAGAAGTTCAAGGATTGGGTGTTGCAGTTTTTGCTGACACGAAATTCGCTGAGATACCGTCTAAGATACTTGAAATTACAAAACTGTATCTTGATTGTCAGCCATGGATGTTAAATGTTATGGCCGGCAGTAGCGATACGCGTATGGCTCCAGGTTATTTTAACCCTAATCCAACAGAAGATCCGTTAGACCTATTACATGATTTTTCTAAGTTGTGTAAAGATGCAGGTACAAATTCTTGTGCTGTAACTCTACTTACCCCTAAGAGAGAAAGCGCTGTTTTAATGGAATATGGCAAATCCAGGATGGAAGTTGTCTTGGATTATGCTAAACTTGCATTTGATTGCGGCTGTACAGATGTGGTATGTTCTTCGGAAGAATCATTGAATGTTCATGAAATTAACAATGCTTTAGGTATTAATACCCCAGCAATTAGATTACCTGCAAGTGGCAGTGATGACCAAGCAAATGTTAATACGCCTTATGCTGCATTTAAAAATTGTGCAACCAGGCTCGTTATTGGTCGTGATCTTAGTAAGAATAATGACTTTTATGGCAATCTTGGGCGAATTTGGGAAAATGTTAATGGAGGTGGGTTAGTATGAAAGATCAAGCATGGCTAAAAGAGCAATTGCAAGAATTTAACGCTGCTATTACAGGCAGTCATCTTGTTCTAACGAGCGGCAAACACTCAGATGGTTATATTAACCTCAGAGTTCTTGCTGGTCATGTTAATGTGTTAAATGAAATAGGTAAAATGATAGCAGCTGCAATTGATGGGCGTGAAAACGACATCGAAAACACATTATCTGATGGTGACTATGAAAAACGCGTTGTTCTGGTTGGTCCTGAAACATTAGGGCGAACACTTGCGGAATTTGCTGCCATTGCAGGAGATTTTGAGAATTTTACCTGGTGCGATATGAAAAAAAATCCGGAAGGTGACGATTTTGCAGAATGGAACCCGAAGTTGAACTTTGCCGAAATAATAGATGGCGCGAGATGCTATATCATCGACGATTTACTGACGACTGCAAAAAGTGTAAGGTTGGTTAAACAGCTTATCGAAAAAACCGGCGGAAAAGTCGAAGGCGTTGTCGTAGTGGCTCGGCGAGATCAAGAAGTGATCGCTGAAACTGTAGATGTCCCATGGCTTTGCTCATTGCTGGATGTTGATGGATTTAATGTCTACGAAGCGGGTTCTTGTCCGTTGTGCGAGGTGCAAGTTCCTATGAAACTTAGGCCAGGACATGGCCACGAATGGATTGAAGGCCGGCCAGACTATCCGACCTGTTAATCACTTCTTTCTAAAACGCTTTACGGCCCCGGCACCTACGCAACCAGCGTGGGTAAGTCGGGGCTATTTTATTTGATTTAAGAAAAATATGCGGCTATAGCAAATCGACCGTCGTTTCCTCGTTTGTCTTTTAGAAATTGGCTATGGGAGTAATAATCTTTGTCTTTAGTCGTATCGATAGGTGATACTGTTATATTTTTAGATAGTATGCCAGCTCTTATTAATTGCTCGACTGCGACTTCATTTAGGCTTCGATTATTAAATTTAAAAACGGGATATGAATCTTTGCCGGCCGATGGACTAAGCCATACGGTTAATCTTTTTGGATCTACGTTGTGATTTTTAACTAGATAATTTATAGATTCCGTGCCGCCATATTGTTCCAGATTGTGTCTGCCAAGATGGGAAACCATTAGGATATTTAAAATAGGGTCGTATATGACCGCGCCAATGCAATCGGCCAGGGGGAGAAATAGCGCGTGATTTGGTTCGGTTACGACAAGGGCGTCAGCTTTTATGGTTGACTCTATGGTTATTCCGTCGCCTTTGAGGTTATCGTTGATAGTAAAATAGCGCTTGTAATCTTCGCCGTCATAGCTAAGTCTGACTAGTGTAGTGTCATCTGGATTTATGTGATTTTTTTCAAGTAATTCTATGCGCTTTTTGTTATTTTCTGCAAAATTTAAACCATGGCTAGATTTCATTGAGCCGTCTAATTTATTAGATGTGATAATTTTTAAGGTCATATAAAAATATTATATCAAAAAAATAACCCCCTAATATCTTATTAGGGGGGGGCTGACTTTGTCAGCGATCTTTAGTGTTTTATTCTTCATCTTCCTCATTATTATAATCTTCATCATCTTCATCATCATCTTCAAATGACGGTGACTGACTAAATATTTTAGAAAGATCTTGAATAATTTTCGGTCTTTTATCCTCTTTTGGTATGATTTTTTCGATCATGCTTTCACCGTCGGCAAATTCGGCCAGGATGTCTATTGTTTTTGGTAAAATTTCCGGCCAGTCGAACACTTTGCCTTTTCTTATGGATATTTTGTATCCATCAATGTCAAGTTCCGTAACTCCATCGATATGCGCTATTTTTTGTGCAAAAGCATGTTGTTTTGCATTTTTGCCATATAGCACTTCGAGGCCGCCGCCAATTGAAACTTTTTTCTCTCCGATAATCCTTTTTGATAGATGGATTATCGCATAATCTGGATCTGGCTTGTACTCAATTACGTACTTCATTTAATACACGACCTTTTCAATTTTCTTACCTAAATACGCTATATTCAGATAGGATTTAATAATAGCATAAATGTTATGAATTGTCAACTACGCTACGCTATGTTTTACTTTTTAGCGATGAAGGACAGGTCAAAAAACAACAAAAAATGACAGCATTACGGCTATCATTTTTTTGGTACGCGCGAGAGGATTTGAACCTCCACACTACTGCTAGCACCAGCACCTGAAGCTGGCGTGTCTACCATTCCACCACGCGCGCATTGATATTATTATATTACAATTAAGATATTGTGTTGAGATTATTCTATGATCTAAGATTTATAATCTACTTTAAATTCGTGGTGCGTATTTGGCTATGTCAGCTAGGCTATAGTTTGGATTTAGGGTGGCTATTAAAGTTTTTAGCTCAGCTGGTTGTTTCACGCCTGGATTTAATGTGCCGAATGGGTCAAAAGCTTCGCGAATTTGTTTGTAAATTTCAAGCATCTCGGTATCTGTTTGAGAATAAATTGCGGGGGCTTTTAGACGTCCCTCGCCCGAATCAGCTGTTATATTACCATCTAGTTTTGCGATCAACTCAGCGCAATCATTTATTAGTTTGAATAATTTTTGTCTATCGGTAATATTATGCAATTGCAATCCGGTGCGCGTGTTAATTATGCCAGTTAGCCAATTAATTTGCATAGGCAAGTCGATATGGTTTTTATCGGCCAAATCTTTTAACGAGGCGATTAATTCTTCTCGTTTGTCGGATGGGGTGATAATACCGTCGATCAGTGGTGGCATAGATTCGCCGTCAGTTTCGGATTGTAGCACAACCGAACTGACCTCACGAACTGCGTAAAGATCTTCAATAGCGTGGTCATTACTGGTGAATATTTTTGCATTTATATCTAGTTTTGCTATAATTTTAGCTACTTTTTTCATCTTGTGTCGTCTAGCGCCTTCGCTAAAATCGCCGAAGCTTATATATAAAACTGAATTAACTTCGCTAACATCATCAGTGAATACATAGTGTTTGCCAATTTCGTTGGCTTTTTCAAAGATTTTTCCGTCAATTATGTCCAGTTGCTTTGGTTGCAGCTGCAGTAGACTGTCGGCCGCGGTCCTAGAAGTTTGGCTGTTTTCAAATGTGGCCACCAAAACGGATTCTTGGTTGTTATGAAAATTAGCTTTAATAACGATTTCAGAGATAATTCCAAGTGTGCCTTGGCTGCCGATAATTAATGGCGTTAGGTCAAATGATCCGTCGCGTTGTTTGACTTTTGTAATTCCAAAATAACCGGTATTATTTGGCAGGTCGCTGTTTTTGCTGGCTAGCAGTTTTTCGTTATCTTCAATAACGCCGTCGATTGTGCGATAAAGTTCTCCCTCGAATGTTTGTAGCCCTTTTTTCTTGCTTAATTCATGTTTACTGATTCGGCTAGTTTCAATTAGGTCGCCATTAGCTAAAACAACTTCCATTCGTGTTAGCATATTGCCGACCGAACTGTAATTATTGGCGACCGCGCCGCCTAAGGTGCTGTAAGCTTCGGATGTGAAGTCGCCAGGAACAATTAATCCATGAGATTTTAAAACTTCATTTAATGTTCTAATGTTTATGCCTGGCTGAACATGTATAAATTGTTCTTTTTTTTGCAAGTTTACAAAAATAATATTATTTAAATGAGCTAAGGTGCTGACGATAATACCTTTGCCAATAGCGGCGCCAGTTTTATCCGATCCGCTACCTCGAACTGTAATTGGCATGACATGGCCTTTTTCGGCTAATTGCCAGGTGAATCGGGCGATTTTGCGGATATCGTTAGTTGTCCTGGGGCTGATAACTAATTCGGGTTTTACGCTAAGCACGCTACCATCGCGTGAGAATTGATCCAGTATAGATTTATTGCTACTTACTTCACCTAGAATATGTTCGTTTAGATACTGTGCAATTTTATTCATTAGTCAAAATTCCCCCAAATTTACTATCTTTATGATAGCACAAGCGGGAAGATAATGGTTAAAATTATAATATTTACTAAATTAAAAATCGATCAAAAAGGTAGGTTCTTGCCTGGGTGTATTATAAGTTAGTTATCTTAATAACCTAAAGCATAAGCCTATTTTTGAGTAGACAAAAATAAGAGGCCGGATAGCCTCTTATTTCTTATTTATAATAATTAAGTTTGGTACGCGAGAAAGGACTTGAACCTTCACACCTTGCGGCACTAGCTCCTAAGGCTAGCGTGTCTACCATTCCACCACTCGCGCGTAGAGATATTGTAACAAATTGTTACATATTTTTAAAGTATAAAATAACCCTCTGGCTAATGAGGGCTATTTATTTTAGAAACTTATTTTAACTATTACAAGCTGGGTACTGTGTGCTCAGCGCATTATATTGTGCCGTAAGGTTAGTTACTTGGTTGCTCCATGTGGTTGTTTGTGCAGCATATGCATCATATGTTGCTTGGTCTAATGGAGTTTGATTCGCTATTGACGCTTGCAGTAATGCATATCGCTGTGCGTTTGCTGTTTGTATTTCCTGAGTTATACTATTTATTTGTTGTTGTACTGGCGCAAGTGCGGCTGTTCGAGCGCTATTTTGATTTGTGCATGCCAGAGCGGCTGCTGCATTTGCAGCATCGGTGGCAGCCTGGGCTGCGGCTGCATCAGCGGCCGCTTTGGCGTTAGCCGCGGCAGCGGCATCGGCAGCTGATTTTGCTACGTCGGCGGCAGCCTTGGCAGTGGCGGCGGCTGCAGGGTCATTTGGATTTGCGGCAGCTACAGCGGCAGCCTCGGCAGCGGCTTGGGCTGCATTTGCCGCATTTGCAGTAGCAGAGGAGGCATTGGCTGTTGATGTTGCGCTTGTATTATTGCTTGACGAAGTTTGAGCGGCACTTTCTACGCTGGCGCCACTATTTAACGTGTCTATGGCTGCATTTATTTTAGTTTGATCATCTACTGCCTTGCCAGTTATCTTTTCTATGTTAGTAATTAATTGAGCCTCTTTACCTGAATATAAGTGACCATTTACGAGCCTTAAATTGCCTGTGGCGTACATGCTAATGGGAAGCGAAATTACAATTAACGATATAGCTGCCGATATAAATACGACAGGTCTGTTATTCTTATTTTTTATAAAATTTATGAATTTATTTGTTTTTTGAGCTGCTCTTATTTTTTTGTGAGTATTTTTTCATACTACTTATGCTATCTTTTTTCGCCCTCTAGGTCAACTTGCTTAAATAAAGCTTGTGCTTTTCGGGGGGGGGCTATATAATTATTCCCAATAGTAAATTTTACGAAAGGGTATCTCGTGAACAGAAAACAATCTCAATCAGGAATGGCACATCTAATAATAATCATTGCGGCCGTAGTTGTGGTCGTAATAGGCGGCCTGGGGTTCGTTTATTGGAAATCAGCTTCAGATAAACAAGCTGCAGATAAGGCCGCTGCCGATAAAGTATTACAGGAAGGTATTGATGCTGTTAATGCTGCAAGAGAACGTGGTATTGATGCAGTCGAAAATCCAACAGCAACTCCAGCGGAAGAGGTTTCCACTGTAGCTCCAGCTACTGCTGCTACATGCGTAGCTGATAAAGCTGCCGCTATGGCAACTGTAAATACTCAAATGGCTTCACTTCAAGCTCAGATAGTTACATTAACGGCTAGTATGCAACAAAAAATTACATCTGGTGCGGTTAGTGATGTGGCTGGTATCCAGGCAGAAATGGCAACTATAAACACTCAAATTACGTCACTTCAGGCTCAAATTGTCGCAATTAACGCACAATATAGTTGTTAGCTTACAACTTTAATTTAAATAAGAGGCCGTCAGGGTCTCTTATTTATTGTACTGGCTATCTTTTAGTGTCATAGATATAAACTAGAACTTTAAAATGAATCACTAAAGTTTATATTCTAGGCCTTGTTTAAAACCCTAGTGTCACGTATTTAATACGTGAGGCCTTTAATCCTGCTTGACATATTGTGCTATTTGTAGTATTATTCAGAAATAGGTTGTGCTGATTAGCTAAACTAAATCCCTGGACGTATTCAGGGTTGTTTTATGCCAGTTTGTGCGCAATTAAACTACCAGACGGTAGATTGAACCTTAAAAATCAAATAGCTTTTGAATTCGGCGCCTTGTATTTATGGATGTGAATATGTGGTGCCGTAATTCAAACAAAGGTTTGAGCATCAGTTTACTGATAGCTACGGCAGGGGGGGTAAGTCATGATAGAAAATGATATTTTTAATTTATTGACGCCACTAGATAAACTAGCGGCCAGGATTAAAGAAAGGGCTTATTATAGGGGGTGGAATTTAAAAGACCTCCAAATTTTCCAGTTAGCAAAGAATCTTGAGACGTTTTCCCATGATGATGATTACTTGGTCGGGGTAGATATATGGATAGGACATGATATGACATATAACGTATTTGAGGCTATTGATTGGCTCGGCGGCTTTGTAAACGATGAACTTAAATTAAAGTTTAAATTCGAATACGGACTTATAAACAGGCTGACCAATTTAGTTACTATGGAAAATAGATTGCGGAGGTTAGATCCTGTTAGGCTGGATTTTAAAAAGTTTAGCCAGCCAAGTTACGCTCTAGATTTTAGCGGGCCAAAACTACATTGCACGTCAATTTGGTTTTTAGCGCTAAACCCTAAGATTTGTTTAATGGCAAAAGATCAACCAATTAACGTTGTCATTGAAGACCCATTAGAGCCAGGCAAGATTATTGCCAGTATTACTATAAGGTTAGTTGATGATACTGTCTATGTTAATGACTCACCGATTTAAGCTATTTGATCAAGTTCAGCATAGCCCCTAGTATTAACTGGGGGCTATTATTTTTTTATAAGTTATAATCGGTGTATGAATGACAATATTGGCGTTGGGCCACATAAAAAACCGTGGCCGATTAATACTAATTATGATATTGATTTATTATCTGATGGCGACAGGCGGAATGTCTTGGATAAATATCGATATTGGACTGTCGAGGCTATAAAAGCGGATCTGGATAAAAGTCGGGCTTCATTGCATGTCGCTATTGAAAACTGGCAACATGATTTAAATATTGGCACCATTGTTCGGGCGGCTAATGCTTTTAATGTCGAAACTGTGCATATTATTGGCAAGCGCCACTGGAATCGCCGTGGGGCAATGGTAACGGATAGATATATGAATATTTTACATCATGCAACGGTTGATGATTTTGTGGCGGCTATGAACTCTGAAAAACGTGAGATTATCGCTATTGATATTGTTGATGGCGCCTTATCTTTATCAAAGACTATTTTACCGGCTAAATCAGTATTAGTCTTTGGCGGTGAAGGGCCAGGCCTGAGTGAAGATATGAAAAATGCCGCAGTAAAAACAGTAATGATTGAGCAATTTGGCTCGACAAGATCGGTTAACGTCGGTGTTGCGGCTGGCATTGTAATGTATGTCTGGTTGCAGCAAAACGGCAAAATTTAAAATCTGAGTTATTGCACGATTATCTATTTTATGTAATACTATCGCCATAATAGAACTTTAACATTTTAATACTTACTTTAAGGACGGCGCCCTGATGGTGGTCGGAGCGCCGTTCTTAATAAAAGAAAATCGGCGAAAATATTTGAAAGAGGTGAGTCTTGATAATGACAGATTTATCGTTGTTTAAAGAAATAGTAGCTAGCCAATCACTAAGGCAACTTTTGTTAAAAACAGAGAAGATTATTCGAGCTATGGATTACTGGGGTATATCGACAGATGATGTGTGTAATACCTTAATTCCAAACAATCTCGTACTGAAGGAAGGGGAGCTATGTATACCTGTGATCTATGTTGATTCGCACTCCAAGTCTAAAGACAGCGGATTTATGCACTACAGGCGGAATATCGATGGACATCTTAACCTAGTGAGGCAAGTTTACGATGAAGAATTTAGCCATGGTTGTATGCGAGACCATCTCAAAAAGGATGAAGATGATTTTATTATAGATACAGCACCTTATCTTCGCGGCGTTCGCTTCGCGGTGCTGGATTTATTAAATGAGTCGAACGACCTAAAAGAAGGATCATACTGGGCGGGGACTGAGATTTTTAATGCTATAGTCTTATATCCAGATCTCTTAAGTTTGGTCGGGAGTATACTAGTGCCGGCATTTACATTTGGGCATGGCGCTGATGCTAGACAAATAATGCTTTCAACCTGTAATATTTCTTGTAAACCTTATGTGTTTATAGAAGGCGTACGCGGGGTTAATATGAGCAGTCGGGCTATTAGGCCGGTTTTTAGGAACTTACGGGCTGGAGAGTATTAAAATTTTCTATTAATCGACCACTTAGGTCAGGCCTTCTCCTTAGAGAAGGCCTTTTTATTTTAAGATTTACTAATGTTGCAATAAACAGATAAAAATGTAAAAATTGTATTAATGAAAAGCTTATCATCACAACCATACAAAGGTACACGGGATTTTTATCCTGAAGATAAACGAATACAAAATTATATCTTTTCTATCTGGAAAAGTGTGTCGGAATCATTCGGTTATGAAGAGTACGGTTCGCCAGTATTAGAGCCGCTTGAATTATATGCCGCCAAAAGCGGTAATGAATTAGTCAACGAGCAAACATATATATTTACTGATCGTGGCGGTCGAACTGTAGCGGTTCGACCCGAGATGACGCCAAGTATTTGCCGAATGGTGGCCGCAAAACGCCAAGAACTAGCTTATCCTGCTCGTTTATACTCAATCGCCAATTTTATGCGTTACGAACGCCCTCAGCGTGGTCGTGAGCGAGAATTTTGGCAATTAAATGTTGATATATTTGGCGATGATAGCGTTGCGGCCGAGGCTGAGATTATTATGCTATCTGATAAAATTATGAAGAAATTTGGTGCTAAATCCGAAGATTACACGATTAAAATAAATAATCGCAAGTTAATAAATTTTATGATGGCTCAATATCTAGAATTGGACGCCAGTGGCGCGCAATTAATGGCTAAATTATTTGATCGACGAAATAAAATTTCCGAAGATGATTTTATTGATCAAGCCAAAGAGATTTTTGGCGATAACGCCGAATCTGGTCTTTTAAAGATTAAATTATTATTATCCGCTAAAACAATGGCTGATTTGCCAAATGAAATTTTAACTAGCTCGGCCGTTCATGAAATCCAACAGCTATTTACGATTTTAGAAAAAGCTGACATTACAAGTTTAACTTTTGACATTACATTAATGCGCGGGCTTGATTATTACACCGGCATGGTTTTTGAGGTGTTTGACAACCATCCAGATAATAATCGGGCGTTATTTGGTGGCGGTCGCTATGACGGCTTGGTTGGATTATTCGGCGTCGAGCCAGTTTCGGCTGTTGGCGTAGCGCCTGGTGGCACGACCATGGAAAACTTTTTACAAACTCATAATTTATTGCCAAAACTTCAGTCGTCAACAGATGTTTATGTAGTCACGCTGGGTGATGCGTCACGCGAGGCGCTTAAATTGGCATCCGAAATGCGTGATGCTGGCATAAATACCGAGCTAAACTTGTCTGAAAAGAAATTTGATAAACAATTAAAAACTGCTCTTAAAAAGGGCATTCCATATATCTTGTTTATAGGTGAAGACGAGGTTAAGTCTGGTATTTATACAATAAAAAACATTGCCAAAAGTGAAGAATACAAGGTAAACTTTACAGAGCTTACGAAATTAATTAAGGAGTAATATGAAAATATCTGTCAAAAACTTATCCGATACTCGGGTTGAATTAACAATCTCAGTTAACGCCGAAGAATTAGCAATTGCTGAGCAAGTCGCTACTAATAAATTAGCACGCGAAGTAAAGGTTCCGGGGTTTAGAAAAGGCAAAACCCCAGTTGCCGTAGCTGCTAAGAATATCGATCCAGCGACGTTGCATGAAGAGACTTTAAATAATGCTATTAGTAAAGCTGTGGCTGAAGCCTTTGTCGAAAAAGAGTTACGAGCTTTAGATCGTCCAGCGGTTGAGGTTAAAAAAATGGTTCCAGGCGAAATGCTAGAATTTACGGCTGAAGTTGATATTTTGCCAATGGTAAAATTAGGTAACTATAAAAAACTAAAAGCAGTTGTTGAAAAAATAAATATTGCCGAATCTGAAGTCGATGAGATTATCGAAAGAGTTTGTAAGGGCTTTGCCGAAAAGAAAGACGTAGATCGTGCCGCAAAGATGGGCGACGAAACCGTAATTAATTTTATTGGCAAAAAAGATGGCGTGGCGTTTGACGGTGGCACCGGTAACGATTACCCATTAACTCTTGGATCTGGCCAATTTATTCCTGGCTTCGAAGAAGGCGTTGTTGGCCATAAGGCTGGTGATGCTTTTGACCTTGACTTAACTTTCCCTGCTGATTACGGCTCGGCTGAATTAAAGGGTGCTAAAGTTACATTTACAACCACGTTAGTGGCTGTAAAAGAAGTTGCGACGCCCGAGTTGACTGATGAGCTGGCTGCCAAGGCTGGCCCATTCAAGACTGCTGCTGACTTAAGAGCTGATATTAAGCGCGAACTAACCACTCAAAAAGAGCGTGAGTTAAGCGATAAGCTAAAAGATAGCTTAGTTAGTCAGTTGATTAAATTGAGTCATGTGCCGGTACCCGAGATTTTAATTGCTGATCAAACTGAATCGATTAAAAAAGATTTTACAAATAATTTGATGTATCGTGGTTCGTCATTAGCGCAATATCTTGAAAATAAGGGTTTTGAATCTGAAGAAAAATGGATTGAAACTGAGGTGAAAGATGCTGCGATTAAACGTGTCCAAGCTGGTTTGGTGTTAGCTGAACTTAGCAAATTAGAAAAAATTGAGGCTACTAGCGCTGAACTGGATGCTCGTATTGAAACATATCGTCAGCAATATGCTAAATCGCCTGAAGCGTTAAAGCAGTTCGAACAACCTGAAATTCGTCAAGAGGTTGCTAATCAATTATTGACTGAGAAAGCCGTCGAGCGATTAGTCGAATTAAGCACGAAAAAATAGCCCTAATTCGCCAAGGCTTCGTAGGGTTAGCGTTTAAAACGTAACCATAACATAAAAAACCCATTTGCAAGGACAGGCCTCGCAAAAGTTGGAATTAAATGCTAAATAAAAATCAGATTATTACAATAGCGTACATTGAGATGATGAATGGTGAGCGGGCATAATAAGCCTCGCTCGCCATTCAGTGCAATTAGTGAAAAGTCACGTGGTAAGCTATATATCCTACCTATAGATGTATAATGCTTAATGGTTCTAGATAAAAGCTCGTAGCAAAGTCACTATGATCAATATCATTAACATCACTATTGAAAAGGTCGCCATTCTCATTTTCCATCTCTCCTTCTTCATAATTTAGGCTAGGGCTGTTTTATTTATATTTAAATGGCCATTAAAGTGGTAAAAAATCTATATTTAAAACCGCCCGAGAAAATTTCGGAAGGTAAAATTTCAGCGCAATGTGCGCTGTAATAATCTGATGAGTAGCGAGCGGGCATAATAAGCCTCGCTCGCTATTCGGAATCATTAGTGAAAAACTACACTTACGTGATAAGTTATATAGCTTGCTATCGCATAGATAAGGCTCAATAATGATAAACATGGGAAAAAAGGTGAAAACTTTTTAAACTCCAAGATAACTACAGCGATGAGCACTGCCCCTAGCGGCAAAATTATTAATGCTAAAAGCCGACCACTTTGGGGTATTACAAAGGATATGCTTATGATTAAAATGTCCGAGAAGGATTGGGACGAT